>JALOLC010000100.1 GCA_025456175.1 Acidobacteriota bacterium | reverse complement strand
CGGCCTGGGCTACGGCTACAATACCACGGCATCGCTGGTCACGCGGGCCAACGTGGAGATTTCCCGCCTGGGCATCCGCCTGGGGGCCCGGCCCGAGACCTTCTGGGGCCTGGGCGGCATCGGCGACCTGATGCTGACCTGCTTCGGCAGCCTGTCGCGCAACTTCCAGCTGGGGCGGCGCATCGCCCTGGGCGAGACCCTGGCCGCGGCGGAAAAAGCGACGCCGATGGTGGCCGAGGGCGTCGAGACGACGAAGGCGGTCCGGCAGCTGGCCGCCCGGCTGGGCATCGAGATGCCCATCTCCCGCGAGGTGCACCGCGTGCTTTTCGAAGGCCTGGACGCGCGCGAGGCCGTCCGCAACCTGATGACCCGGAGCCTGAAGGACGAATGGACTTCAAACTAGAATACCTGGTCGACGACGAGCTGAAGGTCTTCTACCTGGCCAAGGACTCGGTGATCATCGGCAAGCTGCCCGAGAACGACATCGAGCTGGCCGACAACACGGTCTCGCGCCAGCACTGCCGCCTGCAGCGCACCGCCAAGGGCTTCAAGCTTTCCGACATGCACAGCACCAACGGCTGCTACGTCAACGGCCGCCGCGTCCAGTCCAAGGCGCTGGAGGTGGGCGACAGGATCACCATCGGCCGCACCATCCTCAGCTACCTGGCGGTCGCCAAGGGCGAGGGCTACCGCGACTCCGACGACCAGAAGATCTCGATGATGGTGCCCCTGGAGCAGCTGCTGCAGGCCGAGCAGAAGCCCAAGCGGAAGAGCGAGGAGCCGAATTTCCTGGCCTCGCTGACCGCCCTGGGCAAGAGCCTGATCACCTCCCCCGACATCGAGGAGAGCTTCCAGAAGCTCGGCGACGTCATCTTCCGCTTTGTCCGCCCCGAAAAAATATTCATCTTCTATTACGACGAGAAGCAGGACGACATCCTGCTCAAGTTCACCTATTCCATGCAGGCGCGAACCGACGACGTGGCCAACATCTCCAAGACCATCGCCCTGAAGGCCATTCACGAGAAGGTGGCCATCCTCTCCTCCAACACGCGCAACGATTCGCGCTTCGACTCCTCCAACAGCGTCATCATGTACGGCATCACCTCGGCCATTTCGGTGCCCATCTGGACCAAGGACTGCATCTACGGGCTGATCTACGTCGACACCTCGAGCCTCTCGCAGGTGTTCGCCGAGAAGGACCTGGAAGTCATGTCCATCATTGCCCACTTCGCCGGCTTCGCCATCGAGGGGGCCAACAGCCTGGAAAAGCTGAACCGCGAGCGGCGCCTGCGGGCGCGCTTCGAGCGCTACCACTCGCCGGCCGTGGTCTCGCGGCTGATGGAGTTCCAGGACAGCAATACCGGCGAGTTCATGCCCTACCGCGAGTCGGAGGCCTCGGTGCTGTTCATGGACATCGTCCAGTTCACCTCGCGGGCCGAGAAAATGACCCCCATCGCCGTGGGCATGTTCCTGAACAACTTCTTCACCGAGATGACCGAGATCATTTTTAGGCACAACGGCACATTGGACAAGTTCATCGGCGACGCCATCATGGCCACCTTCGGCGTTCCCCTGGCGGCGGCCGACCACGCCGAGCGGGCCATCGCCGCCGCCCTGGAGATGATGGCGCGGCTGGGTGAACTCAACCGCCAGGCCGAGGCCGAGAACCGGGTGCAGGTGCGCATCGGCATCCACTCCGGCAAGCTGATCTCCGGGGATTTCGGTTCGCCCAAGCGGCTGGAGTTCACCGTCCTGGGCAACACGGTCAACATCGCCTCGCGCCTGGAGTCGACGGTGGCCGGCCGCGATGAGATCGCGGTGTCCGAGCAGACCTACCAACTGACCCGGGAGCGCTTCGAGTTCGAGCTTCTGGGCGATAAAAAACTGACCGGCCTCTCCAGGCCGGTCAAAGTGTATCGGGTCAAGGGGCTGAAGGGGGAAAAATGAGAACCATTCTGATCGGTTTGCTTGTGGTGTTTGTATTGTCGGCTTGCGGCGGCAAAAAAACGCGTACCTCGCCCGGGCAGCTGCAGCCCGGTACGGCCGAGTATCTGGCCAATGAGGGCATCGGCCATCTCAACGGCGGCCGGTTGGACCTGGCCGAGAAATCGCTGGCCGAAGCGTTGAAGAAGAACCCGCAGCTGCCGCAGGCCTTGAACGGCATGGCGCTGGTCCGCGTCTATCGCCGGGAGTTCAAGCCGGCCATCGAGGTGCTCGAGCGCCTGTTGCGGGTCAGCCCGAAATTCTATGATGCCTACAACCTGTTGGGCGCGGTGTACACCGAGCTCGGCCAGTACGAGAAGGCCAAGGAGAATCTGCTGGTCGCCGCCAATGCCGAGGAGTACATGACCCCGGAGAACGCCTTCGCCAACCTGGTGGTGCTGGAGATCCAGCAGGGCAAATTCGAGCCGGCGCTGCGCTACGCGGAAAAAGGGCTGATGCTGAACAAGCGCTTCGCCCCGCTGCACAACCTGAAGGGACTGGCGCTGGAGAAACTCAACCGGCCGGCCGAGGCCGCGGAAAGCTTCGAAAAGGCCCTCGCCCTGCTCACGAGCCCCGACCCCGGCTACCTGGTGAACAGCGCCCGGGTCGCGGCCAGGCTGGGCGACAAGAAGAAGGCCCTCGACCAGCTGGAGCTGGCCATGGGCAAGACCCGCGACGAAGCCCAGAAAGCCGAGATCATCCGCATGATCAAGGCCCTGGAGGGCAAGTAGGCAATTGCGTTGACTTGCGGGGGGATTGCCCTTATAATGATGGGCCGCGCGGCCGGGACGCGGGGACGCGCCGATCCCACCCGCTGCGGAATGGAGGAAACTGACATGAAGAACTATGTATGCAATGTGTGCGGTTACGTATATAACCCCGCCGACGGCGATCCCGATTCGGGGATCAAGCCGGGAACCGCTTTCGAGGATATTCCCGAGGACTGGGTCTGCCCTGTCTGCGGCGCGGGCAAGGATTCCTTCGAGCCCGTAGGCTAGCGCGTCCGGCCCGGAGATGATCCGCTCCGGAAAGACGGGCATTCAATTGCGGAGGCAACATGGCAGCCATGCAAATCAAAGAGGGTATTGTTTGGGTGGGGGCGATCGACTGGGACCGGCGGCTTTTTGACGAGCTGATCCCCCTGCCCGACGGCACTTCCTACAACTCCTACATCGTCCGCGGTGCCGACAAAACCGCCTTGATCGACACGGTCGACCCGACCAAAACCGGCGAGCTGCTGGACAACCTGCAGGAGGCCGGCGTAACCCGCATCGACTTCATCGTCAGCCAGCACGCCGAGCAGGACCACTCCGGGTCCATCCCCGAAATGCTGGAGATCTTTCCCGAGGCCGTGGTCGTTACCAACGACAAGTGCCAGGCCATGCTCCGGGACCTGCTGCCGATCCCGGAAAGCAGGTTCCGCGTCGTGGCCGACGGCGAAACGCTCGACCTGGGCGGCAGGACACTGGAATTCATCCTGATGCCCTGGGTGCACTGGCCCGAGACCATGGTCACCTACCTGCGCGAAGACCGGGTGCTTTTCAGCTGCGACTTCCTCGGCGCCCATCTGGCCCAGTGCCGCCCCGTCCTCTGCGACGAGTGCCGCACCCTGGAGGCGGCCAAACGCTATTTCGCCGAAATCATGATGCCCTTCCGGCCGCTGATCCGCAAGCATCTGGAGAAGCTGCAGGGGATGGCCATCGACACGATCGCTCCCAGCCACGGCGTCGTCTATCCGCGCCCGGCCTTTATCTTCGACGCCTACCGCGATTGGGCCGCGGAGGCGACGAAAAATGTCGCCGTCATCCCCTTCGTTTCCATGCACGGCAGCACCCGCGAGATGGTCGAGCACCTGACCGGAGCCCTGATCCGCCAGGGGGTCTGCGTCGTCCCCTGCAATTTGGTGCAAACCGATATCGGCGAGCTGGCCAAGGAGCTCGTGGACGCTTCGACCGTAGTCCTGGCCACGCCCACGGTTCTGGGCGGCGCCCACCCGGCGGCGGCCTATGCCGCCTTCCTGGTCAACGCCCTGCGGCCGAAATTGAAGTTCGCCGCGATCATCGGGTCCTTTGGTTGGGGCGGCAGGATGGTGGAGAGCCTGGTGGCCTCCCTGGGCAATGTCAAGGTCGAACTGCTGGAGCCGGTCCTGGCCAAGGGCGCGCCCGCGGAAAAGGACTTCCAGGCCCTGGACAACCTGGCTGCCGCGATCGCCGCGAAGCACCGCGGCCTTGGCGTCCTTTCCTGAGCCGTGGTCCATCCCTTGCATTGGTCATGCTTTGGGGTTACAATTAATCCGGACGAATCGCATTGTTTTGATCGAACGCATACGTGGAGGAGAAAAAAATGAAGAAATTGTTGGGTCCTGTGGGAATTTTGATCGGCCTGGTGGTGATCCTGGCCCTGTGGGTGATGGGCGCGTACAACGGCCTGGTTTCCCTTGACCAGAAGGCGCTGTCGCAATGGGCGCAGGTGGAGAACGCCTACCAGCGCCGCGCCGACCTCATCCCCAACCTGGTGGAGACGGTCAAGGGCGCCGCCGACTTCGAGAAGGAGACCTTCACCGCCGTGACCGAGGCCCGCGCCAAGGTCGGCCAGGTGCAGTTGGGCAGCAACCCGGCCAGCGATCCCGCGGCCTTCGCCAAGTTCCAGCAGGCCCAGGACGGCTTGTCCTCGGCCCTGTCGCGGCTGATGGTGGTGGTGGAGAAATACCCCGACCTCAAGGCCACGCAGAACTTCCGCGACCTGCAGGTGCAGCTCGAGGGGACCGAAAACCGCATCTCCGTCGAGCGCATGCGCTTCAACGAGGCGGCGCAGGCCTTCAACACCAAGAGGATGCGCTTTCCCACGGTGATCGTCGCCAATTTCCTGGGCACGCGCTACCAGGAGAAAGCCTATTTCAAGTCCCAGGCCGGGGCGGAGACCGCTCCCAAGGTCCAGTTCTAGTCAGTGAAATCACGGCGTTATTCCCTGCCGGCGCTGGCCGGCCTGCTCTTTTGCGCACTGGCCGCCGGCGCGCTGGCGCAGGCCGGCACCGGGGCCGAGGCCCCGATCCCGGCTTCGCCCCAGCGCTGGCTTACCGACGAGGCCGGCTTCCTCTCCTCGTCGGCCGCCGCTGAGTTCGATGCCCGCCTCGAGGAGTACGAACGTTCGAGCGGCCACCAGTTCCTTGTCTACATCGGCAGGTCCACGGGCATCACCCCGATCGAGGACTGGGCGGTCAGGGCCTTCGCGGCGTGGAAGGTCGGCCGCCGCGGGCTGGACGACGGCCTGGTTCTGTTCCTCATGGCCGAGGACAGGCGCGTGCGCATCGAGGTCGGCTATGGCCTCGAGGGAAAAATGCCCGACGCGCTGGCCGGGCGCATCATCAACGAAGAGATGGTGCCGCGGCTGCAGAATGGCGACAACGACGGCGCCGTGCGCGCGGCCATCGACCGCTTGACCGCGGTCATTGCCGGCGAGGGAGCCGCTGGCGGCGGGGAAGAGCGGACAGGCTCCGGGCGGCCGCTGACCCTGTTCGAGAAGGTCCTCATCGGCATCGGCATCCTGTTCTTCATCATTCTGTTCATCACCAATCCCTCGCTGGCGCTCTACCTGCTGTTCACCATCCTGTCGGGCGGGCGCGGCGGCGGGCGGGGCGGCTTTTCCGGCGGCGGGGGCCGTTCGGGCGGCGGCGGCGCCTCCGGCTCGTGGTAGGGAGGGATCCATGGCATTCATGAGCCAACACAAGCTGCTGGCGATCATCGATGACGACCGCGTCAAGGCGGCGATCGCGTCCGCCGAGAAAGAAACATCGGGCGAGATCCGCGTCTCGGTCTCGCGCTTCTTCTACGGCAGCGTCCGCCGCGCTGCCGAGCGGGCCTTCGA
Source organism: Acidobacteriota bacterium (assembly GCA_025456175.1). Lineage (GTDB taxonomy): Bacteria > Acidobacteriota > Aminicenantia > UBA2199 > UBA2199 > UBA2199. The sequence goes on along the minus strand of JALOLC010000100.1, from coordinate 502 downwards.
CCGCATGGGCATGCGCGCCACCCAGGACCGCAACGGCATCCTCTTCTTCGTCGTTCCCGCCCGGCACCGCTTCGTCGTCCTCGGCGACGAGGGCATCCACCGCAAAGTCGGCCAAGAGTTCTGGGACAAGCTTGTCGCCGTCATGTCCGGCGACTTCAAGGAGGGGAAGTTCAACGAGGGGCTGATCCGCGGCATCGGCGAATGCGGCCGCCTGCTCGCCGTCCACTTCCCCCACCAGGGCGTCCGCGACGTCAACGAACTTCCCGACGACATCGATTTCGGAAACAAGGAATAACCTCGATAGATATCCCGGCGTCGAGTTAAAAGTGAAATGTGAAAAGTGAAAGATTCAAAGCAACGCGACGAAAAATAGTGCGCCTGGTTTCGCTTTTTACTTTTCACTGTTCACCAATCACTTTTCACTGAATCAAGACCCCACGTTCAAATTTTCCTTTCACGGAAAGAACTCGTCGTGGACGGCGCGGACGGCGCGGTCGAGGTC
>JALOLC010000187.1 GCA_025456175.1 Acidobacteriota bacterium | reverse complement strand
ATCGCCGAGATGCCCAAGCCCTACGGCGGATACCGCGTCTACCTGTTCACCACCCTGGCCGAGATCGCCGTCGAGAAGCGCGACCTGGCCGCGGCGCGCACGGTCCTGCAGGATGGGCTCAAGGAGTTCAGCGGCGGCCGCGAGGCGAAATCGCTGCAGTCGGCCTTGAGGCAGCTCGATTTCATCGGCAAACCGGCGCCGGCCATCGCCGCCGAAAAGTGGCTCAACTCGGCGCCCCTGGCCCTCGAGAAACTGAAGGGCAAGGTGGTGGTCATCGACTTCTGGGCCCCCTGGTGCGGCCCCTGCCGCCAGGTCATTCCCGCCCTGGTCAAGGACTATGACGAGCTCAAGGCCAAGGGGCTGGTCGTCATCGGTTTTACCAAGCTCTACGGCCGCTACAGCGACGACGTCCAGAACAAAGGGGCCGTCGGCGCCGACGAGGAGCGGGCGCTGATCCAGGGCTTTGTCGAGCGCTGGCATATGTCCTATCCGGTGGCCATCGCCGACAGGGGCGACAATTTCGAGGATTACGGCATCGCCGGCATTCCGACCATGATCTTCATCGACAAGGCCGGCAGTGTCTACGACATCAAGGTCGGCTCGGGCAACGAGGCCGCCATCGGCGCCAAGATCAGGACCCTCCTGTCCGAGAAATGACCGGGAAAACCTGACCCCAGGCGCCGCTCCAGCTGTTGCTTCACGTCTTGATTTTTTTGCCGCCCGCCCTTACAATCGTTGTATGGGCAGCTGCGCTGCTGCTGATCGTTGCGCACATCGGAAAGACTGTGTGACCATGCCCTTTGTTCAGGAGGAATAATGAAAAAATTGATCCTTGCAACCGTTGTTATCGCCCTGGCACTGCCCCTGTTGCCGGACGGCTCGGAGAAAAAATCAGCGACCGCAAAGCCCTGGAGCAGAAGCAGTTCGTCAAGGAGCTGGACGGGGAATGCTACCTGTTCCGGCACGTCAAGAGCGGCGCCCGCCTGCTTAAGGTTGTCAGCAAGGACGACAACAAGGTCTTCAGCGTGGCCTTCAAGACGCCCCCGCCCGACGACACCGGCATCCCGCACATCATGGAGCACTCGGTGCTGAACGGCTCGGAGCACTTCCCGGTGAAGAGCCCGTTCGATGTCCTCTCCCAGGGGTCGCTGAACACCTTCCTCAACGCCATGACCAGCAGCGACTACACCGTCTACCCGGTGGCCAGCCGCAACGACAAGGACTTCGCCAACCTGATGCACGTCTACCTGGATGCCGTGTTCAAGCCCTTGCTGCATAGGGACCCGCGCATCCTCCAGCAGGAGGGCTGGCACTACGAGCTGGAATCGCCGGCAGGGCCGCTGACCTACAAAGGGGTCGTCTACAATGAGATGAAGGGCGCCTATTCGGCGCCGGAGCGGCAGCTGGACTTCCTGATGAGCAAGGCCCTGTTCCCGGAAAACCACTATGCGAACTCGTCGGGAGGCCATCCCGACGCCATCCCGCAGCTGACCCAGGAGCAGTTCAAGGACTTTCACAAAAAATACTATCACCCGGCCAACAGCTACCTGTACCTCTACGGCAACGGGGACATGGACAAAGAACTGGCCTTCATCAACGCGAACTACCTCTCGGGGTATGACGCGATCGCGGTGGACAGCCGCATCCCGCCGCAAAAGCCGCTGGCCGAGCCCAAGCGGGTGCTTGGGCATTATGGGGTGCCCGAGGGCACGGCCGTGGCGGCGAAGACCTATATCGCCCGCAGCAGCGTCTACGGCCTGAACATTGACCAGGAATTGAACATCGCCCTGGAGATCCTGGCCGAAGCCCTGGTCAACCACCAGGCGGCACCGCTGCGCCTCGCCCTGCAGAAAGCGGGGATCGGCCAGGATGTCTCGGCGTACGCCGACAGCATCCAGCAGCCGGTCTTCACCGTAACCGTCACCAACGCCGAGGGCGAGGACCTGGAGCGCTTCGAGCAGGCGTACCGCGACACCCTCAAGGAGGTCGCGGCCAAGGGCTTCGACCGCACGACCCTGGAGGGGATCATCAACCGCCATGAATTCAGCCTGCGCGAGGGGCGCGGGGCGTTCACCGGGATCATGGGCGCAATGATGGCCGCCCCCGGCTGGCTGTTCGGCGACAGCCCGTTCATCACCCTCTCCTTCAACAAGGAGCTGGCGACGATCCGCTCCAAGCTGGACCAGAAATACTTCGAGAAGCTCTGCGCGAAGGCCCTGCTGAACAACCCCCATGCCTGCACGGTGGTGCTGCAGCCCAAGCCGGGGCTGGAAAAGGACTTGGCGGCGGAGCTGGAGCGCAAGCTGGCCGCGATCAAGGCGAAAATGAGCCCCGAGGAGATCGCGCGCATCGTGACGCAAACCAAGGAGCTGCTCGCCTATCAGCAGCGGCAGGACGACCCCGCGGCGCTGCAGACGATCCCCCTGCTCGAGATCGCCGACATCGAGAAAAAGCAGGAGGACCTGCCCCTCAAGAAGGAATCCCTGGCCGGGACGCCGCTTTTGCATTTCGACACCTTCACCAAGGGGATCGTCTACCTGGACCTCTACTTCGACGCCGGCGCCGTCGGCCAGGAACTGATCCCCTATGTCCAGCTCTACAGCGAGCTGGTGGGGCTGATGTCGACCGACGCGCTGGCCTACGGCGACCTGGAGAACCAGGTCAACCTGCACACCGGCGGCATCGCCACCAGCCTGAACGCGCTGGCGGTTCAGCGCCGGGATGACC
>JALOLC010000099.1 GCA_025456175.1 Acidobacteriota bacterium | reverse complement strand
CGACTGCCGCGACGTCACCGAGCTGAAGAACATCACCATCGAGCTGGCCCGCCGCGGCTACAGCGAGGAGCAGGTGGCCAAGATCTGGGGCGGCAACGCGATGCGCGTCATGCAGCAGGTGATCGACTCAGCTAAGAAACAGGCTCAGTGAAAAGTGAAGTGTTAAAAGTGAAATGTGAAGAACTTTAACCCTGCGAAGCAATCGCTGAAGCATATTTTCCTGTAAAGAAATTCAGTTTTATATGTTCGTCGGGAAATGGTTCTACTATGTAAGTGGTTCTGGTGGGCTTCCTCTTACTTTTCACTTTTCACCTTTCACTTTTTACTTATTAATTCTTGATATCGACTCCGCCCAGCAAGGCGGAAGCCTTGATGACCAGCTTACCTCGAGGCGCCAGTCGCGCGGCACGCGGATCTCGACGCCGCCCAGCACGGTGGAGACGGTGAGCAGCCACTCGCCCGGCGCCAGCTTGGCCTCGAGCAGGTCGATCTCGGTGCCGCCCAGGACGTTGGAGACGTCGCCGCCCTTGAACTCCTGGCTGGTGACGCGGCGGTCGCTGCCGGCCAGGATGTTGCTGACGTGCAGGCTGGGGTCGCCGCTGGGCGCGGCGCTGCGGACGCTGCCCGGCAGCATGGCCGGCTTGCCCTTGAAGAGGATGGAGACGCCGAGCAGGATCAGCACCGCCGGCCACCACTGCCAGACGTCGCCCCAGCCGATGTAGTTGAGCTCGGCCATGAGGAAGACGCCGCCGAGCAGGATGAGGAAGAGCCCCGAGAAATCGAAGATATTGCGGTTGTCGACGATGTGGATCACGCCCAGGACGACCAGGATGAGCGGCCACCAGTCGCCCAGGTTGAAGTGGAAGTGAAACACGTCCAGGTTGGCCAGCAGCACCAGGGCGCCGACGCCGATCAGGATCGCGCCGAGCAGGATCGTGCCGTTGGTCAGTCTCTTGTTCTCGCTCATTGTTGCCTCCCCATGGTCGGATTCAGTATAAAAACATGGCTCGGATTTGTCAAATCAGTGACAAGTAACGAGTGACAAGTGACGAGTGCTTGTCCCTCGCATTCAACTTCCGACTTGCGTCTCGTCGTCGCGCCGGCGCTTGGCCATGGTGAAACCGGTAACGGAGTAGAGGACGAGCAGCAGCACCGCGAAATAGTTCTGGAAGGCGAAGGGCAGGTAGGCGCGCACCGGCACGCCCAGGACGCCCGAGACGTAGACGCCGGCCATGCTCCAGGGGACCAGCGGCACGATGATCGCCCCGCACTCCTCGACGATGCGCGACAGGTTCTTGGCCGCCAGGTCCAGGCGGCGGAAGGCCGGGGCGAGCAGTTCGCCGGGGATGAGCATGGAGAGGTAGGAGCTGCCGGTGATCAGGGCCGTGGCCAGGGACGAGGCGATGGCGGTCAGCGCCAGGCTCCAGGCGCGGCGGGCCAGGCGCGTCACCCGCTCCAGCACCACGGCCAGCATGCCGGTGCGCTGCATGATGCCGCCGAAGCTGAAGGCGGCCAGGGCGATGAGCAGCGTCTCCATCATGCTCATGATGCCGCCGCGCGAGAGGAGGCGGTCGACGTCGGCCAGGCCGGTGTCGGCGCGGAAGCCGGCACTCAAGGCGCGCGCCAGCTCCGCCAGCGGCGCCCGCTGCAGCCAAAGGGCCAGGTCGCCGTAGCGCAGCCCCATGAAAAAATAGACGGCCAGTCCCGCCAGCCAGGCCGGCACTCCCGACCAGAGCATGTGGCGCAGGTGGTCGTAGAGGTTGGCGCCGGTGGCGACCGGGGCCAGGTTGGGGATGTCGGAAAAGGGCGAGAGCTTGTCGCCGAAGTAGGCCCCGGCCACGATCGCTCCCGCCGCCGGCCCCAGCGGCACCTGCAGGGCCTGGGCGATGCCCATGAAGGCCACGCCGACAGTGCCCGCCGTTCCCCAGGAGGTGCCGGTGGCCAGCGCCGTCACGCTGCAGGCCAGGCAGGCGGTGACCAGGAAGAAGCGCGGCGAGACGAGCTTCAGCCCGTAGTAGAGGAGCATGGGGATGGTGCCGCTGGCCATCCAGGCGGCGATGAGCATGCCCACGCAGAGCATGATCAGGATCGCCGGCAGCGCCTTGCGCACGCTCTCGACGATGCCCTCCTGCATCTCCAGCCACGAATATCCCAATCCCCAGCCGACCAGGCCGGCCACCGCGGCGGCGGCGATCAGCAGCACCTGGACCTGGAGGTGGAAAACGCCGTAGCCTACGCCCAGCAGCAGCGCCATGGCCGCCAGGGGGGTGAGGGCCAGCAGCAGGCTGGGCTTGGACTGCTCTTTTGGAGTGGTCGTTTGCGTCATGGTTGCTCCTGGCTTTTCTTACATCATCCGCATTGTCATTGCAACTTTCCGTATTCGTAAGCAGACTACGTGATGCGTGAAAGGGCTTTCAGGGCTCCGTTATGCGTGATGAGAAAGAGAAAGGCACTTTTATTCTTTCGCATCACGCATTACGCATCACGAAGGATTTCTGGGATTCATTGCAATTTACCCTGCCCTCTGTTATCGTATCCTTGAAGTCGGGGAAAAAGGAAAAATCCATGGAAACCGCACTGTTCATCGTTCTATTGGCTGTGGCTGTAGCCTTGCTGCTGGCCGTGCTGGCGCTGCAGCTGCGGCCGCGCGACGCCTCCCTCAACCAGCAGATGCTGGACCTGAAGAACCAGCTGCAGGAGCTGAAGACCGCGCAGCTGCAGGCGCAGAACCAGGCGCTGCTGCAGCAGAGCGGCCAGCTGAACGAGATCATGCGCACGGTCAGCGACAGTTTGAACAAGACCCAGGTCCACATCACCAGCCAGCTGGGGCAGACCGGGGCGGTGGTCGGCGAGATCCAGAAGAAACTCGGCATGCTCGAGGAGTCGACCAACCAGATGAAGGCCATCGGCAAGGACATCTCCTCGCTGCAGGACATCCTGCGCGCGCCCAAGCTGCGCGGCAACCTCGGCGAATACCTGCTGGAGGACCTGCTGCGCCAGGTGCTGCCGGCCGGCAATTTCACCCTGCAGCACGCCTTTCCCGACGGCACCAAGGTCGACGCCGTCATCACCCTGGGCGAACGCCTGATCCCGGTCGACGCCAAGTTTCCGCTGGAAAGCTTCGTGCGCCTCTTCGAAGCCGGCGACGAGGAGGGGCGCAAGAAGCACAGGAAGGAATTCGTCAAGAGCTTCAAGCTGCGCGTTGACGAGATCGCCGACAAGTACATCCGCCCCGACTGCGGCACCTACGACTTCGCCCTGATCTACATCCCGGCCACGCCGTGGAAAAGCACGTCATCCCCGTCTCGCCCAACAGCTTCTACGCCTACCTGATGGCCATCGCCTTCGGCCTCAAGGGGCTGAAGATCGAGCAGCGCACCCAGCAGATCCTTAAGGACCTGGTCAAGGTCCAGGAGGGCTTCGCCCAGTTCCACGCCGACTTCCTGCTGCTGGGCAAGCACCTGGGCAACGCCAGCGGCAAGTACGACGAGACGGCCAAGAAGGCGGAGAAGTTCCAGGACCGCCTGGCCGACTTTACCGGCGTGCGCGGCGAGCTGCCCGCTTCCGGCGACAAGCTGCCTGGCCTTGACGCATGAGCCTGCGGTTATGGGCGTGCAGCCGATTCCTTCTCCTCTTCGCCCTGCCGCTCGGCCTCCGTGCCGGGCATGAAAGCGGCATGATGCCGACCTGGGAGGAGGTGGCCCGCTTGCATTTCCTGCGCTACCCGGCCATGGAGGCCGCCGATCTCTACAAGCTGGTCGCCCAGGGGGTTTCCGGGACCCGCCACCTGCTGGTCGATCCCAACGCGGCCCGGCGCTATCTCCAGCAGGAACTGGCCGGCGTGGAACCTGAAGATGGTCCCCTGTGCGAAGCCATCGCTCCGGGCGGCAAGGTGCTCCGGGTCCATCTGGCCCCCTTCAAGGCCCTTGACCTCTCCGTCGAATCCCTATTCGCCGCCATGAGCGAATCGGCGGCGGAGGGCGGCGGAGGCGCCGCGGAGTTCGCCATTGCCTGGCGGCAAATGATCCGCCTGGCCAGACGGGGCCGGATACCGGTCTCCGCCGCCGAGCTGGTCCGCCTGGCCGGCGTTCCCTTCGACCCGCTGGCCTGGACCCACCATTCGGCCGCCTTCGAGCGGCTCTACCGCCCCCACTACCGCGTGGTGACCCGCAAGGCCTTCCGACGCCATTTCCCCGAGCTGGCCGCAGAGCTTTAGATAAGAACAGGGAAGAGAGAGGGAAGAAGGAGGGAAGAGAGAGTGGGGGAATTTCTCGCTGAGCTCTTTCCCACTGTTCTTCTCTCTGTCTTTCCCTCTCTCTTCCCTCTGCCTTCCCTGAACTCGCATGGCTGGAATGTCGAACCTCCTTGCAATTAATGTTGTGGTTCTTATAATAGGAGCTTCGAGCCGAAGCCACGCGTCAGGAGGAACCGCCATGGAGAAAAAGACGTTCGATGTCATCATCCTCATCGGCCGGCCGGCCGCCGGCAAGTCCGAGGTCATCGATTATTTGAAGAAACTGCCCCTGGCCGAGCGCGTCCGGCGCTTCCACATCGGCGAGTTCCGGGAGATCGACGACTTCCCCATCCTCTGGGAGCGCTTCGAGGACGACGACCTGATGGAGGAGATGGGGCAGCCGCGGCTGCTCACCGACAAGGAGTTCACCTACGAGGGCAAGACCATGCCCGGCTACGTCTTCAAGGGCAAATGGTTCTGGAACTTCCTGATCAAGAAGCTCAACCTGGCCTACGCCAAGCTGCTGCGCGACGACCCCGCCTTCCACGAGCACAAGACGCTGTTCATCGAGTTCGCGCGCGGCAAAGAGCACGGCGGCTTCCGCGAGGCTTTCTCCCACCTCTCGCCGCAGGTGCTGGACCATGCCGCCACAATGTACATCAAGGTCGACTGGCCCGAGTCGCTGCGCAAGAACCGCCGGCGCTACAACCCCGACCGCCCCGACTCCATCCTGCAGCACGCGCTGGAGGACAAGAAGATCGAGATGCTCTACAAGGAGTCGGACTGGGACGAATTCGCCGCTGACCCGAGATTCCTCCCCGCCGGAGGGCGAAAGGTGCCTTACGCCGTCTTCGAGAACATGCCCGAGAAGACCGACAAGCCAGATGTTTTGGGCGCCCACCTGGAGGAGGTGCTCGGCAGCCTCTGGAAGCTGTGGCGCGGGGAGGCCCTGTGAGAAACCCGCTGAAGCACTCCAAGGAATACCGCCGCCGGCGCTTCCTGAACTGGTTCCCGCTGGGCCTGACCTACGCCACCATGTACATGGGGCGCTACAACTTCAACGTGGTCAAGAACGACATCGGCGCCTGGTACCATCTGGACAAGGCGCAGATGGGCCTGATCGCCACCTTCGGCTTCTGGACCTACGGGCTGAGCGTCATGATCAACGGTCCGCTGGCCGACCGCATCGGCGGGCGCAAGGCGATCCTGATCGGCGCTTTGGGCGCCGGCCTGCTCAACCTGGGCGTGGGGCTGATGTTCTTCAACGGCTGGACGGGGCATTTGCTCTGGAGCATGAGCTGGCTGTGGAGCCTGAACATGTACTTCCAGAGCTTCGGCGCCCTGTCGGTGGTCAAGGTCAACTCCACCTGGTTCCACGTGCGCGAGCGCGGCATCTTCGGCGGCATCTTCGGCATCATGATCTCCTCGGGCTACTTCCTGGCCACGACCATCGGCTCGGTGCTGCTGGCCACCTTCGCCAACTGGAACGTCATCTGGTTCGTGCCGGCGGCGGCCATGGGCACGATGTTCCTGGTCGACCTGCTGCTGGTGCGCAACCGCCCCAGCCATGCCGGCCACGCCGACTTTGACACCGGCGACGGCTCCAACGCCCACCAGGCCGAGGACGCGCCGCTGCCGCTCAAGGAGCTGCTGGCCAAGGTGTTCCGCAACAAGGTGATCCTCTTCCTGATCGGCGCCGAGTTCTGCACCGGCTTCGTGCGCCAGGGCGTCATGCTCTACTTCACCGAGTACCTGGACGAGGTCTACCACCTGGCCAAGAAAGAGCCGCTCTTCTGGTGGACCGGGGTGGCCTTCATGCTCGGCGGCATCTGCGGCGGCCTGCTGTGCGGCTGGATGAGCGACAAGCTGTTCCAGTCGCGGCGCCCGCCCGTGGCCTTCACCTTCTACCTGGTGCAGGTGGCCATGCTGGTGCTGCTGGGCTTCAGCCTGGGTCGCGGCACCTGGCTCGGCCAGGTTTGGGCGGTCGTGCTGCTGGGCCTGACGGCCATGTTCATCTTCGGGGTCCACGGCATGCTCTCAGGCACGGCGTCGATGGACTTCGGCGGCCGCAAGGCGGCGGCCACCGTCGCCGGCGCCCTCGACGGCGTCCAGTACATCGGCAGCGGCCTGACCGGCTTCGGTCTGGGCTGGGTGCTGAAGACCTACGGCTGGGACGGCGTCGCCGCCGCCGGGCATGTGCCAGGCAACGCCTGGGTCTGGGTGACCTGCATCATCCCCTTCAGCTTGATCGGCGCCCTGATCATGACCCGCATCTGGCACGCCAAACCGGGCCACGCGGCGCATTGACCGCGCAAAGTTATGGAGAGTGTTAGTGTAAGTGTTAGTGTTAGCAAGGCAATCAATAGAATTCTAATAGATAGATCGTTATATTGCGATTCCTAATACCATCACTAGTGCTGTGAGGTCGTTTACAGCATTAAAGGGAGCTGCGGCTGTTGTAGACGGTGCCGGCCAGTTGCTTGTACAATTCCAGGACCGCGACGGCCTCGGCGCGCAGCAGCTCCCCCTTCACCGTGATGCCGCGCCGGTTCAGCTCCCTTTGCCAGTCGCGCGGCAGCGGCCCCTCGTCAAAGCCCAGCACGCCCTCGACGTCCGCGGCGGCGGCGCCGTAGGTCAGGCGGGTGATCCCCGACCACAGAACGGCGCCCAGGCACATCAGGCAGGGCTGGGAGCTGGCGACCAGCTCGCCGCCGGCGCCCACCCGGCTCAGGTCGTAGTTCTTCGCCGCCTTCTGGGCGAAAGCTATGGCCACGACCTCGGCGTGGGCCGGCGACAGGTTCAGCGGCTCGACGCGGTTGACGCCGGCGCCCAGCAGCCGTCCCGACTCGCGCTCGAAGACCGCGGCGGCGAACGGCCCGCCGCTGCGCTCCTCGACGTTGCGTCGCGACAGGCCGATCACCCAGCGCATCCGTTTTTCGGGGCTGGGCAGGAGTATTTCCTTCCCGGCCAGCAGTTCATTCAGCCATGATGGCAGGGTCAGGATGACGGAAGCTGGGTGTTTCATTTGATTTGATTATAGCATAACCGGAAACCCGGTTTGCGCCAGACGGTGCACGGCGGACGGCGGAATAAGTCCAAAGGCCCAAGCAGGAGGGGACAATTCCTGGCGTAGGGGCGGTTCGCGAACCGCCCTTACATAAAGAAAATTCAAAATCCCAAACACTCAATGATCCAAACTGAGAAGTTGCATTTGAAAGGGCTTTCGTTTTGGTCATTGGAATTTGGAAATTGGCGCGCAGCGTATTTGGGATTTGGAATATGTGAATTGGTATTTTAGTCTTACTGGGCACTCATCGCGATTGCCCAGGCTACTTATTTCTTGACTTTAATTTCGCACTTTACTAAAATCAATTTTCTTATCAAGGAGTTCGAGTCCATGCATATAAAAGTTAACCACAAGACGGTCGAGATCTTTTCCGGAGCGCGGGTGGCCGACGTCCTGCGCAAGTACTCCACGATCACCTGGACGCAGGTGCAGAAGGGGAGCAAGATGGTCTTCGACGGCCACGGCCACGAGGTTGGCCTCGACGGCGAGCTCGGCGAAGGCGCCCAGCTCTACATCAAGCGCGTGCCGCGCGCGGAGCCCCGCTCATGAGCCGCGGCAAGCGCCTCGCCAGCGGGTTCATCCTGCTCCTGTTGTCGGTGCTGGCCGGGTTTTCCTGCGCCTCCCTGCCCCCGGCGCCCGCCGACGCCCGCGTCGTCATCTTCCACTTCAACGACGTGCACGGCAAGATCGACAACTTCGCCAAGGTGGCGGCCATCGTCGAGCGCGAGCGCCAGGGCGGCGGCGACGTCTACCTTTTCTGCGCCGGCGACAACTTCACCGGCAACCCAGTCATCGACCAGTACCAGCCGCCGGGCGAACCGATGCTGGAGCTGCTCAACCGCCTGGCCGTCGACCTGCTCGCCCCCGGCAACCACGAGTTCGACTTCGGCATGGAGAACCTGAGAAACTTCGCGGCCCGGGCGCGCTTTCCCCTGGTCGCGGCGAACATCGAGGCGCCGGCGGGCGCGTTGCCGCAGCTGCAACCATCCATCGTGCTGCAAACCAAGAGCGGGCTCAGGATCGCCGTTTTCGGCTTGATCCAGGTCGAAGCCCAGAACGGCCTGCCCTCGACCCACCCCGACCGGGTCAAGGGGCTGCGCTTCAGCGAGCCGCTGGCCAGGGCCCGCGCCATGAAGGGCCTGCGGCGGGACGGCCATGTCTTCCTGGCCCTGACCCACCTCGGCTACGAAGACGACCTGCGGCTGGCCAAGCAGATGCCCGAGCTGGACGTGATCATCGGCGGCCACTCCCACACCCGCGTCGACCCGGCCGAAACGGTCAACGGCGTGCTGGTCGCCCAGGCCGGCAGCGACAACCGCTTTCTGGGCCGGATCGAGCTGCGGCTGCGCAACGGCCGCCTGGTCGAAAAAAAAGGCGGGCTGATCGAGCTGAAGGGCCCTCTGGCCGAGAACGCCGAGGTCAAGGACATGATCGCCCGCTTCAACCAGAACCCGGCGTTCGCCCGCGTCATCGTTGAGGCCCCTTTTGCCATCGAGGGCCGCGACGCGTTGGGCAGCCTGATGACCGACGCCATGCGCGCGGCCCACGGCCTGGATATCGCCTTCCAGAACGAGGGCGGCATCCGCTTGCCGCGATTGCCCGAGAAGATCACGCTCAAGGACGTGTACACCCTCGATCCCTTCGGCAACCAGGTGGTCGAGATCGTCATGAACGCCGAGGAGATCCGCTCGCTGATCAGCGATTCCTTCAGGAGAGGCGACAACATCGACCTGCAGGTCTCGGGCATGGCCTACACCGTGCGCACCGACAGCGAGCGGCGCATCCGCGAGATCGTGCTGCGCGGCGCCGACGGCACGCCGCTCCCCGAGGACCGGACCTACCGGGTCGGCGTCTCCAGCTATGTCGCCAGCTCCTACAAATTCAGCCACCGCGACCCGGGCCGCGCCCTGGGGGCGACCAGCGCCGATGCCCTGATCCGCTTCCTGGAGAACCGGCCCGATTTCTCGATCTACCGCGGCGTCCAGCGTGCCTTCCAGGACCCCCCGGCCCAGGGCCGGCGCTATTGACCGACCCAGGAGAATAAGCCATGGCCCAGCTCTATTTCCGCTACTCGACCATGAACGCCGGCAAGTCCACCGAGATCCTCAAGATCGCCCACAACTACGAGGAGCAGAACAAGCACGCCCTGCTTTTCACCCCGGCCATCGATGACCGCTTCGGCCGCGGCAAGATCACCTCGCGCATGGGCTTTCAACGCGACGCCACCATCATCAACAGCGAAACCGACATGATGGGCCTGGCGCGCGAGGCCAAGCCCGACTGCGTGCTGGTCGACGAGGGGCAGTTCCTCACCCGCGAGCAGGTGGTCCTGCTGACGCGCATCGTGGACCAGCTGAACATCCCGGTCATCGTCTACGGCCTGGCAGCGAGGCGCTGCTGCTCTTCGCCGACAAGGTCGAGGAGGTCAAGGCCGTCTGCTGGTACTGCACCAAGAAGGCGACCATGCTGCTCAAGTACAAGAACGGCCTGCCGGTGGGCGAGGGGCCGCAGATCGAGATCGGCGGCAATGACAAGTACGTGTCGGTGTGCCGCAAGTGCTACGGCCAGAGATTGGAGATCAAGTAAGGGCGGAAATTTTCTGCTCCCGGAATTGGGCGCGATGAAAAGCAAGCCGTTTTTTCTGAAAGGCATGTGGCCGGTGGCGCTCCTTGCCGTTTTTCTCGGGCTGGCCGAGCTGCCTTTCGCCAGCTTTATGGCCGACGACTTCATCCAATTGGGGGCCCTCGAGGGCGTTTCTTCCTACGGCGGCCAGGCGCCGTTCCGCCTGTACGATATCGCGGACGGCGACCCGGACCGCGTGCTGGCTCTGAAGGACGCCGGGGCCTTTCCCTGGTTCTTCGCCCCCGATTTCCGCATGGTCTTTTTCCGTCCCTTGAGCTCGGCCCTCCTGGCATTGGACCACCGTTTGTTCGGGCTGCGCCCCCTGGGCTACCGGGTCCATGGGGTCATCTGGTTCCTGCTGCTGGCGGCCGGCCTGGGATTGCTGCTGCGCAGGCTCTTTCCCCAGGGGCTTGCCGGCCTGGCGCTGACCATTTTTCTCGTCTCGGGCATCCATGGCCCCCTCAGCTGGACGGCGACCCGCCATATCGTCATCGCCGCGGCGCTGGGCGTCTTTGGACTTTATTTCCATGTGCGCTGGCGCCAGGATGGGTGGCGCGCCGGGCGCTTTCTTTCGCTGGTCACCCTGGCATTGTCTTTGGCCGGAAGCGAAGCGGCGTTAGGCGCCTGCGCGTATGTTTTCGCCTACGAGGCCTTCGCTGTCGAGGATGAATGGCGGATGCGCATCCGGGCGTGCCTGCCGCCCGCCTTGCTCGTCCTGGCGTACCTCTCGTTCTACCGGCTCCTTGGCTTCGGCGCCTCGGCCAGCAGCGGCTATCTCAACCCCCTGAATGAGCCGCTCCGCTTCCTGGCCGAGCTGCCCGGGCGCTTGGCCGTCATTCTTGGCGGCATGGTCGCCGGCGGCAATGTTGACCTCTGGGTGCTGCGACCGCAGCTGCGGCCCCTGATGATCTTCACTGGGGCCGTGCTGACGGTGCTGTTTGCCGTCCTGCTTTGCGCCCCTTGGAAAGGCGCTGCTGCCCCGCAGCGCCAGGCCGTGCGCTGGCTGCTTGCTGGCGCCGTCCTGTCGGCCGTCCCCTTCGCCGGCACGCCCATCGGCTCGCGCTGCCTGGTCGTCCCCTGGATCGGCGGGGCGGCGGTGCTCGCCCTGGTGCTGCACAGCTGGTGGACCATCCTGCGGCGCGAGCCGGGGGCCGGCAAGCGGCTGGCCGGGGGCGCCTGCGTGCTGCTGGCCGTGATCCACTTGGCCCTTGCCCCTGTCCAGCGGCTGGCCGCCCCCTTCCTCCTCCAGCGGATGATGTCCACGCGTCTCGCCGCCGCCATGGCCGTCCCCGCGCTGGCCCGCGAGCGGATCGCAGGAAAAACTGTGGTGCTGCTCGCTGCCCCGGACATCGTCCTGGGCTTCCATTCCTATTTTTACCGCCAGCTGTTCCGGCTCCCCATGCCGTCCGCCTGGCGGGTGCTGGCCTGGGCTCCCTGCGCCTTTCACTTCCGACGCCTGGACACCCATACCCTGGCCATGGAGGCCATTGGCGGCGGGATCTCTTCGCTGCAGCTGCGGACAGGAGATGTCGTCCGGCTCCGGGATGTGCAGGTGACGGTGACCGGTTACGATGCGCACGGCATCACCCAGGTGGAATTCCGCTTTGCCGTTCCGCTGGACGACCCCGCGCTCTATTTTATTGCCTGGCGGGACGGCCGCCTGCAGCATGTGTCTCCGCCGGCCTTGGGTGCGGAACTCTTTCTGCCGGCGCCGGCTTTCGTATTCTGACCCGCTGCGGCCGCGCGGGCGCCATCAGGGGCTGCCGCCCTTTGCAATCGGCCCTTTTATTGGTACAATCATGGATCTGACGGCTGCCATTTCTAGGAAACCA
>JALOLC010000186.1 GCA_025456175.1 Acidobacteriota bacterium | reverse complement strand
GAGCGGCTGCATCCCCCTGGACGGCTGGGCCGGGGCGTAGGTCAAGGCGAAGACGGGGCGCAGGTCGGGAGTGAGAAAGACGTTGAGCGGCCAGCCGCCCCCGCCGCTCTGGGCCTGCATGAACTGCATCAGGTGCTGGTCGATGTCGGGCCGCGTCTCGCGGTCCACCTTGATGCAGACGAAGTTCTGGTTCAGGAATTCGGCGGTGGCCGGATCGGAAAAGGCCTCGTTGGCCATGACGTGGCACCAATGGCAGGTCGAATAGCCGACCGAAACGAAGAGCGGCTTGTTCTGCCTGGCCGCTTCCTGAAGCACCCCGCCGCCCCATTCCTGCCACCAGACCGGGTTGTCCAGATGCTGCCTGAGGTAGGGCGAGTTCGAGCGGTCGAGGTTGTTGCGCTTCAGGTCGGGCTTTCTCGCCGTGTCTTCTCGCTTATCTTTTTTTATCACCTTACACCTTCAACCCTATACCGTGCACCCCCTTCATTCTTCTTCGAGCCTATTGGCTACCTTGCCCACCGGCGCCAGGTAAATGGTGAACTCCTCCTCGCTGTCCACGCCCAGGAGCTCGTCCATCCGCTCCTGGTCATAGGCAGCGACGGCGCAAGTGCCGGCGCCTATGTTCTCGCAGGCCAGGTAGAGGTTCTGGCAGGCGTGGCCGGCGTCCAGGGCAATCACTTTGTAGGAGGCCTCGGCGTAGCGCCACTCCATGCGCGCCGGGATGGCTGTCCAGACGAAGGTCGCGGCTCCGGTCCCGCAGAAGCGCTGGCCGAAGGTCGCCTCGGCGAGATGCCCCTCCAGGCCGGGAAGGCGCGCCGCCTCGACCAGGGCGTGGTCGATGGGCAGGTAGCGGTAGATGGCCTTGTCCAGCCCTTCCACCCGCAGGGCAACGATGTAGGTCTCCAGCGCGTGCCGGCAGCCGGCCGAGGGAACGGTGCGGAAATTTTTATACGAGGAGGAGGTGGGGCGAATTCCCTGGGTGGCCCAGAGCAGGAAAGACAGCTCCTCGAGGGAGAGGTCGGCGCCGGCGAATCTCCGCCGCGAGCGCCGTCGGGCGATCGCCTTTTCCAGGCTGCATTCCGGAATCGACCAGTCTCCGGCCGGGACCAGGGCGATCTTTCTTTCCCCGGACGCACACGGCTTCTGCCACGGCGGTTCGGGAATCCCCCGGCTTTGCGGGGTCATGGAAAAATCGACCTGCCTGCGAACCTTGTCCTTGAGGAAATCCCTGCCGTTGTTCTTCATGAGCGTGCTCCTCATTGCCATTATACGATATTGGGAACGCGACACGGCGGCAGCTTCAAGCGCGATGATTTTTTAGTTGACAAAAGAGATTAGTTATATTACTGTATATATTAGGTATGCACGGTAAGTGAAAGGAGCGATTCTTGTTCATTACGCTTTCGCCGACCAGCCCTGATCCCATGTACAAGCAGATCACCGACCAGGTTCGCGACGCCATCGCGTCGGGTGAGCTCGCGGCCAATGAAAAGCTCCCCTCCATCCGCGAGCTGGCCGAGGCGCTCACGACCAGCGTCATTACCGTGAAGCGAGCCTACCTCGACCTGGAGGGCGAGGGCTGCATCATTACCCGCGCCGGGTTGGGGTCGTTCGTGGCGGCCATCGATCCGAGCCGGCTGCGCGCACGCAAACTGGAGGAGTTCCGCACTGAGCTGGCCCGCATCGTCCGCACGGGGGCGAAGTTCTCCATATGCCCCGACGACCTGGTGCGGCTCATTCGCGGCATTAAGGAGGAGCACGATGGATCTCGCCAAGGTCTCGCTCACCTTGTCCCCGGGAGGGATACTCGGCGTGTTCGGGCCCAACGGCGCGGGCAAGACGACCCTGATCAAGCTCCTGGCCGGCCAGTTCCCGGCCGATTCGGGCGATCTCCGCCTCTTCCATCTCGGCTACGACGAGGGCGAGAGGGAGATCAAGGACCGGGTCGGGTATTGTCCCCAGGAGCCGCCCTATTATCCAGACTACACCCCGGTCGAGCTCGCCCGCTTCGCTTCGCCGTTCTACAGCCGCTGGGACGGCGCCTACTTCTACGGGCTGCTCGACCGCTTTCGCATCTCGGCGCACAAGAAATTCCGCCATCTTTCGGCGGGACAAAAAACCCTCTTTTCGCTGTCGCTGGCTCTCTCCCATCAACCCGACCTGCTGCTGCTCGACGAGCCGGCGGCCGGCCTGGACGACGCCAATCGCCGTTTCCTGCAAGACACGCTGCGCGCCTTTGTCGGCGGCGGCGAAAAGGCGGTCCTCATCAGCTCGCACGTCTCCGATGGCCTGGACGAAGTGGCCGAGCAGGTTCTGTTCCTCGGCCGCGGCGCCGCCATCCTGGCCGCCGACAAGGAGGAGCTGCTGGCACGCTGGAAATGGGTCCATTTCCGCGAAGGGGCGCTGGACGGAGCGCTGGCGGCCCGGTTGACTGCCATGCGCCATCACCCTTTCGGCAACTCGGGGCTGTGCTCCGATTTTCCGGCCATGAGCGCGAGTCTGGCCGACGCCCTGGCCGCAGGCGACGCGCGCGTCGAAAACGCCAGGCTCTCCGACGTGCTGGTCCATCTGACCCAGGGAGGCTGACATGCTGGCCATCGTCCGCAGGAGTTCCTTCTTTTACGTCACCCATTTCCTGACCTATGTCATGATGTCGCTGGTTGAGACGGTCGCCGGCAGGAGGGGGATAGCCGTATTCATCGTCTCGATGGCGTTCATCTGGCTGCCCAGCTCGGTACTCTGGAGCGAGCGCAACGAATCTTACACCTTCCTGCGCCTGCTGCCGGTCCGCGACCGCGACGTCGTGCGCGCCAAGCTCCTGCTCGGGCTCGGCGCC
>JALOLC010000185.1 GCA_025456175.1 Acidobacteriota bacterium | reverse complement strand
CACGCCGTTGGTGCCGATCACCTCGGCGCTGGCAGTGACGATGTCGACACCGAACTTGGCGTAGATGGCCAGGCCATGCCTCAGGTCGTCGACCAGCACGCCGTCGCGGAAATAGGGCTTCAGCTCCGGGTTCTCCAGCTCGAAAAGGTTCTTCACGAAATCCTTGAAGCCCGGCTCGCGGCGGATGGCCTCCGGCGGGGCGGGGACGCGGGAGCGCTTGAGAAAAGCCTTGCGCAGGTCGGGCCGCAGGAGCGCTTCGGGATCGCCGACAATCGGGGCATCCAGTTCATCGAAATAGAAGCTCTCCAGGATGGCGTGCATGGGCTTGGGGGCGACCAGCAGCTCCTGCAGGAAACTCCGCTTCTCGGCCGCGGCGGGCTTGCCCTCGCCGCCGGTGAGCTTGGCCTTGATCTCCAGGTACTTCTCTTTCTGGCGCTCCAGGTTGGCGATCTCGTCCAGGGCCTGGCGCAGCCGCTTGCCGGCCGCTTCGCTCCCGGCGCGCGCCGTCTCGCACTCGGCGGCAAGACGGGCGAGATCCTCCTCCTCGGTGCGCAGCGTCGCGGCCAGCTCCTGGGCGGCCGCCTGCATGCGCCCGATCTCGGGATCCTGGCCCTGTTTCTCGAGCTCGGCGATGATGTGGCGGCGGCTGGCGATGTCCCCCTCGAGGCGCGACAGGTTCTTTTCCAGGTGGGCCGACTCGTTGCGGTTGCGCGAGATCTCCACCTGCATGTTGAACAGCGATTTTTTCAGGTGGCCGTCGGCGATGTTGCGCTCGGCGATGGACCGGCGGATCGCCTCCAGGACATGCTCCAGCTCCTTTTCGCCTCCCGACTGTCCGGCGAGCTCCTTCTCGAATCCGGCCAGCTCGACCGTCAGATCCTTTCCCTGGCGGTCGATCTCGCGGATCTCGGCCTCGCTCTCGGCCACGAACTGATCCAGCTCGGCGATCTTCTGGCGGATGAACTCCTGGCGCTGCTGGTTCTTCTCGATTTCCTTGCTGCCTTCGAGGAGCTTGTTGTTGTGGTCGAAGATGAGCTGCTGGTGGTTCTTCAGACCCTGTTCCAGTTCCCAGCGCCTGCTCTCGAGCTCGAGCATCTCCCTGTCGCAGTCGCCGATCTCCTTGACCCGCGCCGCTTCGCCGTCGAGAAACTCCATGATCTTGCTTCCCTGGAGGTCGAACTCGCCCTTGAAGGCCATGAACTTCTTTTTCAGCAGCGCCTTGAGCAGGTCGTTGCGCGAATTCTTGATGTCGCGGTAGCGGCGGGCGAAGTGCACCTGGTTCTTCAGGTCGCGCAGGCGGTTGGCCTTCTCCTGCAGCACCAGTTCCAGCGTGTCGAGGTTCTGCTGGGAGATGATCAGCTTGCCCGCGGTCTCTTTCTTGCGCTCCAGGTACTGGCAGGATGCGGCGCTCGCTGGGCTTGAGGTTGACCATCTTCTCGACGCTGCCCTGCTCGAAGATGAAGTAGTTGCGCTCGCCGATGCCCAGGTCGAACAGCGTGTCCTGGACGTCCTTGTTGCGGCAGAACTTCTCGTTGAGGATGTACTTGCCCTCGCCGCTGCGGAAGAAGCGGCGGGCGATGTAGGTCTCGCTGTCGTTGTTGGCGAAGGTTGCGCCGACCTCGGTCATGCCCAGGGGTTTCTTGGAGGCGCTGCCGGTGAAGATCAGGTCCTCGTTGTTCTCGCCGCGCAGGTTCTTGATGCGCTGCTCGCCCAGCACCCAGAGCAGGGCGTCGACCAGGTTGCTCTTGCCGCAGCCGTTGGGGCCGATCACTGCCGTGATGCCCGGATGGAACTGGACGACGGTCTTCTCCGGAAATGACTTGAAGCCGTGCATTTCGAGTTTTTTCAGGTAGATTTGCATGATCTCCGTCCGGGCCGAAATCGGGCCGGCCGCCACCAATTTATCACATATCGGGGGCTTTGTAAATTTTGCGGCTCAGGCAGCCCCGCCGCCTTTCTGCCGCGGCCTGCGGCGCAGGACGCGCGCCGTCTCGGCCAGCAGGAAGAGGCTCAGGACCAGCAGCACCAGGCCGAGCGCGGCCGACAGCGCGCTGTCGAAGCCGCGGCCGCCCGCCAGGAAGGGCTTGATCAGCAGCAGCAGCGACCACAGGCTCATGGCCAGCATGACCGCCAGCGGCAGCAGCACGAAGCCGACGCGCCGGCCGCTATTCTTCAGCCACACGGCCAGCGCCAGCAGGGTCAGCGCCGCCAGCAGCTGGTTGCTGGAGCCGAAGATCGGCCAGGCCACCAGGTAGCCCTTTTCCTTTGTCGAGAGCAGGAACAGCAGCGGCAGGGCCAGGGTGGCGGTGGTGGCCAGCACGACGCCGGCCCGGCCCTTGATGCCGGTGAACTCCTGCAGGATGTAGCGCGCCAGGCGCGTGCAGACGTCGAGGGTGTCGTAGACAAAGGTGGAAAAGGCCAGCAGGGCGAAGGAGAGTGCCAGAGAAGGATCGATGCCGGCCAGACCCAGGTAGCGGGCGATGCCGCGGGCATAGATCAGGTTGGGATCCTCCTTCAGCGCCGGCGAGCCGGGAGCCAGGGCCATCACCGTAGCCAGGGCCAGCACCGCCACCAGCGCCTCGAGCAGCATGGCCCCGTAGCCGACCGGCCGCGCGTCACGCTCGCGCGCCAGCTGCTTGGAGGTCGTGCCCGAGGCGACGATGCCGTGGAACCCCGAGCAGGCGCCGCAGGCGATGGTGATGAACAGCAGCGGGAACAGCTGCTTGCCGTTGAGCAGGCTGTCCAGGCCAACGAGGTTGACGGCGGGGTAGGCGGCCGGGATGCCGCCGAACAGGGCGCCGCCCAGGCCGGCGGCGATCACCAGGTAGAGCAGCCAGCCACCCAGGTAGCCGCGCGGCTGCAGCAGCAGCCAGACCGGGATGATCGAGGCGATGAAGCAGTAGCCCAGCAGCACGACATCCCAGCCCTTGACCGGGACGGCGGCGATGAGGGCGAGGACGGAGCCGGGCAGGCGCGGGCCGACCCAGATGATCAGCAGCACCAGCGGCAGGAAGAGCAGCGTCGCCTTGCCCGCCTTCCAGCCGAAGCGGTAGAGCAGAATGCCCATGGCCATGGCCGCCAGGATGTAGAGCAGGGAGGACGCGGCCACGCCGGCGCCGAAGGCCTCGCCGCCGTTGCCCACGGTGCGGAATGTCTGGGCGGTGATGTCGGTGAAGGCGGCGATGACGTAGACCAGGCACAGCCAGACGAAGACCAGGAAAAGGCGGTAGGCGGTGGGCGACAGGTTGCGGCGCACGATCTCGCCG
>JALOLC010000098.1 GCA_025456175.1 Acidobacteriota bacterium | reverse complement strand
GGCGTCCAGGGTGCCTTGGCTGCGTCCAGCTCCTTTTCCAGGGCCGGCAGCTCCTCGTTGGCGATGCTTTTCAGTTTGATGAGCAGCGGCGCGAGCTCCTCCTTTGCAATGCGCAGACCCTCCTCTTGGGCCTTGCCGGGTTCGGAGGTGGTTCCATACTGGTTGGAGATGATGGTGGACAGGCGCGACCAGAGCGGCATGGGCGCCGGCGGGATCTCCTCGTCGCTGGCCTTGGGCTCCAAACCGCGGAAGGCAAAAATGACCCAGTCCAGCTTCGTCTCTATGGCCGTTGCCCGGGCCATCAGGTCGGAGCCGCCGGGCTGGGCGGTCAGCGTCTGCTTGATGTGCGCCAATTTTCCGCTCAACTCGCCGGCCAGTTCCATGGCTCCCTGCAGCACCCGGGTCAGTTCGGCCACCTGGCGCTGGAAGCGCACCAGGGCCGGGCGGTCCGGCGCCGGCAGGGTGGCGTTGGCCAGGATCCTGGCCTCGAAGTCCCGGGGCTCTCCCAGCGGCGTGACCATGTTGTCGGCCACCTTGGCCACGGCCAGCCTGTATTTCCCGGGCATGACCATCAGCCCGCCATCGTCCTTGGCCAGGGGGTCGAACTTGTCCTTGGCCTTGACCGGGAACGGCGATGGATAGCTCAGGTCCCAGGCCAGGCGCTGGATCCCCTTGGCCGGCTTGGCGCGCAGCTGGCGGACGGCACGACCCTCGGCGTCGCTGACGGTGAACAGCAGGTAGGGCGGAATTTCCTTGTCTTCCTGCCGCAGTTCTTCCCAGCTGGGATTGGGAACGGGCTTGCCTTTGTCGAACAGTTCCTTGTCCTGTTTCTGGCGCGCCTGTTTTCTTGTCTGCCAGTCCTCCTTCAGGTAGTAGGTGAACACGGCGCCGTAGTCGGGGTTGGGGGCGGTGAAGTAGGTGGCCCCCTGGCCGTACTTCTTCGAGGTTTGGACATACATCAACGCGTCCTTGACCGGAAAGAGATGGAACTCCTTGTCCAGCGTCGCAGGCTGGACCTGGCGCAGCGGGGTGTAGTCGTCGAGGACGTAAAAACCGCGGCCGAAGGTGGCCAGTACCAGGTCGTTCTCGCGGCGCTGGATGGCGATGTCCTTGACCACAACCGCAGGGATGCCGCCTTTGAGCTGCGTCCACTCCGCGCCGCCGTTCACGGTGAAGAAAACGCCGAATTCGGTGCCGGCGAACAGCAGGTCGGGATTGACGTGGTCCTGGGCGACGGTGTGCACGGTGCCGTTGAGCGGCAGGTTGCCGCTGATCGATTTCCAGGTCCGGCCCTTGTCGGCGCTCTGCAAAAGATAGGGCTTGAAATCATCGCGCAGGATGTTGTCGAAGGAGGCGTAAACGACGTTCTCGTCGAAGCGCGAAGGCAGGATGTCGCTGACATAGGTGTGGAGCGGCACGCCGGGGAAGGCGTCGATCTTGCGCCACTCCTTTCCCGCGTTCTCGGTCGCCTGGATCACGCCGTCGTCGCTGCCGGCGTAGAGCAGGCCCTCCTTGAGCGGCGACTCGTCCAGGGAGACGATGGTGCCATAGAGCGAGGTGGAAACATCCTTGGCCACGGCGTCAGCGCCCCAGTACTTGCCCATCACCGGCCAGCGGTTGCGGTCGATCTGGGCCGTCAGGTCGTCGCTGATCACCTGCCAGGAGTCGCCGCGGTCGTCGCTGCGGAAGACCTTGTTGGCGGCGCAGTAGAGCCGGGTGTGGGAGTGGGGACTGAGCAGCAGCGGCGTGTTCCAGTTCCAGCGGTAGGTCTTTTCCCCCTGGCGCGGCTGGGGCTTGATGACGACGCTCTCCTTGCTGCGGCGGTCGTAGCGCACCACGTTGCCGTATTGCCATTCGGCATAAACGATGTGGGGGTCGACGGGGTCGATTTGCGAGAAAAACCCGTCGCCGCCGCAGGTGATGAACCACTCGTCCGAGGTGACGCCGTCGCTGCTGATGTTGCGCGAGGGGCCGCCCATGCTGTTGTTGTCCTGGGTGCCGCCGTAGATGAAATAGAAGGGCAGCGATTCATCCACGGCCACGCGGTAGAACTGGGTGACCGGCAGGTTGCTCTTGAAATTCCAGTTGGCGCCGTCGTCATAGGTTTCATAGATGCCGCCGTCGCCGCCGATCATGAAATGGGCGGTGTCCTTGGGGTCGATCCACAAAGCATGGTCGTCGACGTGGCGGCCCTTGAGCCCCAGAGCCTTCCAGGTCTTGCCGCCGTCGAGCGTGACCTGGGAGACGGTCTCCACCGAATAGACCTTGTTCACATCCAGCGGATCGCAGGTGATCTCGTTGTAGTATTGGCCCTGCGCCGTGTGCGAGCTCATCTGGCTCCACGACTCGCCGCGGTCAATGGAGCGGTAGAATCCTCCCTCGCCGCCGGCCGCCTCGATGATGGCGTAGACCACGTCGGGATTCGCCGCCGCGATGGCCAGGCCGATGCCGCCCATGTCCACCGTGGGCAGCCCCGAGGTGACCTTGCGCCAGGTTTTGCCGCCGTCGGTCGTTTTGTGAATGGCCGTTTCCGGGCCGCCGCCGATCTTGGTGTGCACGTGGCGCCGGCGCTGCTCCGAGGAGGCGATGATCACCTCGGGGTCGCGCGGATCCATGACCATGCAGTTGACGCCGGTATTCTCGCTGACGTACAGCACCCTGTTCCAGGTGGCGCCGCCGTCGACGGTCTTGTACAGGCCGCGGTCGCCGCCGGGTCCCCAAACCGAGCCTTCCGCCGCCACGTAAACGGTGTCGGTATGCTTGGGGTCGATGAGGATCATGCCGATCTGGCGCGACTCCTTCAGCCCCATGTTCTTCCAGCTCTTGCCGCCGTCGACCGTCTTGTATACCCCGTTGCCGTAGCCCAGGGCGCGCTGGTGGTTGTTCTCGCCCGTGCCCAGCCACACGATGCTGGGGTTGGTCGGGTCCATGGCCAGGCAACCCATGGAATAGGCTCCGTAGTTGTCGAACACCGGCGACCAGGTGATGCCGGCGTTGTCCGTCTTCCAGACATGGCCGCTGGCCACGGCCACGAAGTACTGCTTGGGATTAACCGGGTTGACGGCGAAATCGGCGATGCGCCCCGACGTGAAGGCCGGGCCGAGCGAGCGGAACTTCAGCCCCGAGAGCAGGTCGGAGTTCAGCGCCGGTTCCTTTTTGGCCGGCGCAGCCGCCGCCAGGAGGGCGGCCGCCAGGAGCACGATGGAACCTTTCAGGGCATGTCTTTTCATGTTTCCTCCCAGGAATCCTCAATCAGGCATGGATGGTTTTTCTGTGGAATTCAGCCCGGGAATGCGCGGCACGAAAGGATCGGGATGTTTGGCAGGCAATGTTTTTCCCGGAAATGGATTATACGACGGAAGCCGGTTGTTTTTCAACAGCCGCCGTGCTCCCGTCGCTTGTGAACCGATCGTTTTTCGCCTATGATGGAAGAGCATGACGAGATCAAGCAAGGCCTCAGGCTGCCTGCCCGACGGCTACCGTTGCGGCGGAGCGATCCGGCCGCGGCGGGGCGCCGTTTTCTATTATCTGGGCTTGGGCTCGAATTTGGGTGAACGCGGCGAGCACATCGGGAAAGCCCTCGCTTTTTTGGCGGAGTGCGGCCGGGTGTTGAAGAGATCCTCGGTATATGAAACCACGCCCGTGGCCATGGACAGCGCGAAGCCATTCCTGAACATGGTCGTGGCGCTGGAGTCGCCGCTCAAGCCGCTGGAGCTGCTGGTCCGATGCAAGGGGCACGAGGCGGCGCAGGGGCGCGACCTGAAATCCCCCCCTTATCGAGACCGCCCGATCGACATCGACATTCTGCTGGCCGGGGACCTGGTCCTGGCGACGCCGGAGCTGACCGTGCCGCACCCGCGCCTGTGCGAGCGCGGCTTCGTCCTGGTGCCGCTCTTCGAGATCGCCCCCAAGCTGCTCCATCCCGTCGAGAAGGTCACCGTGGCCCGCCTCCTCTCGCGGCTGAAGGGTTCTGAAACGGTCCGGCGCCTGGACTGATTTTTCAACCGTTCCGGAAATCCTGCAGCTTGCGGATGTGGGCTTCGTTGCCGGCATGGAGGCCGGCGAAGAGTTTTTTGACTGAATCGTCCTGGATGTTGATGAAAAAGGCGCTGTGGCTTTCGACCAGGTGCTTTTCCAGGTCAAGGGCCAGGCCGATCAGGTCGGCGGGCAGCATTTTCCCGAAGTGCTGGTTGAAATAGTTTTTGATCGTTTCCACGTTCTGCACGAATTCCCCGATCGTTTTCTCGGCGTCCGGGCCGTCCAAAAACGAGTCCGGGCTTTGCAGGAAAATGGTGTGCATCATCTCGATCTGCCGCGCATGCAGCGTCTCATCCTCGGCCAGGCTGCTGAACAGGTCGGCCAATTCCGGATGGGTGATCGCTACGCTCAGGCCGATCAGGGCGTACAATTCGCTGGCGCGCAATTCGGCATCCTTCAGGAGGTAAAAGGTCTTCGCCAGCGACATGCTGCCGATCGGCCCGCTATTTGCCGCCGCTGATGTAGAGGTAGCGCTTGACCTTGTTGGTGGGCGTCTTTTCGAACGGCTCGGGGTGCTCCAGGATCCTGCTGATCTGCGAAAAAGCCGGCAGCTGGGTGTTGATGCGCTGCCGGGCCATGTCCAGGATGTCCTCGGTCAGCTTGCGCGCTTCGGCGTCGTTCAGCTTGTTGCGCTCGAACTCGCGGTCGAGCACGTCGTAATCGAGGTAGGCCTTGACCAGGAGCTTGCCTTGTTCCTCGTAGACCACCGCTTCCTGGAAATAGGGCTCCTGCAGGATCTTCTGCTCGATGGCCTCCGGGTAGATGTTCTCGCCCGATGGGCCGATGATCACGTTCTTGCAGCGCCCCTTGATGAAGAGATAGCCCTCGGCGTCGAAATATCCCAGGTCGCCCGTCCGCAGCCAGCCCCCGGGCAGGAAGATCTCGGCGCTGGCATCGGGGTTCTTGTAATAGCCCGACATGACGATGGCGCCGCGCACGATGATCTCGCCGATGCCGCTCTGGGCATCGGGCTCATGGAGCGACATTTCGATGCCGGGGATGGGCTTGCCGCAGGAGCCGACCTTGACCTGGCCGAAGGGATTGATGGTCATGATCGGCGCCGTCTCGGTCATGCCGTAGCCGGTGGAGTAGCTGATGCCGGCGTCGCGCAGGAAGACCTCGACGTCCTCGTTCAGCGAGGCGCCCCCGAACATGAAGAAGCGCAGCTTGTCGCCGAAGGACTTGATCAGCTTGCGCCCGGCCACCTTGTGCAGCTTGCGGCGGAAAAAGGCGAGCGGGTAGAGCTTGTTGATGATCAGCTTGCCCTGGATCTGGGGCAGGATCTTCTTGCGGAAGATCTTGTCGATGACCAGGGGAACGGTCAGCACGGCGGTGGGCCTGACCGCCTCCATCGCCGCCAGGAGCTTCTGCGGCGTGGGCAGGCCGCGCATGTAATGGATGCTGGCGCCGATGGCGATCGGGCAGAGGCAGCCGCCGGTGGCCTCGAAGGTGTGGGCCAGGGGGATGGTCGAGAGGAAGCGGTCGTCGGAATTGATGGGGAAGCGCTCGATGCTGTGGGCCACGTCGTAGACGATGTTCTGGTGGCTGAGCATGACCCCCTTGGAATGGCCGGTCGTGCCCGAGGTGTAGATGATGACCGCCAGGTCCCCGGGCTCGGGCTCGGGGGCCTCGGCACCGGGCTCGCCGTCGCCGGCGCCGCGGGCGCGGCCGCGCTTGAACAGGGCCAGCGTCTTCTTGATCAGTCCCGGGCGGGGCTTCTGCAGGTCGTCAAAGTGGAAGTTTTCCAGGTCGCAGATGAATTTCAGCGCCGAGCCGTCCATGCCCTCGAGCTTCGGGCGCTGCTTGGGCTCGATGAAGATGCCCTGGGCCTCGGAGTTGCGCAGGATGTGGCGGGCGTCGGTCTCGGGAAACCCCGTCAACACGGGGACGGCCACCGCGCCCATGGAGGTGATGGCCAGGTAGCTGATCACCCAGTTGGGGCAGTTCTCGCCCATGATGGCCACCCGGTCGCCCTTCTTGATGCCGCGCGCCGCCAGGGCGGTCGCGGCTTCCTGCACCTGCTGCTTCAGCTGCAGATAGACGATGGGCGGCTCGCCGGCGAAGGCGATCGACGGCAGGCTGCCGTATTTCTCGAAGGTCCTCTCCAGAAGGCATTTGATGGTCCGTTTCTCGAGCTCAACGATCATGGGGTCTCCTTGACCGATAAATAGTAAGGAATGGAGGAATGAATGTCAAATGAGGGCGAGGGACGAACCTACGTGACGCGTCACGTAAACTTATTCTTTTAGTCTTCTCTCGTCCCGCGTCACACAATTGTTGAATTGTTTTTTTCCCTGATGTATAACCGGGCAAAACCAAGGAGGATCAATGAACAAGACCCTGGCGATCACGGTTATCCTATGTGCATTGGCTTTCGGTGTCTCGGCTTGCGGAAAGAAGGATGCGGCTCCGGATACAGCCGCCGCCGCGACCGCCCAGCCTGCCGTGCCCGCTGTCCCGGCCGCTTCAGGCGATCCGGCCGAAAACCTGGGCCAGAAGATCGGCTCCTCCTATATCGAGACTCTTAAGCAGGTCGTGGCCATGCTGAATGACAAGCCGCC
>JALOLC010000097.1 GCA_025456175.1 Acidobacteriota bacterium | reverse complement strand
CCGCCGAGGCGGCGCGGCCGCGCGTCAGCGCCCGAGTCCTTGCAGAAGCCGGGGCCGTGGAGATCCGCCTCCAGGTGCCCGACGGCTTTCACATCACCGACCTCAAGAACGGCTTTTTCGCCGTCACCATCGCGGCCAATGACTTTTTCGCCCTGGCCAAGGCCGATTTCCCGGCCAGTATCGCCTACGGGGAAGAAGCGGTCTTCAAGGGCGATGTCCGCGTCCAGGCCCTGCTGAAAGCGCTGAAGCCGCTTCAGGCGCCGGTCAGGCTGGACATCGACGTCTCCTTCCAGATCTGCCAGGAATACCCCGATGAATTGTGCTACCCGCCCGACCAGATCCGGGTGCAGGTCGAGATCGGCCCCGATTTCTCAAGCGCAGGAACAGCGACCGCAGCCAGCGCCGGGGGCGAGGCTTCAGGCAAAGGCCGGAAGGCGCCGCTGGGACGCCGGCTCGAGGAACTCATCCGCGGCCGCATGGGCAGGGCTTCGTTCCTGCTGTTCCTGCTGGTGTTCGCCGCCGGCTTCCTGGCCAGCCTGACCCCCTGCGTCTACCCGGTCATCCCCATCGTCATGGGCTTCGTGGGCGCCCGCAGCCAGGGACGCAAACTGAAGGGCTTTTCGCTCTCACTGTTCTTCGTCCTGGGGCTCTCCCTGGTCTATTCGCTGCTGGGGGTGATCGCCGCCAAGACCGGCTCGCTGATCGGCATTTCGTTCCAGAACCCCGTCGTGGTGGTCCTGATCGCCGCCGTCTTCATCGTCATGGGCCTGAGCCTGGCCGGCCTCTTCTCCATCACCGTCCCCTCCTGGGTCGCGGCCAAGGCCTCCGGCGGCCACAAGAGCGAGTATCTCGGCGCCGTGATCGTCGGCGGCGTCTCGGCGGTCATCGCCGCCCCCTGCGTCGGCCCGGTGCTGATCGCCCTCCTCTCCTGGATCAGCCAGTCGGGGAACGTCTTTCTCGGCTTCTGGCTGACCTTCGTTTTCTCCCTGGGCATGAGCGTCATCTTCCTGCTGGCCGGGACCTTCTCCGGGGCCATCGCCTCGCTGCCCCGCGGCGGCGCCTGGATGAGCGCCGTGAAATACTCATTCGCCGCCCTGCTCGTCGCCGGCGGCATCTTCTTCCTGGGCGGCATCCTCCCCGCCTGGCTGGCGCTGCTGCTCTGGGGGAGTTACCTGGTCGTCTTGGCCGTGGCGTTCGGCCTCTTCCGCCCCCAGAGCGGGAGCGGCGTCGGCCCGGTCCTGGCCCGGGCCGCCGCGGTCCTCGTCCTGCTGACCGGCGCCATACTTTTTTACCAGGGACTCGCCGGGCGCTATTTCCCGACCGCTGCCGTTACGGGGCAAACGGCCAAGGAAACACTCCCCTGGCTGCACGATCTGGCTGAGGGGCGGAAAAAGGCTCTGGCGGAAAAGAAGCCCCTGCTGGTCGACGCCTGGGCCGAATGGTGCGCCGCCTGCCTCGAGCTGGACGAGAAGACCTTCAGCCGCCCGGAAGTGCGGGCCGCGCTGCGCGACCATGTCCTGGTCAAGCTGGACTTCACCCACAGGAGTGAAAGCCTTGATGCGCTGAAAAAGGAGCTGGGCATAATCGGCATGCCCACGGTCATCCTTTTTAATGACCAGGGCAACGAAAGCCGGCGCTTCTCGGGTTTCGTGGACGGCGGGGAGTTCCTGGCATTCCTCAACGGCCGCTAGCTAAAATTACAGGCGAAATCCCAGCCGGACGCCCAGGCCCAGGCCGCCCAGCTCGATGTCCTTTTCCCCGGCTTCGGTCTGAACCGAGGTTGCGGCGCCGGCATAGCCGAACGCCAGCTCCAGAAAGACCGAGCGTTTCAGGAAATAGCGCAGCCCGCCGCCCACGTCGAAGCCGGGCGCCATCTTGCTGGCCGTAACGCCCAGGGCCTTCTCGCGGAAACCCGCCAGCAGCAGGCCGCCATGGAATTCAACCCCCAGGCTGCCGCTGCGCGTCTCCCAGCCGATGCCGAGAGGCAGGAAGAACTGGCTGGCGCTGGCCTCGTCGCCCAGGACCGGGATCGTGCCCTTGGCGGTGAAGAAGCTGACGCCGAGCAGCGCGTGGAAGCCCCGGTACAGGCGGAGGCCGGCCCGGAGATCGGGACCCACCAGCGCCTGGCCGTAAAAGTCCTTGAAGCCGCTGTCCTTGGGAACCAGCAGCCCGGCGCCGGCGCTGACAAAGAACCTGCCGTCGCTGGCGGGCAGGAGGATGACGAAGGCCAGAATGACGATGAGGATTGCCGTTTTCTTCATCACATCACCTCAGATGGTCTGCTCGTCGGAAAGGGCGATGACCTCGCCCTGGGCGTTGATCGCCTGAACGATGTAGGTGTACTTCGTGTCGCGGTCCAGGTATTTGTCGTGGTAGGTATAGGCTCCGTTCTGCAGCTCGGCGGCGCCGATGCTCTTCAGCGACTGGTAACCGCCGCTGTCGGTCTTGCGATAGATGGTGTAGGTTTCGCCGCTGACCAACGCCCCGGCGTCCTTCTCTACGACGAAATAGATTTCGGCGTATTCCCTGGCGATCACCCAGGCGCTGGCCTGGCGGCGGGAAACGGTCATGCTCAGGACCAGGCTCTGGCTCAGGGAGCGGAGCAGGTTGAGGCGCGCCCCGGTCCGGATCCTGCCCTGCAGTTCCGCCAGGCGGTCGGCGCCGGAATACAGCCGCGTGATGCGCTTGGCCATGTCGTCGCCCGGATACTGGGCGGCCAGCAGCCCCAGCGCCCCGGCGACGTGCGGCGCGGCCATGGACGTGCCGTTGGCGAGCTTGTAGTTGCCCAGGCGATTGGTCAGGATGACCGTGTGCACGCCGCGGGCCCTGACCTTGAGCCCGTCCTCGCGGGAAAGGGAGACGACCGGGACCCAGTCGCGCGCCGTGCCCAGCGTGCCGTTGAAATTGCCCGCTTCGTTGTTGTAGACGATCACGCCGGCGGCGCCGGCGCTCTGGGCCAAGGTCGCCTTCTGCTCGAAGGTGCTGACGCCGCGCTCGATCAGGGCGATGTTGCCGCTGACCGCGGCCGGGAAATCGGCCGCCGTCAGCCCGCGGCCGCATTCGTAGCAGAGCCGGCTCAGCCCGGCAGTGGCGGTCAGGCCAGAGAACTCCATGGGGTTGGCGTCGAACGTGTCGCTGCCCGAGACCAGCCAGGCCTCCTGGCCCTTGCCGGCCGGGACGGTGGAGAGGATGCCCACCCCGGGGGCGGCCAGGTCCACCGTGCCCGCGCCGTAGTTGGAAAAGGAAGCCAGCGCGTCGTTCTCCCCGGTCGCCGCCACGGCGATGATGTTGGGCAGGTCGTATCCGGCCGGGTAGAAGCCGGAGGCGTCGTTGTCGGTCCCGTCATTGCCCGCGGCGCAGACGAAGGCGATGCCGGCATCGCCCGCCTCGGCGATGGCCTCCTCCTGCAGCGCGTTCTCGCCGTCGCCGCCGAACGAGGCGTTGATGGCCACCACGTTCACCCCGCGCTCGCGCTTCATCATGACGGCGTATTCGATGGCCTCGATGCAGTCGGAATCGTAGATGTACATGTCGGGCCGGAAGCCCTTCAGGGCCATGATGCGCGCCTGCCAGTTGATGCCGCAGACGCCCGTGCCGTTGTCGCCGACGGCGGCCATGGTCCCGGCCACGTGGGTGCCGTGGTCGTCGATGTCCATGGGGTCGCTGTCGTTGCCGCCGCCGTTGTCGGCGGCGAAGTCAAAGCCGTAGACGTCGTCGCGGAAGCCGTTGTTGTCGTCGTCGATTCCGTTGCCGGGGATCTCGTCGGGATTGCGCCACATGTTGCCCGCCAGGTCCTCGTGGGCGTAATCCACGCCGGTGTCGATGACGGCCAGGACCACGCCGGCGGAGCCGGTGCTCCGCTCCCAGGCCTCCGGGGCCTTGATCTTGGCCATGCCCCAGAGCTTGAAGAAGCGCGGGTCATTGGGCAGCCGCTGCCGGCGGCGGCGGTAGTTGGGGGAAGTGGCCTCGACAGCGGGATGGGCCTGCAGCGCGGCCAGCAGCTGCCGGGTGGAGCGTCGGGTTGAGCGCAGCAGCACGTAGGGGCGCTGGCGCGACGCCGACAGCAGGCGGAATTCGCGCGGCTCCCCGGCTTCCAGCTCCGCGGCCAGGACGGCGGCCGTGCCCATGGTCGTTCCCGCCCTGAGCTTGACCAGCACCTCGCCGTCGGCATAGGGGAGCCCGGAGGCGGCCGGCATCAGGGCGTCTTTTTCAAGCTCCGGGCCGGTGGCGAAAGCCAGCACGGTCAGCAGCAGCAGGAAGATCAAAGCCGGGCGGCGCCGGTTTCCGCGTGCGTTCATGCGCTCCTCCTTGGCGAATCCCCGCCAGATCCAGACGTGAAAGAGTAGCAATGTTTGCCGGGCATGTCAATCCTCGCGCGCGGGCATGCCCACTCTCATATCCGCCGGATTGACATTCGAACCGCTCCCGGCTATAGTGCCCCCGGGAGGCCGGAAAAGAGTGGATCGCAGCACCCACTTCAAAAAGGAGATGATCGACCTGTATTCCGAGGTGGATCTCGGCCTGCTGCTGGAAAAGATCACCGCCGGCATTCGCGGCTACCTGGCCTGCGAGGAAGCGTCGATCTTCATCTTCGATCCCGAGAAGGAGGAGCTGAGCTTCGAGACGGCCACCGGCCGGAGCGCCGGGGAGCTGAAGAAGATCGTGCTGAAGAAGGGGCAGGGGGTCGCCGGCTGGATCGCCGCCGAGCGCCGGGGCGCGATCATCAACGATTGCGGCCGCGACCCGCGCCATGCCGCCGCCACCGACGCCAAGACCCAATTCCAGACCCGCTCGCTGCTGGGCGTGCCGGTGCTCATGGCCGGCCGGCTGCTCGGCGTGCTGGAGGCGGTGAACAAGAAGCGGGGAAAGTTCAGCCAGGCCGACCTGCGCCTGCTGGGCCGGATCGCCTCCTTCCTGGCCATCCCCCTGCAGAACGCCGTCCTCATCCGCCAGATGCTGGAAAAGGAGAAGATCGAGAAGGAGCTGCAGATCGCCCGCGACATCCAGCAATCGTTCCTGCGCCAGGACCCCGTCGTCGCGCCGGGACTGGACATCGCCTTCCTGAACATCCCCTCCTCCACGGTGGGCGGAGACTACTACGAGGTCATGCCCCTGGACGACCGGGAGACCGTCTTCAGCGTCTGCGACGTCGCCGGCCACGGCGTCCCCGCCGCGCTGGGCATGGCGATCTTCCGCAGCAGCTTCATCCACCGCCTGCGCCAGGACCGCGACATCGCCGCCGCCACCGTGCACGTGAACCGGCTGCTCGCCGAGACCACCGAGGCCAGCCTCTACGTCACCGCCTTCGCCTGCAAGGTCGACGCCAATGCCGGCCTCCTCGACTATGTCAATGCCGGCCACCCGCCCCCCCTGGTGGCGCGCGGTGCCGAAGCCCTCTGGCTGGACGAGGGCGGCATGGCCGTCGGCATGTTCGCGGACGCGGAATTCCGTCCCGTCCGCTTTCGGCTGCAGTCCGGCGACGTGCTGGCGCTCTACACCGA
Organism: Acidobacteriota bacterium; assembly: GCA_025456175.1. Lineage (GTDB taxonomy): Bacteria > Acidobacteriota > Aminicenantia > UBA2199 > UBA2199 > UBA2199. Next base: position 1,209 of record JALOLC010000097.1, on the reverse strand, counting down.
CGGCGTCATCGAGGCCGCCGACGATCGCGGCGAGGAATACGGGCGCGAGCGGCTGGCCGCCGCCGTGAGCGCCGGGCGCCGGCTGCCGGCGGCCGGGCTGCAGGCCGCCCTGCTTGCCGACGTCCGCGCTTTTTGCGGCCGCGACGCGTTCGCCGATGACCTGACGCTGATGGTCGTCAAATACCTCGGCTTGGATGCCGGGGCTCAGTGAAAAGTAAAATGTGAAAAGTGAAAGTGTCTTTCAGTAATGCGGCAAGTGTTCGATCTCTTGCCGTTACTTTTCACCTTTCACTTTTCACTAATCACAAAAAGCTCGTTTTATGCGTTGAACCTGAAATGGACGATCTCGCCGTCCCGGACGACGTACTCCTTGCCCTCCAGGCGCAGCAGTCCCTTCTCCTTGGCGCGAACGAAGCCGTCGCAGTCGAGGAAGTCAAGCCAGGGGATGACCTCGGCGCGGATGAATCCCTTCTGGATGTCGCTGTGGATCTTGCCCGAGGCGACGAAGGCGCTCGCCCCCTTCTCCAGCGGCCAGGCCCGGGTCTCGTCCTCGCCCACGGTGAAGAAGGAGATCAGGTCCATCAGGCCGTAGCTGGTCTTGATGAACTCGTCGCGGATGTAGCGGTAGCCCTCCAGGCCGTATTCCTTCTGGAAGGCGGGGCGCTCCTCGGGAGCCAGCTCCAGGAGCTCCATCTCGATCTTGCCGGCGAACAGGGCCGTGCACTTCTTGTGCAGCGCCGGGGCCACGAGCGCCGCGTAGGTCTTCATGCTGTTCTCGTCGGCGTTGACCAGGTTGAGCAGGGGCTTGGCCGACAGGAACTTGAAGCCGCGCACCAGCACGTCTTCCTTCTCGGTGAAGGGATACTCGCGCAGCGGCCGGCCCGCCTCCAGGAACGCCTTCAGCTTCTGCAGCAGGTCCAGCTCCTCCTGCAGCTCCCTGACCTTCATCTTCTTGACTTCGACGGCCAGCCGCTCCAGCCGCTTCTCAATGGTCAAAAAATCGGTGGCCTTGAGCTCGTCCTCCATGGCGGCCATGTCGCGGGCTGGGTCGATTTCGCCCTGTGGGTGGACGATCTCCTCATCGGCGAAGGCGCGCACCAGGTGCACCAGGCCGTCGGCGCGGCGCAGCAGGTCGATGAACGTGGAGTTCTTCACCTCGCCCAGCGAGATGGCGCCGGCGTCGAGGAACTCGATCTTGGCGTAGACCGG
>JALOLC010000096.1 GCA_025456175.1 Acidobacteriota bacterium | reverse complement strand
ATGCACCAGTCGGGGCGGTTGGCGATCATGCTGGCGATGCGCTCCTGGCCCCAGGCGGGCAGCCAGGACGCTCCCTGGATGGCCGCCAGCGCCTTGGCGCGCAGCTCGGCCCGGTCCATGGCAATGAACCACTGGGCGGTGGCGCGGTAGATGACCGGCTTCTTGCAGCGCCAGCAGTGGGGGTAGGAGTGGCTGATGTTGCCGGCGTGCAGCAGGCTGTGGTTGTGCCGCATATCCTCCACGATGCGCTCGTTGGCCTGGAAGACCGGCAACCCCGCATAGGGGCCGGCGGTCTCGTCGAAGCGGCCGTCGGGGCCGACGGGCGAATAGGTCTCGAGTCCGTGGGCCACGCCGGCGCGGTAGTCGTCCTCGCCGTGGCCCGGAGCCGTGTGCACGCAGCCGGTGCCCTGGTCGAGGAGGACGTAGTCGGTGTTGATCAGCAGCGAATCGCGGTCGAACAGCGGGTGGCGGGCCTTGAGTCCGTCCAGCCGGCTGCCCTTGAACTCCTTGAGCTTCTTGAAGGAGTTGCCGTTCAACGCGGCGATGGCCGGCAGCAGGGCCGTGGCGGCGATATAGAGCTCACCCTGCATCTCGAACAGGGCGTAATCGAAATCGGCACCGACGGCGATGGCCAGGTTGGCCGGGATGGTCCAGGGGGTGGTGGTCCAGATCAGGATCGACACGTCGCGGCCGGCGAATTCTTTCAGGAAAGGCGGGAGCTCGCGCAAGGAGAACTTGACGGTGATCGAGGGCGAGGCGTGGTCGTGGTACTCGACCTCAGCCTCGGCCAGCGCCGTCCGGCAGGAGAGGCACCAGTAGACCGGCCGCTTTTTGCGGTAGACGTTGCCGCTCCTGACGAAGGAGTTGAAGAAGCGGATGACCGTGGCCTCATAGTCGTGGTCGAGGGTGGTGTACGGGTTGTCCCAGTCGCCGAAGACGCCCAGCCGCTTGAAGTCTTCGCGCTGCGAAACCAGGAACTTCTCGGCGTAACGGCGGCATTCCTCGCGCACCTCGAGCTGGCTCATGCCCTTCTTGCGGCTGCCCAGCTGCTGGTCGACCTTGTGCTCGATGGGCAGGCCGTGGCAGTCCCAGCCGGGGACATAGGGGCTGCAGAACCCCGCCATCGTGCGGCTCTTGACGACGAAGTCCTTGAGGATCTTGTTCATGGCCGTGCCCAGGTGGATGTTGCCGTTGGCGTAGGGCGGGCCGTCGTGCAGGATGTAGGTGTCGCAGCCGGCGCGGCTCTCCAGGATGCGCTCGTAGATGCCGGCCGCGGCCCACTTCTTCAGGATCTCGGGCTCTTTCTGGCTGAGCTGCGCCTTCATGGGGAAGTCGGTGCGCGGCAGGCTGAGCGTGTCTTTCCACTCCAATTTTTTCTCCGACATGGTTCGGGCTCCGGGTTGGTTTGAAGCCGTATTGTCGCCTATTTCAGGCTCCAAGTCAATGAACGAGCGGCGGGAAGGCAAAGGGAAGGCAGAGGGAAGAGCGAGGGAGGAGAGAGGGAAGAGAGAGTGGGAAAAGCAAAGGGAAGACAGAGGGAAGAACGAGGGAGGAGAGAGGGAAGAGAGTGGTAAAAGCCTTAATATGCTAGATTTCTTTCCCACTTTGTCTTCCCTCTGTCTTCCCTCTGCCTTTCCCTTTGTTTTCCCTTACGCCATAAGATCTTCAGCTCGCCGAGAACTATCGGGGATCGTTTTCCGTTTCATGGGCATCAGGAGGTGACCATGAACGAAGACACAAGCACGGGGCGGCGCGAGGAGTTCAAGCTGGACGGCAGCAAGGTCATCGAGAAGGTCCAGGAACTCATCCACGAGGGGAATATCCGGCGCATCATCCTCAAGAACGAGGAGGGCAAGACGCTGATCGAGATCCCGCTGACGCTGGGGGTGGTGGGCGCCGCCTTTCTTCCGGTCCTGGCCGCGGTCGGCGCCATCGCCGCCCTGGCCGTCCGCATGACCATCGTGGTCGAAAAAATAGAATAAGCGGAAGAACCGCTACTTGCAAACCTCTTTATCCCCCCGGCCCCAAAGGGGCCACCCCCTTGGTAAGGGGGGTTGAATCGGATTGGGAATAACTGCTTGTTTATTGCTTCCCCCCTTATCAAGAGGGGGTCGGGGGGATCCCAATATGGATACTCATTTCCTTATTCTTCTCTCGGCACCAGGCAGAGGAATTTCAGCGCGTCCTGGCCGGTGTTCTCGAACTGGTGCTCCTCGCTGGGCTCGACCAGGGCGAAGGAGCCGGCCGCGAGCGGGAACGATTTCCCCTTGGCGTTGATGCGGCCCTGCCCCTCGAGGACGAAGATCTCGTGCTCGGAGGGGTGGGTGTGGTAGGGCGAGTGGCCGCCCGGCTGCACCTCGAACAGGCGCAGCCAGAAGTTGGGCGCCGGCGAGCCCTTGCCCAGCAGCCAGCGGATGGTGACGTTCTCGGCGCCGGCCATGGTGACTTTCTCTGCCGCTATGTCCGTAGAATGCTTGACGATCATCAGGCCTCCTGCTTCAAACCACATATGTAGCACAAAGGCGTTTCGTTCTCAAAAGAAATAGCGTGACAAGTAACAAGTGACAAGTGACAAGGAGCAGCAAGATCTCGAACTTCTGCTTCTATCTTCCCTTGTCACTCGTTTCTCGTCACTTGTCACTTACGTTCGGTTTTTTCCATCTTTTGCATTTAGGCGATTTATTCCTTATAATCGCCCCTGGACCCTGCGAGGTGTCATGAAGAAATCGGCTTCCAAGAAGATCGGCGCGGCCCGCAAGCTGAAAGCGGGGGACAATCCCGCCGCCAAGAAAATCCCCAGAACCCAGAGCGGTGAGCGCGGCAGGGTGGAAGCGGAACTGAACCGCTACCGCGACCAGCTGGAGGATTTGATCGGCGAGCGCACCCTGGCCCTGGAGCAGGCCAACCGCCGCTTGGAGGAGGAGATTGACCGGCAGCGCCAGTCGGAAATCCTGCAGTCGGCGCTGTTCCAGATCGCCGAGAAGACCAGCCAGGCCGAGGACATGGACGACCTGTACGCGGCCATTCATGGCATCATATCCAGCCTGCTGTATGCCCGCAACTTCTACATCGCCTTGACCGACTCGCCGGGGCGGATGCTGCGCTTCTCTTATTTCGTCGATGAATGCGACGCGCCGCCCAACCCCAAGCCCTTGGGCCGGGGGCTGACCGAATATGTCCTGCGCACGGGCCAGCCACTCCTGGTCTCCGACCAGCAGGTCCAGCAGATGGCCGCCGACGGCCTGATCGAGCTGATCGGCGCGCCGTCCAACGAATGGCTGGGCGTGCCCCTGAAGCGGGGGGAACGCACGTTCGGCGTTCTGGTGATCCAGAGCTACCAGGAGGACTTCCACTATTCCGAAAAGGACCGCGAGCTGCTGATCTTCGTCTCGCAGCACATCGCCGACGCGCTGTGGCGCAAGCAGGCCGAAAACGAGATCAGGGAGAGCCAGCGCTTCCTAGCGGCGGTCTTCAATGGCATCCAGGACGGCATCAGCGTCCTCGACCGCGACCTGAACATCCTGCAGGTCAACCGGGCCATGGACCAATGGTACGCCCACCAGGCGCCGCTGGCCGGGAAGAAGTGCTTCCACGCCTACCATGGCCGGCAGCAGCCCTGCCTGGTCTGCCCGACCCGGCGCGCCCTGCGCGAAGGGACGCCGCAGATGGACGTCGTGCCGCTGGTGGGCGGCGGCGGCCAGTGCGGCTGGCTGGAACTTTACGCCTTTCCCCTCATCGATGACGCTGGCGGCATCAGCGGCGTGATCGAGTACGTGCGCGACATCAGCGAGCGCAAGCAGCTGGAGGAGCGCTTCCTGCAGGCCCAGAAGATGGAGTCCATCGGGCTGCTGGCTGGCGGCATCGCCCACGACTTCAACAACATCCTGGGCGGCATCCTGGGCTACGCCTCGTGGCTGAAGACAAACATCAACGGCGACCATCCCTTCTTCCGCCCGATCGACACCATCGAGAAGAGCGCCAACCGCGCCGCCGAGCTGACCGCCCAGCTGCTGGCCTTCGCCCGGGGCGGCAAGTACGACATCCGCCCCTCCAGCCTGAACAGCGTCATCTCCGAGTCGCTGAAGATCCTCGCCGGCACGCTGGACAAATCCATCGTGATCGAGACGCGGCTGGATGACGCCCTGCCCACGGTGGAGATCGACGTCGGCCAGATCCAGCAGGTGCTGATGAACCTGTGCGTCAACGCCCGCGACGCCATGCCCAACGGCGGCCGCCTGACCATCCAGTCGGCGCTGGCCCAGCTGAGCGCAAGCGACGCCCGCATCCAGCCCGAGGCCAAGTCGGGTTGGTTCGCGGTGCTTACGGTCAGCGACACCGGCAGCGGCATGGGCGACGAGGTCAAGAAGAGGATCTTCGAGCCGTTCTTCACCACCAAGGAGAAGGGCAAGGGCACCGGCCTGGGGCTGGCCATGGTCTATGGGGTGGTCAAGAACCACGGCGGCTTCATCAACGTCTACAGCGAGGCCGGCCAGGGATCGACCTTCAAGATCTACCTGCCCTTGAGCGGCAAGCCCGAGGTGCAGGAGAGCGTGCCCGAACAGGAGCTCAGCGGCGGCAGCGAGACGATCCTGATCATCGACGACGAGGAGGCCATCCGCCAGGTGGCCGGCGACATCCTGGAGGGCTGCGGCTACCGCGTGCGCCTGGCCGTCGACGGCCAGGAGGGAGTCACTCTCTTCCGCAGGGAGAAGCGGCACATCGACATGGTGCTGCTGGACATGGTCATGCCGCGGCAGGGCGGCCGCGAGACCTTCCTGGAGCTGAAGCGCATCGATCCCAAGGTGCGCGTCCTCTTCTCCACCGGCTACAGCCAGAACGAAAAGGTGAACGAGATCCTGGCGCTGGGGGTGCGGGGTTTCATCCAGAAGCCCTACCAGGTCAAGGACCTGCTGGCCAAGGTGCGGGACATCCTGGATGACGAATCCTGAGGGGGTCTTCTTCGGCCCGGCGGGCTGGAGCTACGCCGACTGGCGCGGCACGGTCTATCCCCAGCCGCCGCCGCCGCGCTTCAACCCGCTGGCTTTCCTCGCCGGCCAGTTCGGCTTCATCGAGGTCAACACCAGCTTCTACCGCGTGCCGGGGCTGAAGCTGACCCAGGGCTGGGTGGAGAAGACGGCAGGCTTCCCCGATTTCCAGTTCTGGATCAAGCTGCACCAGTCGTTCACCCACGAACGCCAGCTGGACCCACTCATGATCGACGGCTTCCGCGAATGCCTGCGGCCCCTCGAGGCGGCGGGAAAGCTCTCGGGCCTATTGGCCCAGTTCCCCTACTCGTTCAAGCGCGACGAGGCCAACCTGGCCTACCTCGGGGAGCTGGCCGGCCATTTCCGCTCCTGGCCCCTGGCCGTCGAGTTCCGCCACCAGAGCTGGCTCGAGGACGGCGTGCTGGCTTTGTTCCGGGAGCGGGGGCTGATCTGGGCCAACATCGACCAGCCGCAGATCGGGCAGTCGCTGGCCCTGACGGCGCTGGCCACGAATCCGGACGCGGCCTATTTGCGGCTGCACGGCCGCAACGCCCGCGACTGGTTCTCCGGCCAGGGGCGCGACGCCCGCTACGATTATTCCTATTCGGCCTCCGAACTCGGCCGCCTCGGCGACGTGGTGGCCCGCCTGCGCGAGCAGGCCAAAAAGGTGTTCGTCTCGGGCAACAACCACTACAAGGGGGCGGCGGTGAAGAACCTGCTGCAGCTCAAGGAGATCCTGCTCGGGCGCCGGGCCGCCGGGCGGGATCAGTAGCAGCCCGGGGAGCATGAAGCGCTTTTTTTTCTGGTCAATCGGCGCGGCGCTGCTGTTCATCCTGTTCTTTTTCGGCTTCAACCTCTTTGACTCGGGGCCGGCAGGAGCAGGGCGGGACCTGACGAACGAGGCCCGGTCCCGGCCGCTGCCCGGGAACCTGGAGCCCGGAAACGGCTTTTTCCTGATATGGGGCTTTGCCGAGCCGCCGGAGACGGACCCGCTTTCGCCCGGCTATATCCGGCAGGTGCGGGAGCTGATCGACAACCGGCCCCGCCATGACGCGAACCGCCCCACCTACGGCCAGTGGCTGGCCCGCTTGAATGCCGGCAGCGCGCGGCGCTGGCAGGGGGCGAATTTTCATTTCCCGCAGCTCCAGGGCGAGGATGTCGCGGACCATTTCGTTGCGCGCCGCGTTCAGGTCATGGAACAGCGGCGGCGGTTCGCCGTGCTGCTGAAGCGCTATGGCCAGGTTCTGGGGGCCGCCGAGCTCAGGGACTTCACCCCCTTGAACCGCGCCTGCCCCTCGCCGAGCCTTCAGATGGCCACCAGCGCCGCCAAGCTCTCCGTCGCTTCCCAGGTTCTGGCCGCCCTCGACGGGGACTGGCCGGCGGCGGGAACGGAACTCCTGCGGGCCGTTGACGCGGGATTCAGGCTGATCGCTTCGGGGCGCACCCTGCCGGTCAACGCCCTGGGCAAGTCAATGGTCGAGCTGTCGCTGCGCGCCCTGGCCTCGCTGCTCAACCGCCCGGAGTGCAGCGCCGGATTCGCCCGGCTTGTCCTGGAGGGGCTGCCGGACCGCCCGACCGGCCGCTTCGGCACGGCCGCCGTGAGTCGCGCATCAAGAGGGAGAATGTCGTCGACCCGTACCTGCTCAAGGATTTCTTTCGCGAGCCGGCCTACTTCTTTGCCCTGGAGCGATTGGTGGCCATGTCTGGGCCGCGGGTCTTTGCCGTCAGCCACGCCCTGGCCAGCTTTTTCCTGAAGGAGAACGAGACCGTCGGCATGATGCGCGCCTTCTGGGAGCGCATCGGCCGCCTGGAGGAGACGCCGCCCTGGAAATGGAGCACGGCCGACGCGCCGCATTCGCGCGGCGCGCCGGGGCTGGGCCTGGGCTCGCCCGTCTGGTGGCTGCGCAACCCGCTGGGGAAAATGCTGCTGAACTCGGCCGTCCCCTTCAACTGGCCGATCGTCCGCCACTATGCCTACCGCAGCCACGAGCTGAAGGCGCGCTACGACCTGACCCGCCTGCTGGCCCGGGCCAGGCTCGCGGCCGGAGCCGGGACGACGCTGGAGCAGGACATGCTGGAGCGGCTGCTCGCCGCATCCGGCGGCCGCGATCCGTTCAGCGGCTCCCCGTATCGCTTCAGCCTTGGCCAGGGAGCGCTGTACAGCATCGGCGCCGATGCGGTCGACGATGGCGGCCGCGAGCGGCTGGAGGTGTGGCGGGATTCCGACATCGCTATTCCCATCCGATTCGTGAAAAGTGAAAAGTGAGCAGTGAAAAGTAAGAAAAGGAAAAGAGGTTGTCCGACTTCTTTAACTTTTCACATTTCACTTTTTACTTTTCACTGAGTATTTGCGTTACAGGATCTTCTCCCCTTTGCTTCTCAAGATATCGCGGATCTCGCGCAGCAGCGTCTCCTGGACCGGCGGCGCCGCCGGCGCCGCTTCCTGCTTGCGCTTCAGGGCGTTCATCCCCTTGACCACCAGGAAGATGGCGAAGGCCACGATCAGGAAGTCGATGACGGTATTGATCAGCATGCCGTACTTCAGCGCCACGGCCGGCTCGCTGCCAACGGCGGCCTTCAGGGTGACGGCCAGGTGTGAAAAATCGACGCCGCCCATGAGCACGGTTGACCAGCGAGGTGACGATCTTGCCGAAGGCGACGCCGATGACGATGCCCACGGCCATGTCCATGACGTTGCCGCGCATGGCGAAAGCCTTGAATTCTTTAACCAATCCCATGTTTCCCTCCAATTATTATTTATAGGCCAGGCCCATCAGAAATCAAGGGAAGAGAGAGGGAAGGCAGAGGGAAGACAGAGTGGAAAATAGGTTCTGAAAATGCCTTTCCCACTTTCTCTTCCCTCACTCTTCCCTCATTCTTCCCTCTGTTTTCCCTGCGCCCTGGGTGCGCCAGCGGGTCCGCAGCCGGGTCAGCTCGCGGCCAGACGCCGCATCGCGCAGGCTCTGCAGCAGCGCCAGGACGCCGTCAATTCGCTCGTCCGCCTCCCCGGCGGTCAGGCAGTCGATCTCCTGGCCCAGGCGCGCCTCGCCCAGGAAGGCGGCCTCCAGGGAAAGCGGGTTCCAGGCGCGGGCGCCCTCGGGGACGGAGCGCAGGGCCCAGTCGATGTAGACGGTGTTGTTGACGTGGTCGTTGAGGTCGATGTCGGCGGCTGCCGCGCGGTATGCCGTCCGGCCGGAATCCGGGTGCGCGGGCGGCAGGGGGGCGAAGTCGTCCTCGACCATGCGCTCGGGGTGGCTGGAAAATACCGGGAGATGGGGGTCGAGACGCGCCGGCCGCCGCGTCTCCGTGTTCATCAGCGCCCAGGCGGAGGTGGCGCGCAGGAGTTCCCTCCCCGCCCCGTCGCTCAGCTGGAAGTCGCGCACGGCGAAGAGGCGGTGGCGGCCCGCTGGCCAGGTGGCGATATGGACGGTCGCGCCGGATGCGGGGATGCTGCTGATCATGACGTGCAGGCGGGCCAGGACCCAGGTCAGCCCCCTGGCATGCAACTGGCGCACGCCCACGCCCAGCCTCTCGGCGTGGCGCCCGGCCGCTTCCATCATCTCCTCGAGCACGGCCAGCAGCCGCCGCGGGGGGGGCTCGCTTGCGCTCGCCGCGGGCATGACGAATGTCTCCAGATAGGGCGTCGCTTCCATCGGCTCGGGATTATAGCCCAGCGGGATAAAAAAGAGAATACCATCTTTTTGTTGACGGAATGTAGAAATTGCAGTAAGATTATAATACGGATAAAAAGGAGCATTATAATGATCGCTTATGCCCGTAACGAGATATTCTCCGCCACGGAGGCGGCCAAGCGTTTCGGCACGATCCTGGAGAAGCTGCAGGAACGATCGCTGTCGCGCGCTGTCGTTTCCAGGAACAACCGCATCGAGGCGGTGATCCTGCCGGTGGAGGCCTACGAGGAGATGAGGGAAATCTTCGAATGGATCGAAATGATGGACATTGCCGAGGCGGTGGACAAGAGAAAGAACTCGGCAAAAACCCACACCTTGAGGGAAGTTTTGCGTGAAAACAAAATCGACCATGAAGCTCTATAAGGTCCTGCTGATTGAAGAGGCCCGCGAGGACTTCCGCCGCCTGGACCGGAGTGTGCAGATCCACGTGGCCAAATTGCTCAAACAATTGGAGAGTAATCCCTACAAGGGGGAGCATTTGGGCAATAAAGCGGGCATTGATCTGACCGGTTACTACAAGCTATATGCCGACAAGAAAAAAATCCGCATCGTTTACACGGTTTTGGAAAAGGAGATCGTGGTCAAGGTGATCGCCATTGGCCCGCGTCGGGAGATGATCGTTTATCATGAGGCCATCCGCCGGTTGCACAAAAGAAAATGAGCCAAAAAGAATTAATGGATGGGCAGAAGGGGGAATGGGTGGATGGGGAAGAGAAGCGCACTGGTTCGCTCTCTATGTGGTCGCCTCATTTATTCATTAACCGAGGTAGCGATTGCATGTTCACTTTCTTTCACCTTGTGCTTGCCGTATGCCGTCCGCCGTATGCCCTGCGCCGAGTTTATTCTTTTATTTCGTTCAGGTCGCGGATGATGAAGATGTCGTAGTCGCCGAGGCGCTTGAAGCGGTGGCTGCGGTAGAGGGAGAGCGCCTTCTCGTTGTCGCGGTGCACCTCGAG
>JALOLC010000184.1 GCA_025456175.1 Acidobacteriota bacterium | reverse complement strand
GCCCTGGAGCGGCTGCTGCAGCTGCTGCGCCAGGCGGCGATTCCTCCCAGGCCGCGGCGCCCCACCCGCCCCAGCGCCTCCGCCCGGGCGCGCCGCCTGGACGAGAAAAGGAAGCACTCCACCATCAAGCAGGGGCGGCGGAAGGGCCTGGCGCCCCAGGATTGAACTTGCATTTATCCCGGCATGAGCCTACAATTTTCCCCGTGACCCTACCCATCGTGGAGGTGCGTCCATGAGCTTGAAAACAGTTTTCCGTGAAGGCATGAAGGAGAGGAAGCGGCGGAAGTCTCTGGGCAAGGTGGGCCGTGAGTTCAAGGAGAAGGAGAAGGCGTTCGTTGCCCAGCTGACCGCCCTCGGGCAGAAGGCCTGGGAAACCCAGAGCGGCCCCTGGACGACCTGCGCGCCCAGGGGCAGGGGCTGCAGCAGCAGAAGCAGGAGGCGGAGGACGAAAGAAAGCGCGAAGCCGAGCGCCTCGGCTCCGCGATCAGGGAGTGGGAGGAGAAGAAGCGGGGCATCGACAGCCGTTTGGGAGAGCAGAAGAGCGCCCTGCAGGCCGGGCAAAAGGAAACGCAGCGGGCGGCCAGCCGGCTGGCGGCCATCGCCCAGGAGCGCGCCCAGCTGCAGAACAAGGCGATGAACCCGGCGTCGACCGAGGCCGAAAAAAGCGAGATCGCCAAGGGAATGACACAACTGGCGGCCGAGGAGGCGGAGCTGCAGGGGGCCAACCGCGCCCGGGAGGAAGCGGGCAGGCCGGTCGCCGCAGCCATCGCCGTTCTGCAGGAGGAAGCGGCGCAGGCGCAGAAGGCGCTGGAAGGACTACGCGGCGACCTCAAGAAGATCACCGGCGAACTGGACAAGCGCATCGCCGCCTTGAATTCCGACCTGGCGAACAACGGCGAAAAGATCAAGGAGAGCGAAAACAGGCAGAAGCTGAGCTTCAAGGCTCTGGGCGAGAAGCTGGCGGCGGCCCAGGGAGTCCAGCCCGACATCGCCAAGGAGATGGCCGCCGTGCTCAGCGCCCGCACCGAGAAGGAAGGGGTGCAGTCTCTCATCGGCGGCCTGGAGCGGCAGAAGGACGAGGGCCAGGTCAGCGCCTACAATGGCGGCGATCGTCGTCGCCCTGATCCTCCTGCTGTCGCCTAAAAAGAAGGCGACGCCCCTCGAGGGCCTGCTGGGCCGCCAGGGGGCTGCCGCCCAGGGTTTGGGCGAGCTGGCGCAGCAGATGAATAAGGGGTTTGCGGGTATCAAGACGGCGTCGGAGAAAATCCAGGGCGGAAAGATCACGATCGCAGCGGAAGGCGCGATGAAGTCAGCGCTCCCCTCTTTCCCGGGCTGGCAGACGCAGAGCCCGCAATACAGCCGGGGGACGTACGACGAACTGGAGATCGCCTCGCTGCAAGCCGACTACGCCGGCCCGGGCGGCGACAACATCCGCGTCCAGGTTACCGACACGGGCACGGCCTCGGCCATGCTGGCGCCGCTCAAGATGGTGATCTCGACGGGCATGCGCATCGACAACACCGACGTGATATCATCCACAAGGACCGCTACCTGGTCGAGCTGAAAACCAAGTCCGCAAGAGGGCTGGAGCTCCTTCGCCAGTTCGCCGCCCGGCTCGATCTCTCGCGCCTGCCGTGAAAGGCCCGCGGAGCCTTGACAGTGGCTTGAAAGCAGCGGTAGAATAAATCCAGGGAGGACACGATGGCCTTTAAAAAAATCGCGTTGTTCTGGTTCCTGATCACGATCGTGTGCGGGGCGTTGTTCTATGCCATTAAGACCCTTTTCCACGGACACCCCCTGTGGCCCTGGGCAATCCCGTACCTGTATATCGGCGTGCTGATCCTGTTCGCCCTCTATGTGCTGACCGCCAAGAAAAAAGAGTAGAGCGGCTCCTCTCGCCGCTCCAGTTGACAGAATCCTGAATCTACGCCATAACAATGGCGTGAAATATAAAACCATTTTAATCTCATTTTTAGCTGGCGCGGCCCTGTTGGCGCTGCTGCCCAGGCCTGGAGCGACCATGTCCGACGACAAGAAACTGACTCCCGAAGAGGAACGGGTCATCGTGCAAAAGGGAACCGAGCGCCCCTTCTCCGGCAAGTACCACGATTTCAAGGAGAAGGGAACGTACAGCTGCAAGCGCTGCGGCGCCCTGCTCTATCATTCCGCGGCCAAGTTCGATTCGGGCTGCGGCTGGCCGAGCTTCGACGAGGAGATTCCCGGAGCGGTCAAGCGCCACCCGGACGCCGACGGCCGGCGCACCGAGATCCTCTGCGCCGCCTGCGGCGCCCACCTGGGCCATGTCTTCCTCGGCGAGGGCTTCACGGCCAAGGATACGCGCCACTGCGTCAACTCCGTCTCCATGAACTTCATCCCCGCCGACGGCCGGGGCACGGCGACGGCCTTGTTCGCCTCGGGCTGCTTCTGGGGAACGCAGTACCACCTGCAGCGGCTGCGCGGGGTGCTCACCACGACCGTGGGCTTCAGCGGCGGACGCACGGCGAACCCGAGCTACGAGGAGGTGTGCAGCGGCGAGACGAGCCACGCCGAGACGGTGCGCGTCGTCTACGACCCGGAACAGCTCTCCTACGAGGCCCTGGCCAAGTTGTTCTTCGAAACCCACGACTTCACCCAGGTCGACCGCCAGGGGCCCGACATCGGCACGCAGTACCGCTCGGAGGTCTTTTTTTTGGATGAGGTTCAGAAGCAGACAGCGGCAAAGCTGATCGGCATCCTGCAGGCCAAGGGCTACAAGGTCGCCACGCGCCTAACTCAGGCGGGGCCGTTCTGGCCGGCCGAGGACTACCACCAGAATTATTACGTGAAGAAAGGCGGCAGCCCCTACTGCCACATCTACCGCAAGATATTCTAAACGGCTATTTTTCCAGCACGACCTTTTCGATCTGGCGCACCTGGTCGCGGTAGAGGGCCATCACCCGCGTGCCGTAGTCGGCGATCAACTGGATGATGTCGCGCGGGCTGTCGGGGCGGTCGGGGCCGTTGATGCGGTCGCCGGCGTCGCCCAGCCCGGGAAGAATGTAGGCTTTCTCGTTCAGGGCCGGATCCATCCACAGGGTGTAGACCTCGGCTTCGGGCAGGGCACGCACGATGCGCAGCGCCCCCTTCAGCGTGGAGACGACGTTGAAGAAGCGGATGGAGCGCGGCGCCACGCCCTGCGAGCGCAGGTACTGCACCACCGTCACCAGGCTGCCGCCGGTGGCGTTCATCGGGTCGGCGAAGAAGAGGTCGCGCCCGCGCAGCTCGTCGAGATGGAAATAGGAGCGCTTCAGGTCGAGGACGTAGGCCATGTCGTCCTCGCGGCGGCAGTCGTCGCGGCTGATCTTGAACAGGGCGAAAGGGATGACCGCCTGCGTCGAGGAGTACTCCTGGATCTCCTTGGCCACGATCATCGACGGCAGCAGCGCCGCGCGCAGCATGACGCACATCACGCTGTTC
>JALOLC010000095.1 GCA_025456175.1 Acidobacteriota bacterium | reverse complement strand
CGGGAGGAGGGCATGGCGGCTCAGCCCCGGGCGAAATGGTCGTGCCAGAGGTGGAACTGCATCAGCGCCCAGAGCCGGTGGGCGTGGTTTTCCCGGTTGGCCAGGTGTTCTTCGATCAGTTTTTCGATTGTCGGGTAGGAGAAGTATCCCAGCGCGTCGATTTTATTCTTAGCCAGGGTATCCAGCATCAGATCCTTCAGATCGGTCTTGAGCCAGTTCTTGATGGGGATGGAGAACCCCTCCTTCTGCCTGTAAATGGTCTCATGGTCCAGAATCCCCTCCATGGCCTTCTTGAAAAACCACTTGCCCCTGTTGCCGCGGACCTTCCACTGCGGGGGCAGGGAGAAGGCGAACTCCACCAGCTTGCGGTCGAGAAGCGGGGCGCGCGTTTCCAGCGAGGCGGCCATGCTCATGCGGTCGACCTTGACCATGATGTCGTCGGCCAGGTAGGTCTTCAGGTCGAGGTATAGGTCGCGGTTGATGCCGGCGAACTGCCGGCTGCGCTCGAAGAACGTGCGGAAGGGCTCGCGCGCGTACAGGTCGGCCGAGCCGCTCCGCGCCAGGAACTCGGGCGTGTACAGCCGCGCTTTCTGCTGCTCGGTCAGGAAGAGCATCCAGCGGAAGTGGCGGTTGGCCGGGGAATTGGCGAATCCCTCGCTGAAGCGCTTCAGGCGGTTGACCGCCCCCTTCTTCATCTCGGTGGGCGGCAGCAGGCGCAGGGCCCGGCCGGCCAGCGCCGGCAAACAGCGCAGCAGCGGCGGGTCGACGAAGCGGGCCAGCTTCTGGGCCGCGTAGTGCTCGTAGCCGCCGAAGACCTCGTCGCCTCCGTCCCCGGACAGGGCGACCGTCACCTTCTCCCTGGCCACGCGCGAGACCAGGTAGGTGGGGAAGTTGGAAAAATCGCCCAGCGGCTCGTCGAGGCTCCGCGCCAGCCGGTCGACCAGGGCGCGGATATCGGCGGTCAGGGTCCGCTCGCAGTGGTCGGTCTTGAATTTCTCGGCCACGCGGCGGGCATGGGGGAGCTCGCTGTACGACTTCTCCTCGAAGCCAATGGAGAACGTCTGGATGGGCCGGGTGGACGACCTGGCCATGAAGGCGACGACGGCGCTGGAATCGATGCCCCCCGAGAGAAACGCTCCCAAAGGGACGTCGGAGATCATGCGCAGGCGCACCGCTTCCTCGAGCAGGCCGAGGAATTCGTCGCGGGCGCGGGCGAACGTGCCCGGCCCCGCGCCGGGATGGACGTCCCAGTATTCGTGGATCGCGGCCCGGCCCTGCTCGTAGACCAGGACATGGCCGGCCGGGAGCTTGCGTACGCTCCTGAAGATGGAATGGGGGGCGGGGACGTATTCCAGGGTCAGGAAGAAATCGAGCGCTTCCGGGTCCACGTCGCGGGCGATGCCGGGAAACTGGAGGATCGACTTGATCTCCGAGGCGAACACGATGCCGCCGCCCGCAAGCAGCGAGTAATACAGGGGCTTCTTGCCAATCGGGTCGCGGGCCAGGACCAGGCGGCGATTCCTGCGGTCGAAGATGGCGAAGGCGAACATGCCGCGCAGTTTTTTCACGAATTCCAGGCCGTACTCCTCGTACAGGTTGACCACGACCTCGGTGTCGCTCTGGGTGCGGAATGAGCAGCCGCGGCCCTCGAGGTCGGCGCGCAGCTCCTGGAAATTGTACACCTCGCCGTTGTAGGCGATCCACGAGTCGCCCGAGCGCGAGCGGAGCGGCTGGTGGCCGGTGGCCAGGTCGATGATGCTCAGACGGCGGGCGGCGAGCCCGACGCCGGCATCCGAAAAAAAGCCCTCGTCGTCGGGGCCGCGGTGGATGATCTGGTCGCTCATCTTCTTGAGGAGCGCGGCGTCCGTGTTGGCTGGTGTCTGGAAAAAACCGCAAATTCCGCACATGGCTATTCTTTGGTTTGCGGGCGTCGCGCCGCCGGGAGAACCGGCCGTTGTTTCTGGCCGCGGCCTTTCGGGAAAAGAACCGGCAACATGCGCTCAGCGCGGCCCCGGCGCCCGGTCGTGAGATGAGCTGGTGAGGGGGAGCGTTATTTGAAGCTCTTTACGGCCTCGTTCTCGTCTTCGAAGGTCTCAAAGACCGTGATCAGCTTGGTGACCATCATCAAGTCCTTGACCTTGTTGGTCAGGTTGGCGATCTTGACCGTCCCGCCTTCCTTTTTCAGGGTGGTGTAGGAGCGGACGACCTCGCCCAGGCCGGTCGAATCCAGGTAGGGCACTTCGGCGAAGTTCAGGACCAGAAACTTCTCGTTGTCCTTGATCGCCGCGTTGATCGAATTCCGCAGTTCATCGATCCCGTCGCCAAAGAGTATTTTCCCCTTGAGGTCTAGGATGGCGACGTTGCCCTTTTTTCTTTTTTCGATCTTCATGTTTTTCTCCTTAAATGCGACCTTTAGGACTATTCTATATCATATCAAAAACATTTTTTCAACTTTTTCCCGTCGCCTTCTGAAAATCATGGGATTTCCTCCAGTCGATAGTCGGGGCTGCCGAAGCCGATCTCGGCCGCGTAGTCGATCTGGACGCGGTGGGGGATGTCGTAGGCCAGGGCGGTCAGGGGCCGGCCGGCCCTGGCTTCCACCAGGTCGAGCGAGGCGGCGTCCAGGGCCACGGGGTCGGAGGCGATGAGTACGCCGATGTCGGGGACGATCTTGCGGTAGCCGCCCATGCAGTCGCAATCCTTGCTGATGCGGGTCAGGAAGTTGATGTAGAGCGCCTTGCCCTTCTTGGCCAGGGCCACCCCCCAGGCGTGCTCGACGATCTTGCGCTGCAGCTGCTCGTAGGTCGCCGACCAGTTGTAGCCGATGGCGTCGAAGCGGCAAACGGTGAGGCACTCGCCGCAGCCGATGCAGAGCGCCTTGTCGATCCGGGCCGCCGCCTCCTGCATGGTGATGGCCTGGGCCGGGCACCATGGCAGGCAGGCGCCGCAGGCGGTGCACTGCTTCTTTTTCACCGCGGGCTTGGCGGTGGAGTGCTGCTCCAGCTTGCCGCGGCGGCTGGCGCAGCCCATGCCCATGTTCTTCAGCGCGGCGCCAAAACCGGAGCCCAGGTGGCCGGTGAAGTGGGAGACCATGACCAGGGCCTGGGCCTTGACGATCAGCGAGGCGATCTTGACCTTTTGGTAGATCCTTCCCGGTATGGCCACTTCCAGCTCCTCGTCGCCGGTCAGGCCGTCGGCCATGATCAGCGGCAGCCCCGTGTTCTCGAAGCCGAAGCCGTGGCGCTGGGCGAGCTCGATATGGCCGACGGCCTGGTTGCGCATGCCGCTGTAGAGGGTGGAGGTTTCGGTCAGGAAGGGGAGAGCCTGCCGTTGCCTGGCCAGTTCGCCCATCATCCTGAAGTGCAGCGGCCTTACGTACCCTTGAGAGTTTTCCTCGCCGAAGTGGGTCTTGAACGCCGTCAAGTCCCGAGCCTGAATGAATGAAAAAAGGTCGCGGTCTTTGAGGGCCGCCTCGAGCTTGGCGCAGACCTTCTCGTCCTCCTCGTTGTCGGCCACCGGTATAAACAGCACTTTTTCCATCATTCCTCCAGCTCCTTCAGGAGAGACATATAATAATAAATTCTTTTGTATCGGCATTCTTTGACGTTACTTGCCATGGGCGCCCGCCTCCTGCCCAGTCGCTTGCCGTCAGAATACTACCATCCGCCTCTGAAAAGTCAATCGTGAGAACCCCCTTTTCCCCCGTTTCAGGACCGGCGGGGGAAAAAACGATTAAGATGCTCCATAATGCTTGACTTTTCATTTTCAGCATGGTACGTTTCCCATCAGTCAGGAGGTCGGCATGAACAAAAAGTACCTGGCCGAGGACATCGCCAAGAGGATCTCCATCAAAAAGTACGAGGCCTACAATTTCATCGACCTGTTCATCGAAGTCGCCCTGGACAATCTCGGCAAAGGACGCAAGCTCGTCCTTTCCAAGTTCGGGACCCTGATCATCAAGAAAAAGAATAAAAAGCGGGTCATCAACCCCATCAATCGCGAGCCGATGATCATTCCGCCCACCAAGATCGTCAAGTTCATCCCCGCCGAGAACCTGAAGAAGAAGTTCGAGGGCAATGGCTGACTTCAATGAGGAGCAGCTAAAAAGAATCTCGTTTCACCTGCTGACGTTCCAGAACCCCAAAGCCCGGCAGCACGTGCTGCGCCACCGCGTCAAGATCTCCGATTTTTTCCGCCTGCAGCCCCGCGAGCTTGAGCTGACGGGGCTTTTCCCGGATGAGGTCAAGGCGGTGCGCGAGCGGAACTGGGTGGCCGCGGAAAAGGAGGCGGCGCTGCTGGAGAAGAACCGCATCGCGATCATCTTTAGCGATGACGAGGACTTCCCGCCCGGGCTCTCCGAGATCTACGACCCCCCCGACCTGATCTATTTCATCGGCGACCGCACGCTGTTGAAAAAGAGCAAGCTGGCCGTGGTCGGGTCGCGGCGCGGCAGCGCCTACGGCCAGGCGGCCCTCAACCGCCTCCTGCCCGACTGCTGCCGGGCGGGGCTGGTCATCGTATCGGGCATGGCCTTCGGCATCGACTCCATGGCCCATCGCATCGCCCTGCGCGAGGAAGGAGGGACCATTGGCATTAACGCCGGCGGGCTGCTGCACCTGAACCCGCCGGGCAATGCCGCCCTGATCCAGAAGATCGTCGAGCGCGGCGGCATCATCAGCGAGTTCCCGCTGAACGTCACCCCCCGCCCCTTCCTGTTTCCCATCCGCAACCGAATCATCTCCGGAATCTCCCGGGCGGTGCTGGTCGTGGAGGCCGCCATGCGCAGCGGCTCGCTGATCACGGCCCGGTTGGCCCTGGAGCAAAACCGCGAGGTCTTGGCCGTCCCCGGCAACATCGATTCATCCCTGAGCCAGGGGACGAACCGCCTGCTGCAGCAGGGGGCCAAGCTCGCCGCCGGCCCCGCCGACCTGCTCGAGGAATTCGGCCTGGAGGCCCCGCTCCATGAGCGGGAAGCCGCGTCCCTTTCACCCAAGGAGCGGGAAATACTTGACTTGTGCGGGGATAATGAGGTAAAAGATATCGATTTCCTGGTTGAACAGCTTGGATTTTCCGCCGCCGAGACCATATCGCTGCTGATGGGGCTGGTGTTGAAGAATCTCGTCGCCGAGGAAGCGGGCGGTTACCGAAGGATAGTTCATGGCTAAAAAAACGCTGATCATCGTCGAGTCCCCCGCCAAGTCGCAGACGATCTCCAAGTACCTCGGCGACGGCTTCGTGATCGGCTCGTCGATGGGGCATGTCCGCGACCTGCCGAAGGCCGTGCTGGGAATCGACCTGAAGAACCGCTACAAGCCGTACTACGAGGACCTGCCGGGCAAGGCCCCGCTGATCAAGGAACTGCGCAGGCAGGCCCGCGGCGCCGAGCAGGTCCTGCTGGCGTCCGATCCCGACCGCGAGGGCGAGGCCATCGCCTTCCACCTGCAGCAGATCCTCCAGGCCGACAACCGCCGCATCTTCCGCGTGCTGTTCAACGAGATCACCCGCGCCTCCGTCCTCGAGGCGGTGGACCACCCCCTGGCCATCGACGCCCACAAGGTCGATTCGCAGCAGATGCGCCGGCTGCTCGACCGCCTGGCCGGCTACAAGATCAGCCCGGTGCTGCAGCGCAAGATCGGCGGGCCGCTCTCGGCCGGCCGCGTGCAGTCCATCGCCCTGAAGCTGATCGTCGAGAGGGAGAAGGAGATCCGCGCCTTTGTCAGCGAGGAATACTGGACGATCGCCGTCGAGCTGCTCGGCTCGCAACCGCCATCCTTCACCGCCAAGCTGGAGAAATGCGACGGCAAGGCGCTGCGGATCCCGGATGGCGAACGCTGCGCCGCGGTCCTGGCCGACCTGCAGCAGGGCGAATACGTCCTTGAACATGTCCGGAAAAAGTCGAAGAAGCGCAAGGCGCTGCCGCCGCTGATCACCTCCACGCTGCAGCAGGAGGCGTTTCGCCGCTTCAAGTTCCCGGTGAAGAAGACCATGCAGCTGGCCCAGCAGCTGTACGAGGGGCTGCCCATCCGCGGCGGCGAGGCGACCGGCCTGATCACCTACATGCGCACCGACTCCTTCCGCGTCGCCGACCAGGCCCGCGACGGGGCCCGCGAGTTCATCGCGGCCGCGCTGGGCAAGGAGTACTGCCCGGCCGCGCCCAACGTCTTCAAGCGCAAGTCCAAGATCCAGGACGCCCATGAGTGCATCCGCCCCAGCTTCCCCTTCCACGCCCCCGAGGACATCAAGGCCGACCTGAATCCCGGCCAGTTCAAGATCTACCAGCTGGTCTGGGAGCGCTTCTTCGCCTCGCAGATGGCCGACGCCGCCATCGAGGAAACCCAGTTCGACGTGGGCAACGACCGCTACCTGTTCGTCAGCAAGGGCGAGGTCGTCAAGTTCCCGGGGTTTTTGGCCATGCTGAAGAGCGACGGCGAACAGACGGTCCTGCCGCCGCTTCAGGAGAAGGAGGTCCTGCGCAAGCTGAAGCTCGACGACAAGCAGAACTTCACCAAGCCCCCGGCCCGCTACAGCGAAGCGACGCTGGTCAAGGTGCTCGAGGAGAAGGGCATCGGCCGCCCCTCGACCTACGCCAAGATCATCGAGACACTGAACAAGCGCGAATACGTCATCAGCGAGGAAAAGAAGTTCGTCCCCACCGACCTGGGCATCAACGTGGTCGATTACCTGGAGGAGAATTTCCGCGACATCATGAACTACAACTTCACCGCCGAACTGGAGAAGGAGCT
>JALOLC010000183.1 GCA_025456175.1 Acidobacteriota bacterium | reverse complement strand
CGTCCCCACCGACCTGGGCATCAACGTGGTCGATTACCTGGAGGAGAATTTCCGCGACATCATGAACTACAACTTCACCGCCGAACTGGAGAAGGAGCTAGACCTGGTCGCTGAGGGCAAGCTCGACTGGGTGGCGGGAATCGACCGCTTCTATAAAAAACTGGCCCTCGACCTGGAAAAGGTCAAGGACGGCAAGAAGGTGGAGCTGCTGACCGGGAGCAAGTGCCCCGATTGCGGGAGCGATCTGCTCAAGAAGTATTCGCCCCGCACCCGAGGCTGGTTCGTGGGCTGCGCCGGCTACCCGCGCTGCCGCTACACGGAGCGGGTGGCGCCGAACAACGAGAAGATCGACAGGGACGAGATCCTGGAAAAACCCTGCCCGCAGTGCGGCAAGCCGCTGGTCAGGAGATATTCCCCGCGCACGCGGCAGTACTTCGTCGGCTGCTCGGGCTACCCGGTCTGCCGGCACATCGAGAACAGCAGCGAGGAGCTGGGCGCCTGCCCGCAGTGCGGCAAGCCCCTGGCCAAGAAGTTTTCCCGCAAGACCCGCCGCTATTTCGTCGGCTGCTCGGGATATCCCGGCTGCACCTTCGTGAAAAAAGGGTGAGCCGGAAGATCACGATCATCGGCGGCGGGCTGGCCGGGGCGGAGGCCGCCTACCAGGCCGCCAATGCACGAAATGCGGCCGCAGGTGATGACCGAAGCCCATAGCAGCGGCTTTCTGGCCGAGATGGTCTGCTCCAACTCGCTGGGCTCGGAGGAAATCACCTCGGCATCGGGGCTGCTGAAGCGGGAGCTGCGCCGGCTCGATTCCTTCGTCCTGCGCCAGGCGCAGGAATTCCGCGTCCCGGCCGGAAACAGCCTGTCGGTCGACCGGCTGCGCCTGGCCGCCGCGGTGAACGCCGGCCTCGGCCAGCGGCCCGCTGACCAGCCCCGCCTTCGCCCAGGCCCTCTCCGGCCTGACCCTGCGCAAGAACCTCTTTTTCTTCGACGCCACCTGCCCGCTGCTGAGCGCCGCGAGCATCGATTTTTCGCCCCTGTTCGCCGCCTCGCGCTACGGCAAGGGGGAGGCCGATTTCTGGAACATCCCGCTTGACCGCGAGCAGTACGACGCGTTCGTCGGCGCCGTGGCCGGCGGCGAGACGGCGGAGATCCACGAGTTCGAGAAAAAGACCTTTTTCGACGCCTGCCTGCCGCTGGAGGAGATCGCCCGCAGCGGTCCGCAGTCGCTGGCCTTCGGTCCGCTGAAGCCGGTCGGGCTCGTGGACCCCCGCTCGGGGCGCCGGCCGCATGCCGTCGTCCAGCTGCGCCAGGACGACCTGATGAAGAACTTCTTCCAGCTGGTGGGTTTCCAGACGCGCCTGAAGCACGGGGAGCAGCGGCGGATCTTCCGCACCCTGCCCGGCCTGGAAAAGGCCGAGTTCGAGCGCTTCGGGCGCATGCACCGCAACACCTACATCAACGCGCCGCTGATCCTCAACCGTTTTTCCCGGTCGCGGCGGGACGGCCGCGTCTACTTCGCCGGGCAGATCTCCGGCGTGGAGGGTTACGTGGAGTCGGTGGCCTCGGGCCTCGCCTGCGGCCTTTTTGCCGCCCGCCAGGCCTTGGGAACGGAGCTCCCCGAGCTGCCGCCGACAACGGCGACCGGCGCGCTGCTGGCCGCCATATCCGGTGCCGACTGGCGCGATTTCCGGCCGTGCAAATTCACCTTCGGCCTGCTGCCGGAAATGGACGCGGCGGAGTGCCGCGACAAGAAGAGGAAGAAGGAGATGAAGGCCGAGCGGGCCTGCGAGGCGCTGGAACAATGGGCCAGGAAAGCCGCGATCTGAAGCGCTACATTGCCTGGCTGCGCGATATCCGCAAGTACTCCGGCCACACGGTCAAGGCCTATGCCGGCGACATCCAACAGTTCCTGGCCTTCCTGGCGGCAAACGGCCTGGAGGCCGACAAGGCCGGCATCCGCGATTTCATCGCCCGCGTTTCGCTGGGCGGCGGCGGCAAGGCCACCGTGGCCCGCAAGATATACGCCGTGCGCTCCTTCTACGGCTTCCTGGTCAAGAGCGGCGCCCTGCCCCACAACCCGTTCGACGGCATCCGCACGCCGAAGCAGGAGCAGCGCCTCCCGCGCGTCCTGAGCGAGGACGAGATGCAGGCCTTCCTTGACGCCCTGCCCGAGGACACCTTTTTGCGGCTGCGCAACAAGGCCCTCTTCGAGCTGCTGTACGCCACGGGCCTGAGGGTTTCCGAGCTGACCGGGCTGCGCTCCGGCGACATCCGCCTCAACGAGAGGCTGGTGCGCGTCATGGGCAAGGGGCGGAAGGAGCGCATCGTCCCCTTCCACGACCTGGCGGCGGAGCTGCTGGCCCGCTACCGCCGGCGCCTGCAGGCGGAGTTCCCCGCCTGCGGCGACCTGGTCTTCGTCAATTCCCGCGGCGGCCCCCTGACCGCGCGCTCGGTCGAGCGCATCCTGCGGCAGGCCTACAGCCAGTTGGCCCGCTCGCAGCCGCGCGTCCACCCGCACCTGCTGCGCCATTCGTTCGCCACCCACCTGCTGCGGCGCGGGGCGAACCTGCGCGCCATCCAGGAGCTCCTGGGGCATGCCAGCCTGGCCACGACCGAGAAGTACACCAGCCTGGACCTCGCCGACCTGATGAACACCTACCGCAAATTCCATCCCTGGGAGCACGCATGAAGAAGAACCTGCTCTTCCTGCTCAAGCTGGCCTTCGGCGTCGGCCTGCTCCTCTACCTGGTGCTGTTCATCGCCAAACCGCGCGCCATCATCGCCGTCCTGAAGGAGGCCTCCTGGCCCCTGCTGCTGCTGGCCTTCGCCCTGCACGCCCTGGGCTTCCTGTTCTCGGCCTGGCGCTGGAAGCTGATCCTCGACGCCCGCGGCGGCGGCTTCCCGATCCCCGAGCTGGTCCGCTCGCTGCTGGTCGGCTCCTTCTTCAACCTCTTTCTGCCGACGCGCTTCGGCGGCGACGTGGTGCGGGTCAGCGACACCCGGCGCATGGAGCAGGGGCTGACCGAATCGCTGGCCGTGATCGTCTACGAGCGGCTGAGCGGCATCATCGTCCTGCTGGTCTTCGCCCTCGCCGCCTCGCTGGCCAAGATCTCATTCATCCGCGTGCTGCCCATGCTGTACGCCTCGCTCCTGGTCAGCCTGCTGGGCATGTTCCTGCTGCTGCTGGCCTGGCGGACCGTCCCGCGCGGCTACCTGGCGAGCCGCCCCTGCCGCCGCCCCTGGCTGCGCCGGGTCCTCGTCAAGCTGGACGCGTTCCACGGCATCATCCTGGATTTCATCGGCCAGCGGGCGCTGGCGCGGCGCGTCTTTTTTTGGGCGCTGCTGCTGCAGTTCAACGTGGTGCTGCACTATTTCCTGATCGGCCGGGCGCTGGGCCTGGGTCGCATCCCGCTGCTGGACTATTTTTTCTCCATCCCGATCATGCTCTTCATCCTGTCGTTCCCGGTTTCGATCAACGGGCTCGGCGTCCGCGACCTCTTCCTGGTCCAGCTGTTCACCAGCTACGGCTACCCGGCGCAGTTCGCCCTGGCCTTCTCGCTGATCGACCTGGGCTTCAACCTGTTGCTGGGGATCGGCGGCGGCCTGGTCTACATGTTCCGCAGGCGATGAACAAGAAAAAACTGCTCACCCTGGCGGCCGCCCTGCTGCTGGTCTTTTCCTCCAGCCAGGACAAGCTGCGCGAGATCAACCTCAAGATCGAGGA
>JALOLC010000094.1 GCA_025456175.1 Acidobacteriota bacterium | reverse complement strand
GCGGGGCATGGGCGATTCAGGACGCCCGGCTGCTGCGCTTTCCCAATATCCACGATGAGCTGGTGGTATTCGTCTATGCCGGCGACATCTGGTCGGTGCCCGCCGTTGGCGGCGATGCCCGGCGCCTGACCTCGCACCCGGGGCTGGAACTGTTCCCCAAGATCTCCCCCGACGGCCGCTGGATCGCTTTCTCGGGCGAGTACTCCGGTTCGCGCCAGGTCTGGGTCATGCCGGCCAGCGGCGGGGTGCCGCGGCAGCTGACCTTCTACAACGACGTGGGCATCATGCCGCCGCGCGGCGGCTACGATTACGTGGTCATGGACTGGACCCCTGACAGCCGCAAGGTGCTGGTGCGCTGCAACCGCACCCCCTGGGGCGAGCGCATGGGGAAATATTTCCTGGTGGCGCTCGACGGCGGCCTGGAGACGCCGCTGGCTATCCCCGAGGGCGGCGGCGCCGCCTTTTCGCCCGATGCCACCCGGATCGTCTATACCCCCATCGAGCGCGAGTTCCGCACCTGGAAGCGCTACCAGGGCGGTCGGGCCCAGGACGTCTGGATCTACGATTTGCAGCAAAACACGTCGCGGCGCCTGACCGATTTCCCCGGCACCGACCAGCATCCCTCGTGGTGGGGGAACAAGGTCTACTTCGTCTCCGACCGCGACCTGACCCTGAACGTCTATTCCTTCGATCTGACCAGCGACAAGGTTGAACAGATCACCCGGCACCGGGACTACGATGTCCTGTGGCCCTCGGGGCGCAACGGCCAGCTGGTCTATGAAGTCGGCGGTTCACTGGTCAGGCTGGACCTGGCCTCGGGGAAAGAGCAGCAGGTGGTGGTCAACCTGAACTTCGACAACCCCAACGTGCTGCCGCATTTCCGCAGCGTTCGCGAGTTCGTCTCCAGTTACGCGATTTCGCCCGGCGGCAAGCGGGCGGTTTTCGATGCCCGCGGCGATCTCTTCACCGTGCCGGCCAAGGAGGGGTTGACCTACAATCTGACCCAGAGCCAGGGCGTGCGCGAGATCTTCCCCGCCTGGTCCCCCGACGGCAAGTCGATCGCCTATTATTCCGACGTCAGCGGCGAGTACGAGATCTACCTGGTCGACGGCAATGGCGCCGGGGCGCCACGGCAGCTGACCCGCGACAGCCGCACCTGGCGCTTCCCGCCCCAGTGGTCTCCCGACGGCCGCATGCTGCTCTTCGCCGACCGCGACCAGAAGTTGCAGCTGCTGGACGTGGCCACGGGCCAGGCCACCCTGGTCGACACGGCCCGCGGCCACGACCTGACCGACTACGACTGGTCGCCCGATTCGCGCTGGGTGGTCTACAGCAAGGACGGGGACAGCGGCCAGGACGCCATCTGGGTGTACAGTTTGGAGCAAAAGCGATCCTATCCGCTCACCGATGCCACCTACAACGACTTTTCGCCGCTGTTCTCCCGTGACGGCAAGTATATCTATTTCCTCTCCAACCGCGATTTCAATCTGACTTTCTCCGCCTTTGAACGCGACTACCTGTACACCCAGGCGACGCGCATCTATGCGCTGGCCCTCACCCGGGATACGCCGCCGCTGTTCAGCGACAAGAACGATCTGGAAACGGAGACCAAGGTCCCGGATACGAAGGCCGGCAGTGTCGAAAAGAAGCCCGCCTTGAAGGTCCCGGCCCGGGTGCGCATCGATGTCGATGGCGCCAACAGCCGCGTCACCGTTTTCCCGTTGAAGAGAGGCGGCTATGCCGCCCTGCGGGCCGTCGACGGCGGCATCCTCTATTTCAAGGAGAAGGAGATCCGCCAATTCAAGCTGGAGGAGAAGAAGGACACCCTGGTCATCGGCGGCGTCGATTCGGGCGTGCTCTCCTTCGACGGCCAGAAGATCCTCTACCAGGCCGGGAACCAGTTCGGCATCGTCGGCCTCGGTGCCGACCAGAAGGCCGGCGACGGCGCCCTCGACCTGTCGCAGCTGACCATGAAAATCGAGCCGCTCAAGGAGTGGGCGCAGATTTTCCGCGACGGCTGGCGCATTTTCCGCGACTGGTTCTACCAGAAGAAACTGCACGGTGTCGACTGGACGAAAACGTTCGCTAAGTACTCCCGCCTGCTCCCCTCCCTTGGCCACCGCGCCGACCTCGACTTCATCTTCGGCGAGATGGTCGGCGAGGTCAACGCCGGCCACACCTATGTCAACTGGGGCGACTTTCCCCGCGTGCCGCGCCTGGATACCGGCCTGCTCGGAGCCGAGCTGCAGGCCGACGTGAAGGCGGGCCGCTACCTGATCGCCAAGATCTATGCCGGCGAGAACTGGAACGAGGCCACGCGCTCGCCGCTGACCGAACAGGGCGTGGGCGTGCAGGTCGGCGACTATCTCATCGCCCTCAACGGCGCGCCGGTGACCGTGCAGGACAATCCCTACCGCTTCCTGGAGAATACCGTCGGCCGCAAAATCGCCATCCAGGTCAGCGCCCGCCCCGATGCGGCGGGCGCCCGCGAATACTGGATCAAGCCCGTTCAGAGCGAACTCGGCCTCCGCACCCTCGACTGGGTGCGCTCGCGTCGCGCCATGGTTGACCGTCTTTCGGGCGGGCGCATCGGCTACATCTACGTCCCCGACACCGCCGCGGCGGGGAACACCGAGCTGTTCAAGGGCATGTATGCCTACAAGAACAAGGAGGCCCTGATCATCGACGAGCGCTACAACGGCGGCGGCTTCATCCCGACGGTAATGAACGAGCTGCTGGCGCGCAAGACCCTGAACTACTGGGCCCGGCGCGGCCTGGAGATGAATCCCGATCCCCGCGTGTCCCATGACGGCCCCAAGGTGATGCTGATCAACGGCTACTCCTCGTCGGGAGGCGACGCTTTGCCCTATTATTTCAAGAAGAGCAAGCTGGGCCTGCTGATCGGCACGCGCACCTGGGGCGGCCTGATCGGCCTGTCCGGCAATCCCGACCTGGCCGACGGCGGCTCGCTCAACGTGCCCACGTTCGGCTTCGTCGACAGCGACGGCAACTGGGCGGTGGAAGGGGAGGGGGTCGCCCCGGACATCGAGGTGATCGACCGGCCCGAACTGGTGGCCGCCGGCCACGACCCTTGCGTCGAAAAGGCGGTGGAAGTGCTGCTCGCGCAGCTGGAGCAGAAGCCGCCCAGGAAACCGGTGATGCCCGGCGAGCCCGACCGCTCCAGGTGGCTGAAGAAGGAGATCAAATGATCCATGGATGCCAGGGTCTGCGCCGGGCCTTCCATTTTGGTTGGATCGCCCTGCATTGATTGTGTCCTGATTGGGGCGACCCGCCGGGTCGCCCCTACAGTTTTTCCCGGTCGCCGGTTGACATGCGGGCCGAAATCGGTCAAAATATCCTCTTGGCGAAAGACGCCTTCCGCAAATCAAATCCCAGATGGTGAAAATGGAAAAGAAAGTGTATTCGGTCATCGTCGGCACGGGGTCCTACGTCCCCGAACGACGCGTGTTGAACGGCGAGTTCCTGGACCGCACCTTCTATGGCGCCAACGGCGAGAAGCTGAAGAAAAGCAACCAGGAGACGATCGACAAGCTCGCCGAGATCACCGGCATCCGTGAACGGCGCTACGCCGCCGCCGACCAGCTTTCCTCCGACCTCGGCTTCCTGGCGGCCGAGGACGCCCTGCGCTCGTCGGGGATCGACCGCGAGTCGCTGGACTACATCATCCTGGCCCACGACGTCGGCGACGTGCACTCCGGCAACGTCCGCTCCGATTTCATCCCCTCGCTGGCCACGCGCGTCAAGCACAAGCTGAAGATCGCCAATCCCAGGACAGTCTGCTATGACATCGTCTTCGGCTGTCCGGGCTGGCTGCAGGGAGTGATCCAGGCCGACTATTACATCCGCTCCGGCGACAGCAAGCGGGTGATGGTCATCGGCGCCGAGGTGCTCTCGCGCGTTTGCGATCCCGCCGACCGCGACAGCATGATCTTCGCCGACGGCGCCGGCGCCACCATCCTCGCCGGCGTGGCCAGCGACCGGCCCGTGGGCATCTTATCCCATGCGGCCCGCACCGATTCGCTCGAGCACGCCTACATGCTGTGGATGGGAAGATCCTATGATCCGGGCCACGCGGGCAACGAGCTGTACGTCAAGATGGACGGCCACAAGCTCTACGAGTACGCGCTGAAGAACGTGCCGCCGGTGGTCAAGGAAAGCCTCGAGAAGGCGGGGCTGCCCATCGGCGAGGTGAAGAAGATCCTGATCCACCAGGCCAACGAGAAGATGGACGAGGCGATCGTCAAGCGCCTCTTGAAGATCTGTGGCGGCGGCGAGTTCCGGCCCGAGATCATGCCCATGATCATTTCCTGGCTGGGCAACAGCTCGGTGGCCACCATCCCCACCATGCTCGACCTGATCCTGAAAGGCAAGCTGCAGGATCACGCCATCGCTTCCGGCGACAACGTGGTATTCGCCTCGGTCGGCGCCGGCATGAACGTCAATTCGGTGGCTTACCGTCTTCCCTGAGCGTCGCCAGCAGCCGAGAGGCCAATGATCCGCAAGATACTGGGGGTCTTGAAGAGTCCCTATCCTTTCGATCCTTCATTCCTTTCTCTTTTTCTCTACGGGGCGGGCAGCGGCCTGTTCGTCGCGCTGTTCTTCATTGCCTTCGAGCCGTTCGGTTTTTCCCTGCTTCCTGAGGCGCCGCGCCGGGCGTTCTTCATCGGCTACGGGATGGCTACTTTCCTGGCTATTGCGGTCAACGGCCTGCTGCTGCCGCGCCTGTGGCCACGCTGGTTCCGCGAAGAAAGCTGGAGTCTCGGACGGCAGATCCTGTGGATGAGCTGGGTGACGCTGACCATCGGCCTGGGCTGTACTCTGCTTTCTGGCGCGTTGTGCGCCTTTTATGGGCTCCCGGCCCATTGGGTGCAGTTGCGAACGATCGTGCTCGATGCCTTCCTGATCGGGATCTTCCCGATCACCGTCATCAACCTGGTTAATTCCGCCCGCCTGCTGCAGCGCAGCGCCCGCGTGGTCCAGGAGGCCAACCAGCGCCTGGAGCGGCCGGACCGCCCGCTGACCCCCGCTGCCGATGTACCTGCCCAGGTGGAGATCGTGGCCGAGAACAACAGGGACTCGCTGCGCGTCGCCCTGGCCGACCTGCTCTGCATCCAGGCCGAGGAGAATTATGTCCGGGTGCTGGCCAGGGACGGAAAGCCGGCGCCGCTCTTGCGCAGCAGCCTGGGGCGCGTCGAGCGCCAACTGCACCCTTTCTCTCCGCGCCTCTTCCGCTGCCACCGGGCGTTCATCGTCAACACCGCCCAGATCGCTCGCGTGGACGGCAACGCCCAGGGTCTCAAGCTCACCCTCAGGGATTCCCCGGCCGTCATTCCGGTGGCGCGGCGCTACGTCGCTGATTTCCGCCGCCTGATCCGGGGCCTTTAGGGCAGCCGGTCGCCTTCCCGTTCCTTGCCTGTGGTCACAAGTCCTTGCTGCCTGTCACATGACCCGTTTACAGCGGGAAAAACCATGTTATCGTTGGCTTGGACGGCTTCTCGCCGGTCCAAGGAGACCAAAAATGATACCTGCAATTGCTGGCAAACAGAGCCTGCGAATCATGGCCTGGGCCGCCATGCTGATCGTTTCCGATCTGCCCGATATCCTCATGTCCGGGCTGGGGGCTCCCATTCCATCCTGGATGTTCTTGGGCAAAACCGCTTTCCTGGCACTGTTTTTCGTCATGACCCGCCTGAGCAAGGCCCTCCGCCCGCTCTGGCATTACGCCCTGGCCCTATTCACCCTCTTCCTGGCCCTGGGGCTGACCGCGCTGCTGCGGGGCACGACCTGGTTCCAGGGGCAATTCAATTTCAAGGGCGTCCCTTTCTTCAAGGGTTTCGCGGCATTGATGGTCCTCGATATCCTGGTCGCCCTGGCGGTGCTCACCGTCTTATGGCTCATGAAGCGCGAGCGCAAGGCCTTCTTCCTGGTCAAGGGCCGGATGGCTGCCTCCGTCGAGCCGATCCGCTGGCTGGGCATCAAGGCGGGTGAGTCGTGGAAGACCTTCACCTGGATCTTCGGCGGCGTCGCGGCGCTGGCCGTCGCCGTTCCCACTCTCATCGGCATCTCCCCTTCGGGCTCGACCCTGCTGAAGGCGCTGCCGCTGCTGCCCGCGTGCGTCCTGCTGGCGGCGGTGAACGCCTTTACCGAGGAGGCCTACTTCCGCTGCAGCCTGCTGTCCACCCTGCACGAGGTCATCGGCCGGGGCCATACCCTGCTGCTGATCCTGGTTTTCTTCGGGCGGCTTCCTCTCCTGGATCATGGCCAAGAGCATGCTCGAGACCAAGGGCATGCTTTCGCCCTGGCTCATCCACTTCCTCCCCGACGTGGTGGTCTTCTTCTCCTACGCCCTGCTGTACGTCAAGTAGGGGCAATAGAGCTAGCTTGAAAAAAATAGAAGACGTTTCGCTGTCTAGCCTGTGCTGTGATTCGCGAGATAAGCCTTAGCGGCTTTAAGGAGTTCTTTGGCTTTCTTGATTAGGTTGGTGGCCTTCTCTCTGGGAACGGCGTGCGGGGCTCCGTAATCGCCGGCATTGCGCAGGTCAAAGGCTTCCAAGACATCGGCGTGGTATTGCGCATCCATTTTTCCGGTTTTAATGAATTCCTTGCCGAAAGCGGCGATAACGGCGCTATGTTTGGAAAACGAGAGTTCCAGGGAAAGAAGCAACGCTTCCAAAGCGTAGAACATCGCGAAGTAGGAGCGGCCGACGGAAAAATCGCTAAATCCCTCGTCGAAGAGCTTTTCAGCGGCCTTGATGCTCTGGTTGGCCTTTGCCAGCAGCTCGGCGATTTCCATTCGGCTCATAGCCGGATGCCTTCCTTGCGAACGTTCAAAAGCAGTGGAGTTTTCTTTTTACGGAAATCAGCGGCGGGGATGGGGATGATCGAAATGACCGTATCGTATTTCAGCGATAGCCGGCTGGTGATGGGCAGATAGATGCTGCGTTCGGCGATGAGGTCATGGGATTTGTCCAGGAGCATCAGGATGTCGATGTCAGAGCCCCGGCTGTAGTCACCGCGGGCATAGGAGCCGAACAGGATCATATCCTTCAACCGATGGGAATAGGTTTTCTCGAGCTCCTTTTTGGTCTCGGCTAGAATTTTCTGAATGCGCTTGGGCACTTTTTCAGCCATGTTGACATTATAGGGAAATGCCGCGCTCTTCGCAAGGACATAATCATTTCTTTCTTTTATTATGGCGAACAGCTTGAATAGCTTTTTCTAGGTCTTGACGCGTCAGAGCGGCCTTTTTGGCTGATTTGCGGGCGCTGGCCAGGATGCCATTGAACTCAGCCAAAGATGGCCCCTCCATCCTCTTAAGGACCAGCGTGTCATCGCTTCCGAAGATGAGAAAGAGATCCCCATTGGCCAGGCGCAAACGCTCGCGGATGCGCCGCGGCACAACAATCTGCCCTTTTGAAGACAAGCGCGTAAAATCGATGTTTTCCATGTCTCACCTTCCATTGTCTTACAAGTAAGATAAACGAAATGCGCAGGCATGTCACGTGCCGGAGTCTGTCAACGGTTGGAATGGCAATTAAAAGCCGACTTTATTTGATCGGATCAATTTACGCGTTATCCGAGAGGATGTATTCCTTGCGCTCGAAGATGAAGACGGCGATATAGAGAAAGAGCAGGCCGGCGGCCAGCAGGGTGAGCACCGACTGCAGGGGCGGCGAGGGCTGAAGCTGGAAACTGAGGAAGCTGTTCTGGCCCGGGGGGATGGGCAGCAGCGACTTGATCCAGTGGATGATGGTGAACTTCTGGGTGACGCCCGGGAAGTACTGCACCACGCTCTCCCAGCCGAAGACGAAGAAGAGGCCCAGCAGGATCGATTTCTTCATGAAGGCGCCAAGGGCGGTGAACAGGGCGCTGTAGCAGAACAGGGCCAGCAGAGAGGTGCCGAGGAACAGGCCCAGTTCTTCCCAGGCGGCGGCATCGCCCAGGCGGGTGAACGAGGCGGCCAGGAAGCAGAGCAGGAAACCGGCGACGATCAGCAGGGCGGCCAGCAGCAGGGCGGCCAGGTACTTGCCCAGCAGGACGGCGCGGCGCGGCACGGGCACGGTGGTCAAATAGACCAGGGTCTTGTTGTCCAGCTCCTCGTTGACGATGCTGGTGCCGAAGAACAGGGCCAGCACCGGGATGAGCAGCTGGAAGTACAAAGAGAGCATGAAGTGGCCGAAAAAACCGGCGACATCGCTGGCGGACGCGGAGCCGACGCCCTCCATGATCCGGGCGGCCAGCATCAGCAGGACCGGGACCAGGGCCAGCAGGATGAAGACCCGCGTGCGTTTGGCCCGGAGGCCGGAGCTGAAAAAACTGCGGAACAGGATGCGGATGGGGCGTTTGGCTTTCATGGTCATTTTCCGATCAGGTAGTCGAAGACCGCCTGCAGGTTGTCGTCGGGCGAGGTGATCTCCTCGGTTTCCACGCCGCTTTCGGCCAGCAGGCTCATCAGGTGGGTGAAGAACTGGTCGCGCTGGTTGGTGCGCACGGTCAAGCCGCGGTGGTCGGAGGCGAACTCGATGCCGGAAATGAAGTCATTGCCGATGAGCCGGGCGGCCAGCTGTCGCGGATGCGGGGTGCGGATCGAGACCTGGTGCGGGTGGCTGTCGATCAGGTTGCGGATGCGGTGGATGTCGCCCTTGGCGAAGATCTTGCCCTGGTGGATGAGGACGATCTCGTTGGTCATGGCCTCGATCTCGGGCAGGATGTGCGAAGAAACGATCAGCTGCATGATGCGGATGCGCCAGAGCGGGTCGACGCCGCGCAGGGGCTCGTCGAGCATCAGCAGCTCCGGCTCGTGCAGGATGCTGGAGGCCAGGCGCAGGCGCTGGCGCATGCCGAAGCTGTACCCCTTGATGAGACGGTCCTGGCTGTCCAGCAGGCCGACCGTGGCCAGCGCTTTTTCGGCCTTGGCCGCCGCCTCGGCGCCGGCGAAGCCATGCAGCCGGGCCAGCAGCAGGATGAATCCGCGGCCGCTCATCTCGACGTAGGCGCTGTCATGCTCGGGGCAGAAGCCGATGCGCCGGAACAAGCGCGGGTTGCCGTAGACCGGTTCGCCGAAGACCGTCAGCGCGCCGAGCTTGGGTTTGAGCTGGCCGGCGGCGATCTTCAGGAACGTCGACTTGCCGGCGCCGTTTGGACCCAGGAGGCCGGTGATGCCGCTGCGGATCTCCAGGTTGATGTCGCTGATGCCCAGGATGTTGCCATACCATTTGGAGAGCTTCTCGGCCTTGAGAACGGGGGTCATGCGCGCGCCTCCGCTTTCTTGACGCGCCAGGCCAGGAACCAGAGTGAGAGCGCCGTGATGGCCAGCGGCAGCAGCAGGGAGAGCCAGGCGGGAAAAGCATGAGCCGGCCGCACGCCGAACAGGAAGCTCGCCAGCTGGCTGATATTGCCCTGCAGCGAGACCAGGAAGGCGTAGTCGCTCTTGAAAATGGCCTTGAGCATCTGGGCCAGGGTGTTGGAAAAGACATAGACGAGGAAAATGGTAATCTGGATGAACTTGGTGTTGGGGCTGAGGATGGAGAGGGCCAGGGTCAGCGAGGCCAGGCACAGGCACTCGATCAGGGGGAAGGCCAGGACAGCCAGCAGCAGCACGGGCGATACCGCCAGGCTGCCGGTGAAGAGCATCTTGAACAGCAGCAACAGGACCCCGGGGGCCAGGGTGAAGGCCAGCAGGTAGAACAGCATGATGGCGAACTTGCCGGCCAGGTAGTCGCCGCGCGAGAGGGGGCGGGCGAAGTAGAGGGGGAACGCCTTGAACTTCAGGTCGGCGGAGATCAGTTCGGCGCCGCTGAACACGCTGAGGATGATCAGCATGAAGGTCAGGAAGCCGTTGCTGTAGAACGTTTTGAAGAGCTCGGCGTCGCTTTTCAGCAGGCGCACCAGCTCGCTGAGGATCTTCAGCTCGGGCTTGGTCGAGGCGTACACCGCCGCCAGGAAAACGAAGAAGCTCGAGGCGCACAGGGAGAAGATGAGCTTGGCGTACTTCTTCTTGAACACGGCGCGAATGCCGTTGCGGGAGATGGGCAGCCAGTCGTGGCGCGCGGCGCGCAGCGTTCCCTCCCAGTGGCGATAGCCCTTTTCCCTAATTTCCATCGGAACCTCGGATCACGTCCATGAAGGCGTCTTCCAGGGAGGTACGGCTCTGGCGGAAGTGGCGGATCTGGGCGCTGTGCTCGCGGGCGGCGCGGAACAGCGCCGCCGGCTCCGTTCCCTCCGGGGGCTTGACCTGGAATAGCCCCTGGTCCTTCTCCTCGGCCTGCCAGCCCGCGGCGGCCAGGGCGGCGAAGAAACCGCCGCCGTCGCCCACGACGCGGATCTCGAAGACGTTGCGCCGGTCCTTCTTCAGCCCGGCGATCGACTCTTCGGCGGCGATGCGCCCCCTGTTCATGATGACCACCTGGCGGCAGGTGCTCTCGATGTCCGGGAGCAGGTGCGAGGAGAGGATGATGTTCATGCTTTCTTTTTTGGCAATGTCGCGAATGAGCTCGAGCATCTCCTTGCGGCCGGCGGGATCCATCCCGGAAGTCGGCTCGTCCAGCAGGAGCAAGTTGGGGTCGTGCACCAAAGCTTGGGCCAGCTTCAGGCGCTGCTTCATGCCGGTGGAGTAGGTCTCCACCTGGCGATAGCGCGATTCCTCCAGTCCCACGTAGTAGAGGACGTCATGGGCGCGTTTCATGGCCTCCTGGCGCGGCATGCCGCTCAGCTCGCCCAGGTAGGCGGTGAGGGAGACGGCGTCCAGCCCGGGGATCAGGCAGTCGCTTTCGGGCATGTAGCCGATGGAGCGGCGCAACGATTTTTTCTTGGCGCCAAGCTCCTGGCCCATGATCTCGCCGCGCCCCGAGGCGGGTTGCAGGAAGCCGAGCAGCAGCTTCATCAAGGTGGTCTTGCCGGCGCCGTTGGGGCCCAGGAGGCCGAAGATCCCGGCGGGCAGGGTCAGCGATACGTCGCGAATGGCCTCGACATCGCCGTAGCGGAAAAAAAGGTTCTCCAGGCGGATGATTGCTTCCATGGTTGTTCACCTGGCTATACGCTCGCCGCGGCGCAAAAGTTCTCGGCCCGGGCTGGAACCGTTCCCTTTTTTTTTTCGTTGTGTTATAGTCAATGCCGCGGGCGGCGATTCGATCTGCCCGCGCATGCGAAGGAGAAAAACATGAACAAGAAACTGTTGGCGTTGTTCCTGGTCCTGGCCGTGATGCTGCTGGCTCCGGCCTGCAAGAAAAAAGCCGCCGGGCAGATGAACAGCGAGGCCATGCTGGCCATGGTGCCCGAGGCGCCGGCGGCCCTCGTCGGCTTCAACCTGCAGCAGCTGACCTCCCTGGAGTTCTTCGACAAGATGCTCAAGGAAGGCGTGCAGAAGCAGGCGGGGGCGGGCAAGGCCTTCAAGGACTATGCGGATTTCAAGCAGCAGACGGGCATCGACCTGCAGAAGGACGTCTTCGCCGCGGTCGTCGCCGTCTACGGCAACTTCGACAGCGAGAACCCGGAATTGGCGGTCATCGTCAACATGAAGTACGACGCGGCCAAGCTGCTTGCCGTGCTCAAGGACAAGCAGGTCATCGCCGCCGAGGAATCGTACCGCGACCTGACTCTCTATACCCTGAAGGACGACGGCGAAGGCAAGGCCCAGGACATGCGCCTGGCCTTCCTGAACAAGGCCAACATCGCGCTGGGCTCGCCCGTGTCGGTGAAGAAGGTGGTCGACCTGGAGCGCAAGCAAGGCCAGAACGTCCTGAAGACCGCGGCCCTGATGAAGCATGTCGAGCCGCTGAACAAGAAGGGCCTGTTCTGGATGGTCATCGGCTCCATTCCCGGCAAGATGAAGGAATCGGCGGGCGGCGGCATGATGCCCGTCGACCTGAGCAAGGCCGAAGCCTTCACCCTCTTCGCCGATTTCCGCAGCCAGACCCTGTCGGGCGAGCTGCGCATGGTCTCGCGCGACGAGGCGGGCAACAAGCAGATCGCCGACATGCTCAACGGCCTGAAGGCCCTGGGAGCCATGGGCGCCGCCAAGGAGCCCGAGCTCGGCCAGCTGCTGAACGGCATCCAGCTGACTTCGGCCGCCGACCACGTCAAGCTGACCTTCTCCCTCACGGAGGAGCTGATGAACAAGCTGGGCGCCAAGGCCAAGGACAAGGCCCAGAGCATGGCCGTGCCGGCGCCGGCGGAGCCGACCG
This sequence comes from Acidobacteriota bacterium, assembly GCA_025456175.1. Classification (GTDB taxonomy): domain Bacteria; phylum Acidobacteriota; class Aminicenantia; order UBA2199; family UBA2199; genus UBA2199. The sequence continues at coordinate 3,483 of JALOLC010000094.1, read as the reverse complement.
AGGAGCCGTTTGCCGACCTGCCGCAGGAGTCGACGACCGAGTGAGCGTCGCCGGTCCTGAGCGGGTGAGGCGCGCCAGCGCCCCGTGGAGGTTCCTGTCATGAACTGGCTGTTTGCCCTGCCCGGCCTGTTGCTGCTGCTGGCGGCCTTCCTGTTCGTTGCCGGCCGCCGCAGCCGCGACGGCGGTCTTTTCCGCCAGGTCCTGCCCCAGCTGCTGCTGCTCCTGCCGCTGAGCGCCGCCGTTTCCCTGTTCAGCAGCGCCTGGCTGAAGAACTTTCCCTATTCCCCGCGCCTGCTCTTTTTCCTCTGGCTGCTCTTCTGGTTCTTCCTGGTGGTCCTGGCGGTCAAGGCGCTGGCCTACTTCGTCTTCGATTACCTGGTCCTGGGCAAGCAGGGGGTGCACTATCCCAAGCTGATCAAGGACGTGGTCGTCTTCATCCTCTTCGTCGTCGGCATCCTGCTCATCGCGCGCTATTACCTGAAGCAGGACCTCACGGTGCTCCTGGCCTCCTCGGCGGTCCTGACCGTGGTGGTCGGCTTTGCCCTGCAGGACGTTTTGGGCAACCTGTTCTCGGGCATCATCCTGAACTTCGAGGACTCCTTCAAGCTCGGCGACTGGGTGCGCATCGGCGAGCGCGAGGGGCGGGTGGAGCAGTTCGGCTGGCGCTCGTTCAAGATCCGCAGCATCGACCGCGAGCTGATCGTCATTCCCAACCAGACGGCGTCCAAGGCCGACGTGCTGATCTACGGCGGCGGAGGCCAGCCGGTGATCCTGAAGATCCGGGTGGGAGCCGGCTACGGCGACAGCCCTGACCGCGTGGCTGACGCCATCCTCAAGGCGCTGGCCACCATGGCCGACCTCCGCGCCGACCCGCCGCCCGTCGTGCAGCTGGTCGGCTTCGGCGACTTCGCCCTGGAATACGAGGTCAAGTTCTGGATCGACGACTACGGCCGCCACAACATCCTGGCCTCCGAGGCGCGGCGCCGCATCTGGTACGCCTTCCGCCGCGAGGGCATCGAGATCCCCTTCCCCAAGCGCGACGTCTACCTGAAGCGCGAGCGCAAGGAGGCCATCGCGCCGGAGGCGCTGGCGGCGGCACTGAAGCGCAACGAGGTTCTGGCCGCGATCGGCGAGGAGGATTTCCGCAACCTGCTGGCCGCGGCCGAACCCCGGGTCTACGGCGGCGGCGAGACCGTCATCCGCGAGGGGGACGCCGGCGATCACCTCTACCACATCGTCTCCGGCGCCATGGGCGTTTTCAAGGAGGGCCGCTCCGTCGCCCATCTGGGCGCCGGCGACTTCTTCGGCGAGATCTCCCTGGTCACCGGCGAGAAGACCAACGCCACGGTCACCGCCGAGCGCGAGAGCGTCGTCATCCGCGTCTCCTCCGCCCGCTTCAAGCAGGTGGTCGACATGAACGAGGCCATGGCCGAGAAGCTGTCGGCCGTGATCGTCCGCCGCCAGGAGGAGATGCGCGCCTTCAGCGAGAAGAACCTTCTTCTGGACCACGGGGTCCTCAAGAAGGATTCCGAGAACCTGTTCAAGCGCATACTGAAATATTTCGCCAGCAAGAAGTAGCGGCCGGGCTATTTTTCGGCCAATTTCTTGCGGGTGATGGAGTAAATCCCCGGCAGTGCCTTGAAGCGGCCGATGATCTCGTCGAGCTGGAACAGGTCGCGCACCTCGAAGACGATGGTGACGCGGGTGACGGCCTGGCTGGCCGGCTCGATCTCGATCTTCTTGATGTTGGAGCCGCAGGCGGCGGTGATGCCGGTGATGGCGCTGAGCGCGCCCGGCTGGTCGGCGGCCAGGAGCTGGACGCGGACCGGGACGGCGTACCCCGGCGCCTCGTTCCAGGAGACGCGCTGCAGCCGCGAGGGGATCTCGCGGTTGACGCTGGGGCAGTCCTTGCGGTGCACCACCAGCCCGCGGTTCTTGGTGACGTAGCCGATGATCTCCTCGCCCTTGATCGGCTGGCAGCACCTGGCGAGCGAGAACTCGCTGTCGGCGTGGCCCTCGACATGGATCAGCCGGCCCAGGGCCTGGGCGCGGGCCGAGGGCTTGCGGGCCGGGCGGATCTCCACGGCGCCGGCCTCGGGGAAGAGGGCCTTGAGCGCCGCGCGGTCGAGGGCCTTGCGGCCGCTGCCCACGTCCTGCAGGAAGGTGTCCAGATCGGCGTAGCCACCGGCACGCAGGCGCTGGGCGATGTCCGGATCCGAGAAGGTCAGACGCTGCCGGCGGCTGTAGGCGCGCAGGACCTTCTGCCACAGGCGTCGGCCCTTCTCGAGGTCGTTGGCGAACTCCTCCCGCTGCAGCCAGGCCATGATGCGCTTCTTGGCCCGCGGGCTGGCGGCGAACTTCAGCCAGTCGGCGCTGGGGCGGCAGCCCTTCTGGGTGATGATCTCCACCACGTCGCCGGAGTTCAGCCGCGTGCGCAGCGGCACCAGCTTCTCGTTGACGATGGCGCTCTTGCAGTGGTCGCCGACCTCGGAGTGGATGGCGTAGGCGAAATCGACGGGCGTCGAGCCGGCCTTGAGGTTGATGACCTTGCCCTTGGGGGTGAAGACGTAGATCTCGTTGGGCGTGAGGTCGCGCTTGACCAGGCTGAGGAAGTCCTTGGGGTCGGGGTTGGTCTTGTGGGTCTCGATCATCTCGCGGAACCACTCCAGTCGGTGGTCGTTCTCCAGGAAGGCCAGGCCCTCCTTGTACTTCCAGTGGGCGGCGATGCCCTCTTCGGCGTTGCGGTGCATCTCCTGGGTGCGGATCTGGATCTCGAACTTCACCCCCTCGCGGGTGATGACGGTGGTGTGGATCGACTGGTAGAAGTTGCTCTTGGGATTGGTGATGAAGTCGCGCCAGCGGCTGGGGATGTGCACCCACTGCTGGTGGATGGCGCCCATGATCACGTAGCAGTTGGCCACGGTGTCGGTGATGACCCGCAGGGCCAGCAGGTCGTAGACGTTCTCCAGCTCGATTTTCTGCTTCTGCAGCTTGCGGAAGATCGAGATCTCCCTCTTGATGCGGTACTGGATCTCGGCCTTGATCTTCAGGCCCTGCAGGAGATCCTGGAGCTGCCGTTGCAGGCCCTGCACCTGCTGCATGGCCCAGTCGGTGCGGCCGCTGACCTCGTCCTTGATGCGCTGGTAATCCTCCGGGTAGAGGTGCATGAAGGCGATGTCCTCCAGCTCGTCGCGGACCTTGCCCATGCCCAGGCGGTAGGCGATGGGGGCGTAGATCTCCAGGGTCTCGCGGGCGATCTTGACGCGCTTCTCCTCGGCCAGCGGCGCCAGGGTGCGGATGTTGTGCAGGCGGTCGGCCAGCTTGATCAGGATGACGCGCACGTCGGCGGTCATGGCGATGATCATCTTCTTCAGCGTCTCGGCTTGGGCGTCCTCGACGTCCACCTCGGAGATCTTGGAGATCTTGGTCACGCCCCAGACGATGTCGCTGATCTCCTGGCCGAAGAGCCGCGTCAGGTCGTCG
>JALOLC010000093.1 GCA_025456175.1 Acidobacteriota bacterium | reverse complement strand
CGGATTATTTGGACCGGCTGCTGCCTATTTCTAGCGACGGGTAGGTTTACTCTCCAGCAGTTCCTGCCATTCCAGCAGGACCTGGCGCAGTTCGGCGGGCGGCAGGATCAGGTCGGAACTGCGGCCGAATTCGGCGCGGATGCGCGCCCGGCGCTTGCTCAGGATCAGCGTGTGGGCGTTGCCGGTCATCTGCCAGCGTTTCCTGCGGTCGGAGGCAATGTCGTCGAGTGCAGCCAGCACGTCTGCGCACAGCCCATGGCTGTCCTGGATATCGGACTCCAGGAAGCGGCCGAGCAGGCGCTGGCTGCGTAGCGTCTCCGCCCTGGGATCTCCATCGTCATCGAGATAGAATCGGTAACATACCCCTCGATGGAGAAGCCATGGCCCGATTGGCCGCGGAAGCGCTCGTCGCGGCGCTGGCCGCGGCGATAAGCGAGGAGGATGGCCTCGATCACCTGCGAGCGGGTCCAGCGGTCGGGGAAGAAGGTCGAGAACTTGGTGCGCCCGCGGCGGCCGATCCAGACCAAGGCGGTATAGACGCCAACACGGTTGGGCCGATCAATGACGCGCACGATGCCGCTGCCCAAGGGATCCATTCCTCCGGGACGGGAATGGAAGCCGACCGGCCGGCCGCGGCGGTTGATCTCGCCGGCGAAGATGTGGGTAAGGTTGATGGCCGGCTGTGTGTCGGACCAGACGCGGGTGCGATAATCGTTCGCCTGCTCGGGGCCCCGGAGAAGATCCCCACCACCAATCAGGGACCCGCTCACCAGCAGCGCCAGGAAGAGCAGAAAAATGAACCCGCGTCTCATATGGGGTAGCCTATTCCGCCAGAGTCACCAAGTCAAGCAACGACCCCAACATCAAAAATATTCATGTTTTAAATTCTGTCCAAAATCTTCTTTTCGAACCGCCGCGTTCAGAGGTTCAGGCGATAGGTGAACTTCAGCATGAAGATGTTGTCGCCCGGGGCCGTCAACAGCGCGTCCAGGTCGCGGCCCAGCTGCAGATCGCCCGGGTGGGAGTAGTCGGCGCGGTCCTGCGTCCAGACGAAATAGAGCAGGGAACCCGGCCGGTACTCCCAGCGCAGCACCACGGTTCCGCGCAGCGACTTCAGGTTGAAATCAGGATCGGCCAGGGAGAACGAGGGAGCCGGCCCGCTGCCGTCCGGGTCGAGGATGTAGCCGTCGGCTTCACGGACGACGGTCGAGGCGCCCTCGCCGTAGATGTTGTACTGGTCGCTGCGCGGCCGCGCCAGCTCCTTGAAGCGGCTGTAGGCGCCGACCGAGAGGAAGGGCTGCAGAAAGGCCTGCAGGCTGAGCTTGGGGCTGAATGCCCAGTTGAGACGGACATCGCAGGACAGGGTCTTCTGGTCAATGCGGCCGAAGAGATAGCGGTTGCCGTAGGTGGCCGGCATCAGCGGATCGGCGACGCGCTTCTGGTACTGCAGCTCGGTATGGAAGAGGTTGAACGACGGGCCGAGGCTCACCGTCAGGTTCTTCTGCGGCTTCAGCTTGACATAGAGGCCGCTCTCCCACGTGGAGTTGAAGCCGGGCCGTTCATTCCAATAGTTTTCCAGTGAGAAGATGACTTTCTTGCGCGAATCGCTGTTCAGCCCGCCGCTGAGTGAGTAGCTGAACGGGAGCAGGGCCTGGGGCCCGCCGCGGGTCAGCGTGTCGCTGTAGAGGGGGAGGGATACCGAATAGTTGAGATAACTGAACCAGTAGTTGAGCCACTCGGTCTGCAGCGAACCGGAGATGCCGTTGCCGGTGCGGCTGCCGCCGAAGTCCCAGGTGCGGTAGGCGCCGATCCAGGTGAAGACGCTGCGGAAGACCTTGCCCGGGTGGGGCCAGCGGTACGAGAAGTCGACGCTGCTGTTGACCGTGTCCGACAGGCTGAACTGGAAGCCGATGTCGTTGGGGTCAAAGCCGGGCGAAACGGCTCCCAGGTTGACGTGCATCCAGAAGCGCCCCTGCTCGCGGCCGAAACGCACCATGCCCCCCCAGCCGGAAAGGGAGTCGGCCTTGGGGTCGATGCGGAGATAATCGGCATCAGGCCGCTGGAAATAATGCATGGAGGATTTCTGCAGCCGCAGGATCTGTGCGGGATCGCCGCTCACGCGGGTGGCGCCCAACCAGCCGCTGATGAACCAGTTGCGCTTGGCGTCGAGAAAAGTCCAGCCGTCGACGCCCAGGGCCTGGGCGCTGCGGTTGAGCATGCCGGCCAGCGCACCGTCGTTCAGGTCGCGCTGCACGCCGGTGGCGATGATGCCCAGGCCGTGGCGGCCGGCGGCGAATTCCCGCTGGGCGCGCGCCACGCCGTACCAGGTGAACGGCTCCACTTCCTGGCTCGAGCGCAGGCCGTATTCGTCGACCTGGGCGTATTCGCGCTCGGTGACGCCGGAGAGCACGCCGAGTTTCCATTCGCCGATCTTGCCGCTCAGTTTGGCGGCGCCGAGAATGGTCGTACCGTCGGGGGCCGTGCTGAAGCCGTCGCCGGCATAGTAACCCTGAGGCGCGCGGCCGATGCGGCGGCTGTAGAAAAAGACGGGCGACGGCCAGTTGAAGATCGGCCCGCCCATCGAGCCGCCCTGGCCGTATCCGTTGAAGATATCGGAGCCCTCGATGAAGAACGGGCGCCGCTCCTCGTAGTAGGTCTCGTAGGCGGAGAGGTTGATCACCGCCGGGTCCACCTCGACCTGGCCGAAGTCGGGATTGAAGGTGGCGTCGAGGGTCAGGTCGCTTTTCACCCCCCACTTGAGGTCGAGGCCGGCGCTGCCCAGCAGCTTCGAGCCTGTCTGGAAGGGATTGCCCGGCTCCCCGGGCCGGAAGCGGGCTTGGCCGAAGGAGTAGGGCGTGAGCTCCAGGTAGCGGCCGGGCGTCAGGTTGCGCAGCCCCTCGAGGCGGGAGAAGTAGGAGACGAAGCCCACCAGCTCCTTGGGCTTCCAGGCATAGGTGATGTATTCGTTCTTGCGCTTGATCACGCGCTGGAAATCGACCCCCCAGACGCCGTCTTCCTGGCGCTTGAAGCGCAGCTGGTTGAGGGGAATCTTCATCTCCACGGTCCAGCCTTCGCCGTTGATGGCTGCCTTGGCCTCCCAGACGCCGTCCCAGGTGCCGTCGTTCCAGGTGTCGTTCTGCAGCGTCCAGTCGCAGATCGAGCCCGAGGGGTTGACGGCGAACTGGTAGCCGGTGCGGCGGTCGAGGTAGGGGTCGACGCAGAAGAGGAACCAGTCGGATTCACCGTAATCGTCGCGGCGGCCGAGGCGGGTGGTGATCTTCGCCTTGTCCGAATCGTAGAGATAGGCCGCCACATAGAGAGCCAAGTCATCGTAAGCCACCCAGACCGTGGTCTTCTCGCTGGGCTCGCTGCCGTCGTTGGGATCGACCTGGGTGAACGCGGAATGGCCCGGGTTCTGCCAGACCTTTTCACTGAGCTGGCCGTCGATCTTGATCTCCTCACCGGCACGAACGGCCGTGACCGGCGGCGGCGGGGCGTCCTTGGCCGTACGGGCCAGGGCGGCCTGGGCCAGCAGCATGACGAAAAGGAGCGTTTTCACTTTTCTCATCTTCAAGAACCTCGCTAAAAGATTTCTACTCCGGCGGCGTCGTAGCGGCCGCCGGAATCATCCTGTTAGACGGGCCGCCGCCTGAGAAAGTTGTATGACTTTAGTAATAAAATTTTTTTTGACTCCATGGCATCTATGATTTTGGGCCTGACGGAACACGTACTCGCCATGCAACGCCAAGCCGCCAAAAATATCTCATGCCGGCAGCAGCGAGTTCTTGACTTTCAAGACTCGAATTGCTACACATGCAGTGGGGGGATCCATGGGAAATAAAAAAGAATCGGGGAAGTTGCTGCCGGCACTTCTGGTGGGGTTCGCGGCGTTGTTCATTGTCCTCACCAGCTGCCGTGGCTGTCGAAGCAAGAAAGAGGAAGCCGAAAAAAAAACGCCAGTCCCCGTGGCGGCGAAGGCCATGCCGGCACCGGCAAAGCAGCTCGCCCGGCCAAAGCGGGCGCCGAACGCCCACGACAAGATCCTTGCCGCCGAGAGAGCGGGCAGGCTCGACCTCGACACGGCCTGGACATACAAGATCCAGGCTCTGGTAGACCAAAACAGCCTGCCGCAAGAATTCCGCAGCCCGGAGCGCATCCCCTGCGGCACGCCGACGCTAAAGGGCCTGGCCGCGATGCACGACCGGCTGAAGCCCGAGACCCAAGAAAAGCTCCGGCCCTACCTGCTGCGGCCCACCCACCCGGAAAGCATCTTTTTCAAGCGCCTCCAGGCCAAGGCCACGAGCCGGCGGGCCCCCGCCGCTCCGGGCACTCTCTACGCCCAGGACGTGCCGGAGCCGCAGCGGCCGACCAAGGGCGCCCCGCCGGGCCAGTGGGTGCGGGCGCAGTGCAGCAACGGGCCGATCAGCGTCTGGTCGGCCATCGGCTTCGAGGCGGCCAGCCGGGCGGCGACCCTGATCGACTCCAAGCGGATGTGGACCGAGTTTGACCGCATCATGCCCGTTCCGGCCGAAATTGACGCCGGCGCCAGGAACGAATACGGCGAGCTCGACCAGGACGAGGATCACGACCTGGACATCTACCTGGTGCCGACCGCCATGTTGACGGACGATGACGGCAGGGCCAAGGGCTGGTGCCGGTTCATTAGGCGCCAGGAGAAGCAGGACGCGAATCATGGGGATGACGCCCCGAAGAACGAATCGGGCCGGCCCACCTGGATCATGATTGACCAGAGCCTGCAGGGTGACGAGCTGGGGGCGACATTGGCCCACGAGATCTTCCACTCCTTCCAGTACGCCGTCACCATCAGGCAGCAGCCCTGGTGGGACGAATCCACCGCCGTCTGGGCCGAGGAGTTCATCGGGCCGAAGTGGGACTGGGCCGCGGAGCGGGGCTATTTGACCGAAACCTTCGACGACACCACCTTCCGCCTCAAGACGATCAACGGCGAGGAGGGCCTGCACCCCTACGCCGCCTACATCTTCCCCTACTACATGGCCTGCCGCTTCGGCGAGGAGTTCATCGGCAAGGTCTGGAGCGCCTGCGGCGCCCGGGGCGGCGACGCCATGGACGCGGTCGAGTCGCAGCTGGCGGCGGCCGGGCTCGAGCTCAAGGAGGCCTGGAAAGAGTTCGCCTTGATGAACTACGACGACAACAAGGATTACGGACGCAAATACCACGAGACCCTCGACACGCATAGCTACCATTACGAGGATACCATCCTGCTCAGAGACAAGAGCGAGGTCCAGGAGATCGAGCTGCCGCCCCTGTCGGCCTTCTATTTCGTCGTGACCAACAGCGGCATCGATGCCGACAAGTTCCCGGGCGTGCACTTCAACCTCGAGGAGCTGGAAAAGAAGGAGAACGTCACGGTGCAGGCGGTCGTCCTCAAGGACGGCGATTTCCGCGTCGAGGACTGGACCGGGCAGAAAGAGCACGACTTCTGCCTGAAGAACGAAGCCGACCGCTTCGACGAGATCGACCTCATCGTGGCGTCGCACGAGCGCAAGGAGACGCTGAAGGATTTGAAAGTGCCGATCGAGCTCGGCTATCTGGCCCAGTGCGACGTCGACTGGACGGGGACGCTCACGTTTTCGGCCACGTACCAGTGCGACGACTCCAAGGAGGGCGAATGGCGCCGCAGCGGCGCCTGGCGCGCCGGCACCAGCGGCCCCTGGGAGGACCAGTTCTCCAAATTCGACCTCGAACAGAAGAACTCCTTCCGGGCCACGGCCTCGGTCAACCTCCGGCTCAAAACGCAGCTGAACAAGACCGAATCCGAGGAGGAGAAGGAGATGATGGAGGGATTGAACCGCCTCTTCGGCGGCGCGGTCTACATCCAGGAGGGCGTGACCGGCTCCTGCGGCATCTCCTACCACCAGTATTCCAAGCAGACGACCACCTACCGGCCGCCCGGCAAATCCACCTTCGTCAGCAGCGACGCGAAGGCCGGCGGCGGCGGCGCGCTCTCCAGGTACGGCATGTCGGCCCTCTCCGGGCCGCGGCTGACCGTCTACCCGGAGAAGGGCGAGTACACCCTGGAGATCGACTTCTCGGCGCCCGATGTGCCCGGCACCACCACCATCGAGAGCAGCGGCGGCGGGAGCCAGACGAACTCCTGGACCTGGGACGGCGGCAAGCCCCTTTTCGCCTCCTACCAGTGGCGGACCGACTGGGCCACCTCGGCGCTGAAGGGCACATACAGCGGCGATCTCATCTCGGGCCACTGGAAGTCGCCCCCCCGCAAGAAACCCAAAGACGGAGGCTGCGCCTCCCCCGGCGTGGCCGTGGCGGACATCACCGTCAACTGGACGATCAGGAAGGTCAAGTAGCGCGGGCTACTTGTGCTGGGCGAAAAGCCACTCGACCAGGGCCGGCTCGGTGTAAACCCACATGAAAACGTTGTGCTCGACGCCGGGGTATTCGCTGTAGAGCGGCTGGCCGCCAAGGCGGCGCAGTTCGGCGATGATGTCGCGCGAGGTGGCGACGGGCTCGATCTTGTCAAGCTCGCCATGGAAGTTCCAGATCGGCATTCGGATCAGTTTTTTCAGGGTGGCCGGATGGGCGCGGCCGCAGACCGGGACGCCGGCGGCGAAGAGGTCGGGCCGCTCGGCCAGCACGTGCCATGTGCCGGCGCCGCCCATCGAATGGCCGGTAACATAGATGCGGCTGCGATCGACGGGCAGCTCGGCGGCCAGCTTCTCGACGATCTCGATGGCCAGCCGGTCACGACCGGGGCCGAGGAGGATCTCCGGCAGCTGCCCATCGCGCAGGCGCACTGGCGGCCAGTTTTCATTCGACTGCGGCGCCACCACGAAACAGGGGTGACGGCGCTGGTTGTCGGGCAGCGCCCAGACGAGGCCGCCGAACCAGTTGGCGCGCTCGAGCTGCTTCAGGTTGTCGGTCCCCGAGCCGCCGGAACCGTGCAGGAACAGGACCAGGGGATAGCGGCGGCCGGGCTCGGTCTTGGGCTTGAACAGCCGGTAGGGCATGACCTCGCCCTTGGCGTCGCGGTAGGTCCCGGCCTCGTACAGAACGGCCAGTGGCGGCGCCTGCTTCTTGAAGAGCTCGATGGGCGCCCAGCGTTCATCCGAATTCGGATCGCCGGGCAGCAACGTGGGAGCTTTCTGGCCGAAAGACAGACCGGTTCCAACCAGGACCAGCACGACAAGCAATAAAATTTTTTTCACGTTTCACCTCCCAGCGCGACATAGCAGTGCTGAAACCTTGTCGTCATGTCAAACGCACAGCGACAGGAAATATTCCCTGGGTACGTCAAGGCAATCGAGCCCGTTTCATGGTAACATTGGCGTATGTCCAGAGGTGATGGGAATGATCCGGTCAAGGAGACCTGCCGGCTGATCCGGCTGGCCCGCTCCTACTGGGACGCCCACCGCAACCACGCTTGCCGCACCCACCGCGGCATGGCCATGAAGCTGTACGAAAGTCTTTCTGTAGAGCAAAAAGGAAAAATCCCCCAGGTGCTGCGGGTCTGGCTGCGCTACCGCAGCGAAAAATACTTCGGCCCCGGTCGCACCCCGCCGGGAACGGGGCGAAGAAAGAAATAACGTTCGCCTAAGGCAATGGGGACGGCACATGTCCCCACCGGGCCTGAGCGGTTCCGGGCTATTCTTTTTTCTTGAGAATCGTCGATATCCGCAAGGGCACGTAGAGCGGACAGAAACCGATCGCCGAAGTGATCAGGAACATCGCCGCCACGACGCCCAGGACGATCATCAGCGTCCCGGCAAACACCTTGAGAACGATCAGGACAACGATCGCCACGGCCGCCGCCAGGCGCAGGACGCGATCCACGCTTCCCATGTTTTTCTTCATGCTGGTCTCCTGCTT
>JALOLC010000092.1 GCA_025456175.1 Acidobacteriota bacterium | reverse complement strand
GCGAGCGCTTCGCCTACAAGCCGGGAGCGGCGATCGTCAGCTGCCGCCGGGGCGGGGCCAGCGCGGCGTTCGAGCAGCTCAACAAGTATTTCACCATCAGCAACATGCCGGTCGTCTCATCGCAGTACTGGAACATGGTCCATGGCCACACCCCCCAGGACGTGCGCCAGGACCTCGAAGGATTGCAGATCATGAGGACGCTGGGACGGAACATGGCCTGGCTCTTGAAATCGATCCAGGCCGGGCAAAAGGCGGGGATCTCCCGGCCCGAAGCCGAGGAGAGGGTCCGGACCAATTTCATCAGATAATTTCCTGGAATTTGGGCGCGCCGCCCGCTGCCAATGACCCAAACGAAGAGAGTAATAAGTGACGAGTGTCAAGTGACGAGGAAGAGGAAAAAAAGATCCAGTGCTCTCTATTGAAAAGGTGAGTGCTAACCGCATAGGATTAGAGTTCTCTTTGATTTTCTTCACCGTAAACCGTCCACCGTATACCGTATACCAATTCTTAATCCGTCTACCCTTCTACTCTTCTCCACGGCCACCCTGGCCAAGCTCCGTCCCCTTGGCGATCAGGGCGACATAGTCGCGGAACAGGAACTTGCGATAGCGTTTTTTGCCCGTGATCTCGTGCAGGATGCCCAGGGAGTGGAATTGGGCGACCAGCTGGGTCGCGCTCTGGCGGCTCAGGGCCAGGCGGGTTGCGACCAGCGGCACGTCGAGCAAGGGCATGGCAAAGCTGAGATCCAGGAGCCTGAGGGCGGAAAGCCCGGCTTTGCGGCCGGCATGGATCTTTTCGCTCAAGCGGCCTTTCAATTCGACGATCCGCCGCGCCGTGTCGGCCGCCTCCAGTGAAACGTCCCGCACGCCGCGCAGGAAGAACTTCAGCCAACCCTCCCAGTCCCCCTGCGTGCGCACGGCCAGCAATTTATCGTAATACTCCTGCCGGTTCTTCTTCAGGTAGTGGCTGAGGTAAAGAAGGGGGCGGGAGAGGATGCCCCGCCAGCACAGGTAAAAGGTGATCAGCAGCCGGCCGATGCGGCCGTTGCCGTCCAGGAAGGGATGGATGGTCTCGAACTGAGCGTGGACCAGGGCGATCTTGACCAAGGGCGGCAGGCTGTCCCCGGCGTGGATGAATTTTTCCAGGTCAGAGATGAGTTCTTCGACCGCGTCAGCGGGCGGAGGCACGAAGACCGCCTCGGCCAGCGGGGCCCCCGAAGCGCCGATCCAATTCTGCGAACGGCGGTATTCGCCCGGCGTCTTGCTTTGGCCTCTGGCCCCGGCGAGCAGAAGTGCATGGATCTCGCGGATCAAACGGGACGAGAAAGGGAAATCTTGCAGGCGCGCCAAGCCATGGTCCATGGCTTTGACGTAATTGATGACCTCCTTCACCTCGTTGATGTCGTCGCGGGGGACGCCGTCGGCCTCAAACTCAAGAACCCCTTCCAGCGAAGCCTGCGTGCCCTCGATCTGCGAGCTCAGCAATGCCTCCTTTTTCACGTACATGGCGATGAACAACTCGGGATTGGGCAGAACGGCGGCCACGCCGTCCAGGCGGGCCAGGGAGCGGTCGGCCTCCGACAGCGCCAGCTGCAGCTCCGGGTCAAACGACAATGGCGGATCGGGAGGGAGAGGTTTGGGCATGAAGGCATCATATCCCAGAGGTTGCTTGACATATTTTCCTGTTCGCCGCGCATCCATGAGTCACCTCTCCTTGACTTAAAAACAAAAATGCCTTTTTAAATCAAGTATACTTTACTAAAAATGATTGTCAATAGGATAAGTCGCTTTTTCTTGACTTAAAACAGGATATCTCATGGGCGCAGGGAAAGATGGAAGGAGAGGTAAAGAAAGGCAAAAGTTAGAGAAGAAAGTGTTGGTGTTAGCAGGAAAAAACATTCCAGGTGTAGGGGCGATCCGGTGGATCGCCCTAGGCTATTCCGCATGTAGGAGCGTGGTCTGACCGCAAAAATCATCCGCCGAGTTTGGTTGCTCTCACTATGATTTTAACCCATGCTGCAAATCGTTGAAATCATATAGTGAGACAATCCCCCGCCAGGGGGAGACCCGCCCAAGAATTCAAATTCCAAATCCCAAGCACCCAGGACTAGAGCTGAAGAATAGAAACTACGTGACGCGTGACACGATAAGAATCAAATTCCAAATGCCAATGACCCAAACGAAGAAACACAACCGAAAGTGCAGATCCCCCCTACCCCCCTTGGCAAGGGGGGTGGCCCGCAGGGCCGGGGGGATTCGGCACCGATTGTAGGTGCGAACCACTGTGTCCGCCTGCGTACCATGCCGTGGCCGGCGGATTTCAAATTGAACAAATCATGGCAATGGACTATACTATTCGCATGAAAACGAAGCAAACCCGGCCTGGCAAAACGCCCAGAATGAGCGGAAAAACACGCAGGTCCCGCGTCGTCCACGTGGCGCACGGGTTCCGCCAGGCAAGGGAATGGGAGATCCTCCAGGAGATCGCCATGACGCCCGGGCAGCGGCAGCGAGCCGCCAAGGCGCTGAAGGAGCGCGTTTACGGCCACGACGCACCCGACGTCCGCGAAGCGCACATCCGCCAATGACCCCGGCCCCCTTTTCCAGGGACATCCGTGAATTCCTCGCGTGGCTGGCCCGCCGCAACGTGCGCTACGTGATCGTCGGCGGCGAGGCGGTTATCTACTACGGCCATGCCCGGCTCACCGGGGACATCGATATTTTTTTCGACAATTCGCCGAAAAACTGCCTCCGGCTGTACGCCGCCCTCGTCGATTTCTGGCAGGGAAGCGTCCCGGGAGTGGCATCCCCAGGCGACCTGCAGGGCGACAACCTGATTATCCAGTTCGGGCTGCCCCCGCACCGCATCGACCTGCTGAGCGCCATCAGCGCGGTGGATTTCACCCAGGCCTGGAAGGGAAAGGTGACGGAGAAGATCAAGGTCGGACAGACCTCATACCCGATCTACTATATCAGCTTGAAGGAATTGATCCGGAATAAAAAGGCCGTCCTGCGGCCCAGGGACATGGAAGACCTTGAATTCCTGAACCGGATCAGGAAGCCGGCGAAATAATTCCTTTCCCCGGTTTTTGGGAAGCTGACACAAAGATCCAAGCAATAACATCTTATGTATGGATTTGATTTTTCAAACCCAAAGCGCACACATAGGGGCTCGGTCGTGCCGCAAAAATCATCCGCCGATTTTGGTTGCTCTGATCTTTCCGGCCCCGCCGGGAGGGGGGACCCGCCCGCTGCCAATGACCCAAACGAAGAAAGTGTTAGTGTTCGTGTTAGCAAGAAAAATCATTTTCAAATGTAGGGGCGATCCGGTGGATCGCCCTAGGCTATTCCGGATGCAGGGGCGGGGCTGTCGAAGAAAATCAACCGAAAATGCAGATCCCCCCTGCCCCCCTTGGCAAGGGGGGTGGCCCGCAGGCCGGGGGGATCCAGCACCGATCGCAGGGGTGGACCTCTGTGTCCGCGCCAATACCGTGCCGGCCGCAAATTGACAGGGGCGCCGCGGTCGTGTATGATCATGGCACATGGTCCTTGTTCGTTAACGCTTCTTCTGTCTGCAGCGCCCGATCCGTTGTCGGGCACTACCTGTTCAAGCCAACAATCACAGAAAAGGAGCAACGAAATTGCACGAACAAGCAACAAGAATACCGCTGAACGAGCTGGGATTTGACGACGAATTCGCCGCGGCTGCCGCCGGAATGCCGGCCGGAGCAAACGCCGTCGGGCGCGTCTCGGCCGTCGACCGCGGCGCCTATCTCATCAGGAATGAAACCAAGGAGCTCCCCGCCGAGCTGGCGGGCAAGTTCCGTTTTTCCGTTGCCTCGCCCGTTGACCTGCCCTGCGTGGGCGATTGGGCATGCGTTCAGTACCACAACCAGGGCACCCTCGCCGTCATCCACGGCATCCTGCCGCGCCGGACCTTCCTGCGCCGCAAAACCGCGGGCAGGAACATCGATTTCCAGATGATCGCCGCCAATATCGACACCGCCTTCATCGTCCAGTCTTGCCACTATGATTTCAACCTGCAGCGGCTGGACCGCTACCTGGTGATGGCCAACGAAGGGCATATCGAGCCGGTCCTGGTCCTGACCAAGACCGACCTGGTCACCCCGGCCGAGCTGGAAAAGAAGGTCGCGGCCATCCGCCAGGCCGGCATCACGGCCAGGGTCCTGGCGTTGAGCAATGCCAGCGGCGCCGGGATGGACGAGTTCGGGCGGCTGCTGGCCCCGGGCCGGACCTACTGCCTGCTCGGATCATCGGGCGTCGGCAAGACCACGCTGATCAACCGCCTGCTCGGCCGCGAGGCGCTGGCGACCAAGGCCACCAGCCGGAGCGGCGAGGGGACGCACGCGACCTCGCGCCGCCAGCTGATCGTCCTCGAGCAGGGGGCGCTGCTGGTCGACACTCCGGGCATGAGGGAACTGGGCATGCTGGGGGCGGGCGAGGCGCTGGACGACAGCTTCGCCGAGATCAGCGGCTTCTCAAGGAGCTGTCGCTATGCCGACTGCAGCCACACCCGGGAGCCGGGCTGCGCCGTGCGGGCGGCGATCGCCAGCGGAGAATTGCCCGCGGACCGCTATGAGAGCTATGCCAAGCTGAAAAAGGAAGCGGAGCATCACGAGATGTCCTTCGTGGAGAAGCGGCGAAAGGACAAGGCCTTCGGCAAGTTCATCAAGACGGTGAAGAAGCAGATCAAGAATAAAAAATAGTTGAAAACCGGCATCCGGGAAGCGATCCTCCCCGGCCCGGGCCCGGCTGGAGAAACTGCGCCGGGAACGGCTCCGGCCGATTGGCGCTCACCCCTGGGGAACGGTGGAATACCAGACCTGGAGGGTCTGCTCGGCGGTCGTTGTCTTGCCGTTGAGAAGGGTGATGTCCAGGAAGATGTCCATCTTGTCGGGAGAGGCGGCGGGGAAGAGCTTGCCGGCATAAGGGCGGCTGTCAGTAGGGTTGTAGGGGTTGACGCTCTGCAGGATGAAATAGGTGATGCCGAATTTGTCCAGGTCCAGGAAAATGACGAACGGGGCGTAGGCCTGGTGGTTGCTTTTGTTCACCTCCAGGAGCTGGTCTTCCCCCGACTTGAAGACGATCCTCCAGCCGGTGATCTTCGCCTGGTCGTCGCTGACGCTCTTCACCCAGAAGCGGATGCTGAAAAACGTCGCGTTCAGGGCGGGGTTGTAGGAGATGTTCCCTTCTCCCGACAGGATCGAAAACAGCTCGGGCTCCACCTTGCAAGAGGAGGAGAGGAATGTCAGCCCCAGGAGCAGCACCGGCAGGACCAATGCTCTTTTGCTCATGATTCACCCCCGCTTCATTTCCTGCCATATTTTACCACTCCGGGAAATGAATTGGCCAAAAACAAGGGGAAATATTAATTTTTTCAGCCATGCCTCCTGCCTGGCTCTTCACCGCCTCCGCAAGGAAGTCCGGTTCCGCGGCCCGGCCGCGACCAGACTCCCGTCGGCTTTACAAAAGCTGACCTCTCTCATACAATGGAATTCCAAAATACTTGGCGAGGTGAGCGCATGTCCCAGAGAATGATCAGGCAATTCATGGAGATGGTCCAGATCGACAGCGAATCGGGCGACGAGGCCCGCTTCATGAACTATCTGCTGGCCGAATTCAAGAAAATGGGAGCGGCCGCGAAAAAGGACGCCTACGGCAACCTGGTGGCCAAGCTGCCGGCCTTGAACAGCAAAAGCAAGGAGCCGGTCCTGCTCTCCTGCCACGGCGACACGGTCAAGCCCGGCAAGGGCATCCGGCCGAAGCTGGCCAAGGGCGTGATCCGCTCCGGCGGCGACACCATCCTGGGCGCCGACGACAAGGCCGGCATCGCCGAGATGCTCGAGGCGCTGCGCCTGGCCAGGGTCAGGCCGCCCATCGAGGTGGCCATCAGCCGCCAGGAAGAGGTGGGGCTGCACGGCGTCAAGAATCTCGACTTCAAGCTGCTGCGCGCCAGGCGCGGCTTCCTGCTGGACAACGACACCCTCGACACCATCGTCATCGGCGGCCCCTCCTATTTCGCCATCGACGTCGAGGTCCAGGGCCGCTCGGCCCACGCCGGCATGGAGCCCGAGAAGGGGATCAACGCCATCGCCGCCGCCGCCCGCGCCATCGCCGCCCTGAAGCTGGGGCGCCTCGACCACGAGACCACGGCCAACGTCGGCGTGATCAGCGGCGGCATCATCCGCAACGGCGTGCCGGCGACCGCCTGCTTCCTGGCCGAATGCCGCAGCCTGAACCACAAGAAAGCCCAGGCGCTGGCGAATGAAATGGAACGCATCATCCAGCGCGAGGTGGCCAAGGCCGGAGCCAAGGCGGCGGTGAAGATCGACAACCTGTGCAAGGCGGTGGAGATCGCCCCCGACGCCTGGACCGTGGTCACGGCGCAGCAAGCGCTGAAGACGGTGGGCATCAGGGCCCGGACAACGTTCATCACCGGCTTCACCGACGCCTCCATCTACAACAACCGCGGCATCGAGATGGCGGTGGTGGGCATCGGCGCCCGCGACGAGCACTCGACCAGCGAGCACATCCATGTCGCCGACATGGAGAAGGCCCTGGCCATGCTCATCGAGATCCTGCGCCTCTCGGCGGAGTAGGAAAGGAAAAAGATCGGCGAACGGCGGAAGAAGAAAGTGTTAGTGATAGTGATAGTGGTAGTGGTAGCAGGAAAAAGACATTTCCGCATGTAGGGCGGGTCTTAGACCCGCCCGCATAACATTCCGATCGTAGGGGCGGGTCTGCCTGCCCCTGCCAGGGGGAGACCCGCCCGAGAATTCAAATCCCAAATTCCAATGACCAAAACGAAGAGACACAACCGAAATGCAGATCCCCCCTACCCCCCTTGATAAGGGGGTGGCCCAAAGGGCCGGGGGACAAGTAGGCCAACGATCTTGCAAGAGCGGGTCTGCACTCCAAGGATCAACCCGTCACGGGGTTTCCCGGAAGGCCGAGACGAACGCCTTGG
>JALOLC010000091.1 GCA_025456175.1 Acidobacteriota bacterium | reverse complement strand
GTCTCCCCTTCCAAAAGCCAATCGGTCTTCATTGCGGCCTCCTGGATGCCATTCTAATCCCGTTCAACGGCGTTTGGCAACCCTGGACCGCGGAATGGCTTCGGGTGCGTTCCCTACCCTTCAATTGGGATAGATATGGACGCGCAGGCTGGCGTTGAAATAATTCGGCCGCACATCGTTGGAGCCGCCATCGATCAGGATGTCGGTAGCCTCAAGGCTCAGAGGCAGCGTCTGGTTGCCCGGGTACAGCACGAGGTCCTGCGTGAAGCTCTTGCTGCCGATGCCGACGAACATGACCTCTAGCGGCGCGTAGAAGTGGCCACCGTAGCGCAGGGCGACATGGAAGCGGAAGTTCTTGGGCATGGTATTGCGCAGCGTGAATGCGACGGTGGCTCGCAGACCGTGGGTCGTCGGGTCGATGAGGTCGGAATCCTCATCGATGCTGATCGTCTTGGTCTCGTTCCGCCCGACCTGGATCGAGTGCGTCCCCCAGCGGATCGTCAGCGACGCCGGGTCCAGCTGGATCGCCCCCTGCTCGAACTGCTCGAAGACCATGGCCTGAACAGGCGGCTGCTCCCTGCTCAATTCCAGGTTGGGGTTGATCTTGAGCTGGGGCGTAGTCTGCTGCAGGCAGGAGTCGATGCGGAACGGACCGGTGGCGAAGCCGTAATGGCCGGCCATGGTGCGGAAATTGAGATAATAGCCGTCCGCCGACGCCAGCGAACCGGGAACGATCCAGTTCAACGAGCCGTTGCTGGGCAGGTTGCTGCCGATCACCAGGACCACCCCCCCCGAACGGTGAAGATCGATGAGGATCGGCTCGTTATGCCCCTCCGACGTCCAGGAAATGGTGTAGGTATTCCCCTTGCACCACCTGGCGTTCGCCCCCGAAGTCGGTGCGCTGGCGGTGAAATGGATCGACTGCCCCCAGGCCAGCCCGGCCAGGAAGAACAAACCCAAGACCGAAACCCATGCTTTTTGGTTTTTCATCATTCCCTCCCTAATGCGGATCACTCTACAAATCAAATAGGGAGCGCATGGAATTATCTCAACCAAAAAATTATCTTAACAATAAGCGGCCGGCAAAGCTTTACCAGCTATTCTCCATAACTCATTTCGTTCGCCCGGCGCTTCCTGTTAATCTGCTGGCGGTCGATTCTTGACAAACTTCTCCAGCCAGGTCCAGGTCTCCCACAGCATGTGCAAGATCGACTCGCGGGCGTCGTAGCCGTGGGCCTCGCTGGGCAACAGCACCATGCGCGCCGTGGCGCCGTTGCCCTTCAACGCGTGGTAGAACCTCTCGTGGTAGAACCTCTCGGTCTGGACAGGGAAGGTGCCGCTGTTGTCGTCGGCCTGGCCATGGATCAGCAGGATCGGGTCCTTCACCTGGTGGGCGTACATGAAGGGCGACATCCGGATATAGGTGCCGGGCGCCTGCCAGAGCAGGCGCTCCTCGGCCTGGAAGCCGAACGGCGTCAGGGTGCGGTTGTAGGCGCCGCTGCGGGCGATGCCGGCCGCAAAGAGCCGCGAGTGGGCCAGCAGGTTGGCGGTCATGAAGGCGCCGTAGGAGTGACCACCGATGGCTACGCGGCGGGGATCGCCGACGCCCATCTCGGCCAGCTTGTCCACCGCCGCCCGGGCGCTGTCCACGAGCTGCTCGATGTAGGTGTCGTTGGGCTCCTGCTGGCCCTCGCCGACGATGGGCATGGTCGGGTTGTCGAAGACGGCGTAACCTTGCGTGACCCACAGCAGCGTGGCGTAGGGAGAGATGCGGATGAAGCGGTAGGGCGAATCCTGCATCTGGCCGGCCGCCGAACGGCTCTTGAACTCCTGGGGATAGGCCCACATCAGCACCGGCAGCGGGCCCGCGCTCTTGCTCCAGCCGATCGGCAAATACAGGTTGCCGCTCAGTTCGACGCCGTCGGACCGCCTATAATGGACGATCTGCTTCTCGACCGCCTTCAGCGCCGGGAAGGGATGGGGGAAACGGGTGACCTGCTTCAATTTCCCGCTCTTGAGGTTGCGCAGGAAGTAGTTTGGCTGCTCCTTCTTGCCCTCGCGACTGGTCAGGAGCAGGCCCTTATCGGCTTCAACCAAGAGCAGCGGCGATTCATAATAGGGGGCAGCCGAGCGCCACATCCGGGTTTTACCGCCGCCGGCCGGATCGAAGCGGTCGACGAAGGGGCGGTCGCCCTCGGGCGAGGCACCGCGGCCGAACAAGTAGAGGCAGCCGGAGCGGTCGCTCAGCAGCACCTGCCGCCCCTGGGCATTTCCGCGGGTGACGAAGCGGCCGGGGTCGCTGTAGCGGTCCTCGGACGAGTAGGCGAACACCTCCTGCATGGGCTTGGCGAGCGCATCGGGCTCGAAACGCTCGACGCGCATCTGGCGGGTTTTCCACCAGAACTGGGTCAGCAGGGCCAGCGAGCCGGTGCCCCACGAAATCCCGCGCAACCGGTAGCGGAGTGCCGGCCCGGCCAGAGCGTCGCCGGTGAAGGGCGCCGCCAGACAAAATACTTTGTCGCGGACTTCCGCCTCTCTGGCGGGGTCGCCGCGGTCCTGGGCTTCGACCCAGAAAAGGGTCGCCGGGGTGTCGCAGCGCCAGGCGAAGTCGCGCGGACCGGTGCGCACGGCGTCGTTGCCCGGCGGCACGTCTTCGGCCAGCGGGATAGCGGCCAGTTTCCTTATCGGCTGGCCGTACTGGTTCCAGATCTCGAAGGACTGCGGGAACTCGGTATAGGGAACCAGGTAGGAAAAAGGCCTTTGAATGAGATTGACCAGGATGTATTTCCCGTCCGGGGAAGGGTCGGCGCCGGCAATGATCCCAACGGAACCGATGAGCTGCACGGTGCCTTCCAGATCGACGATCGCCAGCTGCGATGACGCATAATGCGCGAATGCCTCTTCGTCGCACCTGTCCTTCAGCAGGTCCTGAAAGGTGCGCACCGGCGCGACCTTCCCTTCGCTGTTTTGCACCACCGGCCCCTTGGGGACAGCGCTTTTTTCCGGAAGGGGCGACCGGTTCTCCGGCACCAGGCTGCACAGGAGGCGGCCGCTGTCGGGGAGCCATTGGCAGAACGGGTCGGCGATGGCACCGTTGAGCCGCGGCCCGATCAAGCGCCTGGCCCTTCCGTTCCGGGCCGATGCGACCCACAGCTCGATGCCGTCGGCCTGGGTCACGGTGAAGGCCAGGTTGGAACTGTCGGGAGACCACCTGAGGTCGGAAACGCGCGCCTCGGCGGGCAAACCGGCCAGTGGCCGCTCCTTCAACGTGGCCATGTCCTTGAAGACGATCTTTTTGAAAAAGGCGGCGCGGCTGAGCGCCGGGCCGTTGCTGCGCGGATTAATGCGCAGTCCTGCCAGGCGCAGCTCGGGCTGCGCGAGTTCGGCGATGGAGTTGAGCGCGGGACGCTCGACGACCAGCAGTGTACCGGCGTCGGGGCTGGGGATGACAAAA
The DNA here is from genome assembly GCA_025456175.1 of Acidobacteriota bacterium. Classification (GTDB taxonomy): domain Bacteria; phylum Acidobacteriota; class Aminicenantia; order UBA2199; family UBA2199; genus UBA2199. The sequence continues at coordinate 4,886 of JALOLC010000091.1, read as the reverse complement.
GGATTGCCCGGCGCGTCGACGATGTCGACGATCTCCCGGGGCGGCATCTGGTAGGTCAATTCCTCTTGCGTCGCGACCGGCAGGCAAAGGGCCAGGAGCAGCAAAAAACAAACCCTTTTCTTAGCAAAAAGCTGGAAGTGTTTCATGGCGCCATTCTCCTCGATTGCAGGCTTCGTTATTTTTCCCAACTGACAGATTCTGAGGGAGTGCCGCAGGAATGTCAATTCCTTGCGGCCGGGATCGACCTGGTTGCTCCCGAGAATTCCATTTCGCCCCAGCCTCTTATTTTCACCCCTGCTTGTTCTTGGCGAATTTTTGCCGGAGCACGTGATAAAAGAAAGGCGGGTCATTGAGCAAATATCTTTTCCACAACCGGCGCGGCTCATGGATGAGGCGCCAGAACCATTCCAAGCCCCTTTTCTGCATCCAATGCGGCGCCCGCTTGATCCTTCGGGAAATGAAAACAAAGCTGGCTCCGACCTCAATGCCCAAGGGGACTTCGCAAGCGGGCAGATAGCGATCGATCCATTTGATGCCCTTGGGAAAGCCGAAGGCGGTGAACAAGATATCGGGCCTTTTCTCCTTCAGCAGGGAGACGATCTTCTGGTTCTCCTGCGCATCATTCTCAAAGCCATGATAGGGTGAATAGGTTCCGGCCACCCGCAGCCCAGGGATCCATTTCTGCAGGTTGTGGGCGGCACTGGCCGCGATCCCCTCCATGCCGCCCAGCAGGAATACGGAGAAGCCCTTGTTCATGGCCAGCTCGCACATCCTTTCCAGCAGATCCGTGCCGTTGATGCGTTCCGGCAAGGGGGTACCTAAAAAGCGCGCCGCCCAGAGCAGGGGCACGCCGTCGGCCACGACCAGGGCGGCCTCCCGGAAAATCCGGCCGATTTCCGCATCGTTTCTTTTCGTTACCAATTGATCGACATTGGCCGTGATCACCTGACGGGGGCATCTCCGCGCAACCAGCCGTTCCAGCTGCTCCAAAACCCCGATCATGTCGAGATGATGGATGCGGGTACCGATGAGATCAATCTGGGTCAGGGTGTCGCGGACAGGGCCCCGGATCATGGCGGTGAACAATTGCCGGTATTGCTCGGTGATCTTTTCCCAGGAATAATTCTCCCTGATCCGCTCGGGGGCCCTGCGGCGGAGACCAGCGAGCGAATCCCCTCCCCGTCCTTCCAGCTCGTTGATCAGTCTTCCCAGGCCGCCCCTTTCCTTGCCGAAGAAAAAGCCGTATTCCCCATCGAGAAGCATCTCGCGGTTGAAGACCGTATCCAACGCGCATACGGCGCAGCCATTGGCCAGGGCCTGCAAGAGGGCCGGGTTGGTGCCGCCGAACTCATGGCCATGGCAGTAGGCGTAGCAATTCTGGTAGAGCGCGGCCAGCTCGCCGGGGTCGGTCACGTATCCGGTGAATACCAGGCGCGGGTCGGCGAGCTGGCGGATGACTTCGGCATAGCGGTCCCGGTAGGGAACATCGCCGACAACGACCATCTTCCTGGGCGAAGCGGAAGCGATGAACTCCCGGACGATCAGGTCGGCGTTGTTGTCCGGGACCAGGCGGCCGACGATCAGGAAATAGTTGCGCGGCTCCAGGTTCCACTTGGCTATCAGGCTGAGCGGCGCCGGCGGCGGAATATTGGCGCCGTAGGCGATCATGGTCGAGACCGCGGAGAATTCCTTCAAATAGATCTTCTGCATTTCCGTGGAATCGGTGATCACCCGGTCATAGAGCTTCACCGCCATTTTGGAAGCCCAATAGAAATAGCGCCCTCCCAGGCCCTTCCATTTCGGCCGCAGCCATTCCAAGCCGTCGACGTTGATGGCGGTGCGCTTGCGGAATATCCGGCCCAGCAGCCCGAACGGCCCGTTGGCCGAGTTGACGACCAGGATGACGTCGTAGCGGCAGAAGCAGGCGTGCAGCACCGCCTGCATGGAATGAACGAATTGGCTCAGGGTCTTTCTTTCAATGGTCGGGACATAGACCAGGCGCACGCCGTTGACTTCCTTGGGCCGCTTGCGGAAAAGATTGCGGTGGCAGTATACGGTGACGCCCACCCCCTGGCGGATCAGCCTTTCGGACAATTCCCGGACAAAGGTCTCGTAGCCGCTGTAGACATACGGGTAGCCCCGGGAACCGATGATGGCGATCCTCATCGCTCAACCTCGCGACAAGCTACGAGTCATTGGCTGGCGCTCCGCTTCCAGAAAAAATCCCGCCTGGGCAGCCGCGGGCCCTCATTCATTTGCCGGCATACCATGGGAAACAGCGAAATCATTTTTCCCCATGAAGGGATTTTAAGAAGAATCGGATGAAATTGCAACGGCTGGTCGTGAATTTTCCCGGACCATGTTTCGCAATGGCTTTATCCGCCCGGCCGTGAATGACAAATTTCTTGATCGGTGGCTGAACTCTTCGTGCGTTCGGCGGCTACTTTTCCTGCTGCGACTTTTCGATCTTGGCCCAGGAGTCGCGCAAAGTGACGCTGCGGTTGAACACCGGCAGCGACGGCGTGGAATCGGGATCGGCGCAGAAATAGCCCTGGCGCAGGAACTGGAAAAAGTCACCTGACTTGGCTTCGGCTAGCGATGGCTCGATCTTGCAGTCTTTCAGTATTTCGAGCGAGTCGGGGTTCAGGTATTCCTTGAAATCCTTCTCCTCTTTCTCCGCCGACGGATCGGGGACGGAGAGCAGCTTGTCGTAGAGGCGCACCTCGGCGTCGACGGCGTGCGCCGCCGAAACCCAGTGCGACGTGCCCAGCACCTTGCGGCCGTCCTTGGTCCAGCCGCCGCGCGACTCGGGGTCATAGCTGCAGCGCAGCTCGCTGACGCATCCCTGCTTGTCCTTGACGACCTCGTCGCAGCGGATGTAGTAGGCGTGCTTGAGGCGGATCTCCTTTCCCGGGGAAAGCCGGAAGAATTTCTTGGGCGGGTCCTCGCGGAAGTCGTCCTGCTCGATCCAGATCTCGCGCGAAAACGGCAGCATGCGCGTACCGGCGCCGGGATCCTCGGGGTTGTTCTCGGCGTCCACTTCCTCGACCTTTCCCTCGGGATAGTTGGTGATGACCACCTTCAGCGGCCGCAGGACGGCCATGGCCCGCCGCGCCCGCTTGTTGAGGTCCTCGCGCAGGCAGTGCTCGAGCAGGGCCATGTCGACCATGCTCTCGCGCTTGGCCACGCCGACGATCTCGGCGAAATTGCGGATGGCCTCGGGGGTAAAGCCGCGGCGGCGCAGGCCGGCGATGGTCGGCAGGCGCGGGTCGTCCCAGCCGCGCACAAAAGCCTTGTCGACCAGCTCCAGCAGCTTGCGCTTGCTCATCACCGTGTAATTGAGGTTGAGGCGGGCGAATTCGATCTGCTGCGGGTGGCAGGGAACGGGCAGGTTGTCGAGCACCCAATCGTAGAAGGGCCGGTGATCCTCGAACTCCAGGGTGCAGATGGAGTGGGTGATCCCCTCCAGGGCGTCGGAGATCGGGTGGGTGTAGTCGTACATCGGGTAGATGAGCCAGCTGTCCCCGGTGCGGTGGTGGCTCTCGCGGCGGATGCGGTAGAGCACCGGGTCGCGCATGTTCAGGTTGGGCGAGGCCATGTCGATCCTGGCGCGCAGCACGTAGGCGCCGTCGGGAAACTCGCCGGCGCGCATGCGCTGGAAGAGGTCGAGGTTCTCCTCGACCGAGCGCTCGCGGCAGGGGCTGTTGATGCCGCACTCGGTCAGCGTGCCGCGGTATTGCCGCACCTGGTCGGGGGTCAGATCACAGACATAGGCCTTGCCGGCACGGATGAGGTGCAGGGCGTACTCATAAAGCTTTTCGAAATAATCGGAGGCGTAGTACAGGCGCTCGGCCCAGTCGAAGCCCAGCCAGCGCACGTCGGCCATGATCGAGTCGACGTACTCGACGTCCTCCTTGCCCGGATTGGTGTCGTCGAAGCGCAGGTTGCACAGGCCGCGGTAGTCGCGGGCCAGGCCGAAGTTGAGGCAGATCGACTTGGCGTGACCGATGTGCAGGTAGCCGTTGGGCTCGGGCGGAAAGCGGGTGTGGACGCGGCCGCCATTCTTGCCGGCCCGGATGTCGGCCTCGATGATGCTGCGGATGAAATTCAATCCCGGGGTGATCTCTTCAGTTCCCATCCTGACCTCGCGCGGCGATGTGGTCGCGCGCCTTTTTCATGCGGCGCAGGACCGTCTCCCTGCCCAGCGCCTCCAGCATCTCGAAGAGGCCGGGGCCGAAGCTGACGCCGCTGACGGCCAGCCGCGTCGGGTGGATCAGCCTGCCGGCCGCAACGCCGAGCTCCTCGGCGAGCTGCCGATAGAGTTCCTCCAGCGCGCCGTGAGTGAAGGGCTGCTGCCCCGCCAGCCTGGAGAGCAAAGCGTCCACCAGCGGTAGCGCCTCGGCCTTGAAGTGCTTCTTGGCCGCGGCCGGCTCGTATTCCTGCGGATCGCGGAAAAAATAAACGGACTTTTCGGCGATTTCGGGAATCTTCTTGCTGCGCTCCCGGAAAAACCCGATCACCTTCAGCAAATGGGCGTCCTCGGCAAGGGCGGTCGGCGGCAGGTCCATTTTCTCCCAGAGGGCCCTTACCTCGGGCAGCAGCGACTCGACGCTCCGCCCCTGCAGGTAGACGCCGTTCATCCACTCCAGCTTGGTCTCATCGAAGACCGCCGCCTTGGCCTGCACCCGCTCCAGGGAGAAGGCGGCGACCATCTCGTCCAAGGTCATGATCTCCAGATCGCCGCCCGGCGCCCAGCCCAGCAGGGCCAGGAAGTTGCGCAGCGCCTCGGGCAGGAATCCGGCGCGCTGGTAGTCGAGGACCGAGGCGGCGCCGCGGCGCTTGGAGAGCTTGCCGCCGTCGGGGGCCAGGATCACCGGCATGTGGGC
>JALOLC010000182.1 GCA_025456175.1 Acidobacteriota bacterium | reverse complement strand
GGCGAATTCCAGGTTCAGCTGGGCGATGCCCTTGCTCACTTCGGAGGCGATGAAGTCGAAGTGCGGGGTCTCGCCGCGGATGATCGCCGCCAGGCAGATGACGGCGTGGTATTTCTTGCCGAGCAGCAGGCGCTTGGCCACCAGCGGGATCTCGAAGGCGCCGGGCACCCATGCCACGTCGATCTCCTCGTCCTTGGCGCCGCTGCGCGTCAGGGCATCCTTGGCCCCGGCCAGCAGCTTTTCGGTGATGAAGTTGTTGAAGCGCGAGACCACGATGGCTACCTTGAAGCCCTTGGAAATCAGCTGTCCCTTGAATTCTTTCATTTTCTTCTCCATGTACGGCTAAAAGTATCCTAAAACCGCAGTCATGTCAAGCATTCTGGTCTCCAGGCATCGCCTAAGTATCCTAAAACCGCAGGCATGTCAAGCATTCTGGCCTCCAGGCATCGCCTCCAGCCCATCACGTCCGGAGTGTTGTCCGCTCCGTTTTTTCCCGGCAAACAAGTGCTTTGGGCCCGTTCCGTCGCTATTGCCCCTGCACCGCCAGGTGCGAGGCCGGGTCGTTGGAGGCGTTGTTGGGGATTGAACGACTTGAAGTCGTAGGCGGTCAGGATCTTGCTGAACTTGCTGCCGATCTGCGCCCCGGCGCTCAGCAGGGTATACTCCACCGTCAGCGCGTTCGCCGTCGGATTGTAGAAGCCGCAGGTCGAGCGGTAGCCGCTGTTGTTCGTGTAGTTTTGGATCAGCATCGTTCTCGTGGTATCAGCCGTCTCGGCATTGACCAGGTTCAGTCCCGGGAAGGTCTTCGAGTAGCTGCCGTTGAGCGTCCGCGCCGTCACCTGGATGGCGTGCGCGCCGTCCTGGGTCTGGAACACCACCGCCCCTACCCTGCCGAAATAGGCGAACGCGCCGCTGTCCAGGCCGTCGATGGTCGACAGCAGGTTGGCGTATTTCACCTTCCTCCCGGCCGCGCTGCCGGTCCACAGGACGAAGGGGCCCCGCCGCGCCCCGGCGCCGTAGTCGAAGTAAACCGAGACCTGGGAGCCGCCCGTCACATCGACGATCTGCACTTCCGACATCCACGTGCCCCCGCCCGTCGCGGCGGCCCAGATCGCCTCCGGCAATATCTGCAAGTTGCCGGGCCCGGTGGCGGTGCCGCCTGCGGCCTGCAGCGCCACGTGCGCCGCCGGGTCGTTCGAGGCGTTGTTCACCGACGCCCCGAAGCACACGACCTTGCCCGCGCCCATGGTGGGCCTCACCTGCAGCACGACGTTGTCGTTCGCGGTCCCGGGGTACGGAACGCCAGCCTCGCTGAACGGGGAGAAGGCCGCGAATTCCTGGCCGGCCAGCCTGCGGATGATCGTGCTGCCCACCTGGGCGTTGCTGGCATCGAGCAGCTTCAGTTCCAGGGTCAGCGGCTCGACGGTCGGGTTGAAGAACCCGCAGCTGGAGCGGTAGCTGGCGTTGTTGACCAGGTTGGGAATGACCATCAACCGGTCGACCATGGCCGTGTTGTCGTCGTGCAACGACAGCGCCGTGGACGTCTTGGCGCTGCTGCCGTTCAGCGTCCGCGCCGCCGCCTGGATGGTGTGCGATCCGTCCTGGGTGATGAACTCCACCGCCCCCACCTTCCCGAAATAGTCGAACACTCCGCTGTCCAGACCGTCGATGGTCTGCAGCAGATTGGCGTACTTGATGCTGCTGAAGGCGCCGCCACTGCTGTTGTTCCAGAGCAGGAACGGCCCGCGCCGGCCCGCCGCCGTGCTGAAGTAAACGGATACCCGCGAACCGCCGCTCACGTCGGTCAACTGCACCGCCGACATCCAGGTCCCCCCGCCGCTGGCGGTGGCCCAGATCACCTCGGGGAGCACCTTGTACTGCGCCGGCGAGTTGTAATGGCCGCTGACGCCGCCGCCGCCGATGCTGACCGGCAGGCTCGCTGACCATAGCGAAACGTTGCCGGGGTGGGTGGCGCAGCGCGCTTGGGCCTTGACGGCGTACGTTCCCGCCACCGCCCAGCTGTGCGAGGCACTGGTCGTTCCGACGCTCAGCCAGCCCGAATCGGTCCCATCGCCCCAGTCGATCATATACTGCACGGCGTGGCCCAAGCTCGTGGTCGAGCCGCCGGTGGCATACGCATAACTGGCGCCGATGGTTCCGGTCGGCGGGCCCGAGGGCGTGGTCGGGGTGGAGACGGTTTCGCTCACGTTGTCGGAGATGGTAAAAACGGAGTTGCTGACGTCGCTGGGGCTGCCGTCGTTCTCGCGCACCCGCACCAGGCAGGTGGCGGAAGGGGTGTTGGGGACGGTCCAGGGCTGGAGGCCGTCGTTGGCCGTATTGCTGGCGATCGCGGTCCAGTTCGCGCCGTTGTCGGTGGAATAATCGATGTTGACGAGGCCCAGCGATCCGCTCGAGGACCAGGTGATGTTGCGGCTTTCGCTCACCGCCCAAACCTCGCCGCCGTTGGGAGAAATGACGGTCAGTGAACCGCAGGTGTCGGGGGCATTGGCGATGTACAGCTGGCTCGAGGACTCGCGCCAGAGCAGGAAGAGCCCGCCGTTGCCCGCGACCAGCGAGGGCTGGCGGAAATTGTAGAGACCGGCTGTGGAGGAGACGG
>JALOLC010000015.1 GCA_025456175.1 Acidobacteriota bacterium | reverse complement strand
CCCCTCGGAGTTCGCCAAGACCAAGGACATCACCGGCGGCCTGCCGCGCGTCACCGAGCTGTTCGAGGCGCGCAAGCCCAAGAGCCCGGCCAAGATGGCCCAGATCGACGGCGCCGTCGAGTACGGCAAGGTGCAGCACGGGGCGCGCAAGATCACCATCCGCTCCTTCGACAAGAACATCAAGCCCGACGAGCACACCATCCCGCGCGGCGCCCACATCATCGTCGACGACGGCAGCAAGATCACGGCCGGCACGCCGCTGATGGACGGGCCGCTCAACCCGGTCGACATCCTGTCCGTCCTGGGCGAGCAGAAGCTGGCCGAGTACCTGCTCAAGGAGATCCAGGACGTCTACCGCCTGCAGGGGGTGGAGATCAACGACAAGCACATCGAGATCATCATCCGCCAGATGATCAAGTGGCGGCGCGTCGAGGAGACCGGAGACACGCAGTTCATCCCCGACCAGATCATCGAGAAGTGGAAGTTCGAGGAAGAGAACGCCCGCGTCGAGTCCGAGGGCGGGCGCCCGGCCAAGGCCAAGCCCGCGCTGCTGCCCATCTCCCGCGCCGCCCTGGCCAACGACAGCTTCCTCTCCGCCGCCGCCTTCCAGGAGACGACGCGCGTCTTGACCGACGCCGCCATCGCCGGCAAGGAAGACCACCTGCTGGGCATCAAGGAGAACGTGACCATGGGCCGGCTGATCCCCGCCGGCACGGGCTACTCCTACTACCAGCAGGTCGAGCACGACGTGGTCGAGGACAAGTTCACCATCGCGAAATAGGGCGGCCCAATCGGCTGTCCGCTTGGCGTACGTTTGGTAGTAAAATTAGTTGACGCTCGCAGCCTCACCCCCACCCCCCTCTCCTAAAGGCGAGGGGGAAGAATTAAGGAAGAATCTGATTGATTCCCCCCTTCTCCTTCAGGGGAAGGGGCAGGGGATGGGGCAAAAACTCGTGACCCATCCATTGAATGAACCAAAATATCAAAAATTTCGTACAATGTCCATTCCGAACTATTGCGATTAAAACGAGGAGGCTTTGCATGAAAAAGGTCCTGTTTTCCATGTTATGGATCGTGGTCCTATTCTCCTTTCTGGCCGCAAGCAATGGGGACCAAGAGAAAAAGATCGTTTATCCCCAAACCAAGAAGGTCGACGTGGTCGACGACTACCACGGCACCCAGGTCGCCGACCCCTATCGCTGGCTCGAGGACGACAACGCCCCCGAGGTCAAAGCCTGGGTCGAGGAGCAGAACCGGGTGACCTTCGGCTACCTGAACGGCATCGCCTGCCGCCCGGGGATCGCCAAGCGCCTGGATGAGCTCTTCAACTATCCGCGCTATTCGGCCCCTTTCCGCGTGGGCGCCTACTACTTTTTCGCCAAGAACGACGGTCTGCAGAACCAGTCGGTCATCTACTTCCAGAAGGGGCTGGACGGCGAGGCGCAGGTCTTCATCGACCCCAACACGCTGTCTACCGACGGCACGGTGCGCGTCGGCCTGCTGGGCGAGTCGCAGGACGACCGCTACATGGCCATTCTCCGCTCCGAAGCCGGCTCCGACTGGGGCGAGATCCGCGTCATGGAGATCGCCAGCCGGCGCGAGCTTCCCGACCGCCTGCGCTGGGTGAAGTTCTCCGGGGCGGGCTGGAGCGGCGACGGCTTCTTTTACTGCCGCTACGACGAGCCCAAGGCGGGCGAGGAGCTGAAGGGCAAGAACGAAAACCAAAAAGTGTATTTCCACAGGCTGGGCGAGACCCAGGAACAGGACACGCTGGTCTTCGCCGACCCTCAGCACCCGCTGCGCTACTACGGCGTCTGGGTCTCCGAGGACAAGCGCTTTCTGCTGCTGAGCGTATCCGAGGGGACGCACGGCTCGGAGCTCCGTTTCCGCGACCTCAGCAGGAAGGATGACCCCTTCCACGTCCTGTGCCCGGGATTCGAATTCGATTACGATGCGGTCGACAATAGCGGCGACACGTTCCTGGTGCACACCAACGACGGCGCCCCCAACTACCGGGTGGTGGCCATCGACGGCGCCAACCCCGCCCGCGAGAACTGGAGGACGGTGATCGCCGAGAAAACCGAGGTGCTGCGCGGCGTCGGCAGCGCCGGCACCAAGCTCTTCTGCCACTACCTCAAGGACGTCACCACCCGCGTCACCCAGCATGATCTCGCCGGCAAGCTGGAGCGCGAGATCGTTCTGCCCGGGCTGGGCTCGGCCGGCGGCTTCGGCGGCAAGAAGGAGGACAAGGCCCTCTTCTACACCTTCACCTCCTTCAATTACCCGCCGGTGATCTTCCACTACGACATCGCCTCCGGGGAGAGCAAGCTGTTCCGCAAGAGCGAGGCCAAGTTCAACCCCGACGACTACGAGGTCCGGCAGGTCTTCTACCGCAGCAAGGACGGCACGCGCGTCCCCATGTTCATCGTGCACAGGAAGGGGCTGAAGCGTGACGGCAACAACCCCCTCTACCTGTACGCCTATGGCGGCTTCAACGCCAGCATGGCTCCCGGGTTCAACGCCGGCAACCTCGTCTTCCTGGAGAACGGCGGCGTCTACGCCGTGGCCAACATCCGCGGCGGCGGCGAGTACGGCGAGGCCTGGCACAAGGCCGGCATGCTGGAGAAGAAGCAGAACGTCTTCGACGACTTCATCGCCGCCGGCGAGTATCTGATCGCCGAGAAGTACACCCGCGCCGGCAAGCTGGCCATCTCCGGCGCCTCCAACGGCGGACTGCTGGTCGGCGCCGTCATGACCCAGCGCCCCGACCTCTTCCAGGTCGCCCTGCCGGCTGTGGGCGTCATGGACATGCTGCGCTTCCACAAGTTCACCGTGGGCTGGGGCTGGGCGGTGGAGTACGGCTCCAGCGACAAACCCGAGCAGTTCAAGTACCTTCATGCCTATTCGCCGCTGCACAACCTGAAGCCGGGGGTGAGCTACCCGGCCACGCTGGTGACCACCGCCGACCATGACGACCGCGTCGTCCCGGCCCACTCCTTCAAGTTCATTGCCGCCCTGCAGGAGAGGCACACGGGGGAGAACCCGGTGCTGATCCGCATCGAGACACGCTCGGGCCACGGCTCGTCCAACCTGCGCAAGGCCATCGAGATCGCGGCCGACACCTGGGCGTTCGTATTCAAGAACCTGGGCATGGACTGCAGGTAAACAGCGGCCTTGCGTGACGCGTGACGCGTAACGCGTTACGCGAAGGGAAAGGCAATGGCTCTGAAGGGGCGGACCCCTGTGTCCGCCCTTTTTATTTGGCTGCGAATTTGCTATAATGGAATGGTAGCGAAAGGAGGAGCACGCATGAAAAAGAGTTTCCTCGTCATACTGACGATCGTCCTTGTCTCGTTTTCCCTGGCCCTGTCAGGCTCCGCCGAGAAAAAGATCTCCAGCAAGGCGCAGAAGGTCATGAAAGAGGCCTTTGCCGCCATCAAGGCCAAAAAGGCCGAGGAAGCCGTTGCGCTCTTCCAGAAGGTCATCGAGCTCGAGCCCGAGTACGCCATTCCCTACTTCAACATCGGCGTCATCTACTGGCAGACGGGCAAGATGGAGGAAGCCGTGGGTTTCTTCGAGAACGCCGTCAAGAACCAGCCCGACTACGATCATGCCATCCAGGCGCTGCACAAGTCCCTATACGATCTCGGCGTCAAGGCCAACGGCGCCCAGGAATATGAGAAGTCCAACGGCTACCTGCAGCGGCTGCTGGCCCGGCCCGGGATCGAAAGCAGCGACAAGACCATGGCGATCAACGCCGCCTACGTTTGCGGCGTCAATTTCTATTATCTGAGGAAATTCAGCGAGGCCATCGACGCGTTCGACAAGTGCCTGGGCTTCGGCGACCTCGAGCAGGAGAGCTTCGCGACGTTTTCCAACATCATCTATTTCCAGGGGATGAATCATCACCAGCTCTCCCGCTACGGCGAGTCCAACAAGTATTTCCTGCGCTTCCTCGATTTCTACAAAGCGGGCGACAGGACGTCCGAGTTTCTGCCCCAGGCGTGGTTCTTCGTCGGCACCAACCTGTACCTCGAGCTCGAGCCCAAGGTCGGCGCCATGAAGGAGGATGAGCTGGCGGCCAAGGCCCGGGAGATCGAGCCCTATTTCCTCAAGGCGATCGAGCTCAAGGTCCCGATCGAGAACGCCCACGTCATGCTGGGCAACCTCTATGCCTACGAAAAGAATTACGAGCTGGCGCAGAAGACCTACACCGAGCTGGTCACCTTCTACCCCCAGTCGCCGGATATTGCCAAGTACAGGGTTTTCCTGGAAAAGCTCGGGACCCTGATCCAGCAGCAGAAGCAGGCTGCGGCCAAGGCCGCCAAGGCTCCCGCGAAAAAGAAATGAAGCTGAACTGGAACTGCGGCGCGGCGAAATGCCTTGGCCGCGCCCCGAGGCTCCGGCCGTGACCGGCAGGCCCGTTCTGCCGCGACTATGGACGGCCGCGGCCGTTCTCAGCCTCTCGCTGCTCGGGGCCGATGCCGTCCGCATGTCCCCGGCCTACGACGCCTGGCTCAACCAGGAGGTCAAGTACATCATTTCCCCGCGCGAACGCAAGGCCTTCCTGCAGCTGGCGAACGACAGCGAGCGCGACGCCTTCATCGCCGCCTTCTGGCGCCAGCGCGACCCGACCCCCGGAACCGAAGCGAATGAGTTGCGCAGCGAGCATCTCCGCCGCTTCGAGCACGCCAACCGCATCTATGGCCGCGGCACCTCGACCCCGGGCTGGAAGACCGATCGCGGCCGCATCTACATCCTGCTGGGCGAGCCGATCTACATCCAGAACTACAGCGGCTACGGCAAGATGTATCCCTGCGAGGTCTGGTCCTACCAAGGCATGGAGCGCTTCGGCCTGCCGCCGGCCTTCAACCTGCTTTTTTACGACAAGCGCGGCCGGGGCGAGTACGTCACCTATTCGCCGATCAGCGACGGGCCGCACAACCTGATCGTCGGCTTCGACGGCAGGATCGAGGATTTCCAGAACATCTACGACACCATCAACCAGTACAACACCGCCCTGGCGGCCAACGCCTTCTCGCTCATCCCCGGCGAGGGCATGGCCGAGGGCCGCCCCACCATGTCCTCCGAATTGCTGCTGCAGAACATCGCCCTGGTCCCCACCCGGCAGGTGAAGGACCTCTACGCCGAGCGCTTCCTGCAGTACAAGGACACGGTGACGATCGACTACTCGACCCGCTATATTGAGGGCCGCAGCCAGGTGCAGCTGTTCTTCACCCCCTCCGGCCAGGCACTGGTCTACGCCCTGATCCAGATCGACCGGCTGTCGGTCAACTTCTACGAAGGCGTCTACTCGACCGTGCTCAAGCTGGACGGCCGCGTCACCACCCCCGCCGGCGCGGAAATCCATCAATTCACCAAGTCCTACGAGCTGCGCTTCGACGAGGAGCAGGTCCAGCGCATCAACGACAGCGCCGTTGTCCTTCTCGACGCCTTCCCGCTCATCCCCGGCCAGTACCACCTGCAGCTGCTGCTGCGCAATGAAACCTCCAAGGAGTTCACCTCGGTTGAAAAGGACCTGCTTGTCCCCGCGGCCGATCACCCGCCCTTCCTGACCGCCCCGCTTCTGGGCTACGAGCTGAAGCGCGACAGCGAGGCGCCGCTGGCCCTGACCCCCTTTCACGTCGGCACCGGGCAGCTGCTCGTCGCCGCCGATTCCGTCTTTGCGCGCCAGGACAGCCTCTGGTTCTTCGCGCAGCTGTTTGGCGGCGAGGAGGGCCTCAGGGAGCGCCTCCGGCTCCAGGTGAGGGTCTGGCGCATCCAGCCCCGGGAGATGGTCTGGGAAAAGGCGCAGCTGCTGAACGACGCCCTGCGGGGCGGCGGCAACCTGCTGCTGGAGATTCCGCTGCAGGCGATGAATCCCGACTATTACCAGCTGCAGGTGGCCCTGCTCAATCCCGGGGGCGAGAACTGGCTGACTGGCGAGCGCGATTTCATGATCACCCCCATGGCGCGGCTCAACCGGCCCCAGGTCTACTTCAAGACGCAGCGCGCCCTCGGGACGACCATGATCGACTTCATCCTGGGCACCCAGTACCTGAACGCCGGCGACGCTGCCCGCGCCCGGGCGCGCCTGGAATCGGCCTACAGCCAGGCTCCCAACGTGGGGCCGTACGCGCTCGCCTTCGCCCGCCTGCTCTACGGGCTGAAGGAGTATGGGCGCCTGGAGTCGATCCTGGCCCCCCTGACCGAGGCGGAAAAGCCCGTCCAGGAAGCGCTGCAGCTTCTCGGCCAGAAGCACCTGGATTTGCGGGAGTGGCGGCCGGCGCTGGTCGTGTTCCAGAAGATCATCGGCACTTTCGGCGAGATCGCAGCCGTCTGGAACGAGATCGGCCGCTGCCACCTGCAGCTGGGCGAACGGGCCGAGGCGCGCCAGGCCTGGGAGCGTTCACTGGCCAAGAACCCCGATCAGCCTCAGATCCGCGAGCTGCTGCAGCAGGTGCAGAAATGAGCCGCCGCCTGTTGGGCTGGGCTCTGCTGGCGGTCCTGGCCTTACCCGCCTGCCGCACCTACCGCCTCGAGAAGCGCCTGGACGCCGAGGATCGCGAGTTCCTCTCCGTCGTGCGCTACATCATCAGCGGCACGGAGAGGCGCCTCTACCTGGAGATGCCCAAGGATGAGCGGCCGGCCTTCATCGCCGAGTTCTGGCAGCGGCGCGACCCCGACCCCGGCACCGAGGAGAACGAATTCAAGACCGAGCACCTGCGGCGCATCGAGGAGGCCACCCGCCTCTTCACCGTTGGCCGGCCGGGCTGGCTGAGCGACCGGGGCAAGACCTACATCGTCCTCGGCCCCCCCGACCTGCGCGAGAAATTCGAACGGCGCGGCGCCGGCAACCCCCTGGGCGTGACTTGCGAGATCTGGCACTATCCGGGCTTCCCGGTCGTGTTCGTCGATCCGCGGGAAAACGAGGACTTCCAGCTCCATTACCTGAACCTCGAGCACCAGATGCTCGTGCGCGAGGAGATGCTCAAGATCCTCGAGACCGGCGGCCGCGCCAGCCACATCGACGGCAGGATCGTCGTCGTGCCCGCGGCAACGGGAGGCTGGGAACTGCGGCTGACCATCGGCCGCGGCCATCTGACCTTCAGCGAGGACAGCTCCGGCTACCGGGCCAGCCTGGACATGCGCCTGCGCATCCGCGAGATGAAGACGAAGAAGGAGGTGCGCCGGCTCGATCGCATCCACGTCATCGCCGTCGCCCGGGATTCGTCGCCCCTTGCGCTGCCGGAGAGAATCGAGGTGCCGCTCGCGCTGGGCGAGCTGCCCTCGGGCCGCTACATGGTGTCGCTGACCATCGCCGACCTGGCCGGCGGCCGGCGGCTTGCCAAGTCCAGGGTGTTTGCCGTAAAATAGGCCCGGAGGTATCGCGCCATGAAATCATTTCGCATTGCCATCGTCGTTGCCGCGCTGATCGGCGTTTGGGCCGGTCTGCCGCTGACGGGGGCCATCAAGAGCAAAATGAAGCTCACTGTCCTCAATTCCCAGGGCCAGCCGCTGGCCGGGGCCGTGATCACCCTGCAGGACACCCAATCCACCTATACCGGCAAGCTTACGACCGACAAGAAAGGCGTCGCCACCCACGGCACCCTGGACAACCACGTCTACATCATCACGGTCGAGCTCGCCGGCTACCAGGGACAGCGCCGCCAGGTCAAGGTGCCAGCCTTCGAGATCGCCGAAGAGGAGTTCAAGCTCCTGACCCCGGATGAAGCGATCCTGCTTGCCGAGTCGAGCGACCCCGATCTCCAGGCCGTCAACCGCTTCAACAAGGCCGTCCTGCTGATCAAGAAAGACGATCTGGCCGGCGCCGTGCCCCTGCTGCAGGAGGCGATACAAAGCAAACCCGACATGCACCAGGCCCACCTCGAGTTGGGGCATGTCTTTTTCCTGCAGGCCAAGTACCAGGAAGCCATCGCGCCGCTGAAGAAGGTGGCCGAGCTCAGCCCCGACTACCCCGAGACCTACCGGCTGCTGGCCGCCATCTATGAAAAGCTGGGCGACGCCAAGGAGTCGGAGAAATTCACCCTGCTCGCCCAGCAGAAGGGGGGCTTCACGGCCATCGACAAGTACAACGAGGGCATCAAGGCCTTCAACGCCGGCGACATGGACAGCGCCATCGCCGCGCTGGCCGAGGCCGTGCAGAAGGATGCCAAGCTGGCCGACGGCTTCTACCAGCTGGGCATGGCCTATTTGAACAAGGGCCGCACCAACGAGGCCCTGTCCAGCATGAAAAAATTCCTCGAGCTCGAGCCCGCTGGCGAAAAAGCCGACTCGGTGCGCAGCATCATCCAGCTCCTGGAAAAGAAATAGCCGCTGGCGGCAGCCATGAAGAAGGCCGCCCAACCCAAAGCCCCTTTTGCCCGTCCCCGCCTCGCCTGGATCGCGGCCCCGGTCGTTGCGTTGCTCCTGGCCGCAGGCCTCTATTTCCTGCTGCGCTCTCCCCGGCCCGAGTACGATGCCATCCTGCTCGTCACCCTCGACACCACCCGCGCCGATCATGTCGGCGACGCCGGCCGCACTCCGGCCTTCGCCCGCCTGGCAACGGAGGGCACCACGTTTTCCCAGGCCCACGCGCCGGTGCCGCTGACCCTGCCCTCGCACTGCACGATCATGACCGGGCTCCAGCCGCCCGGCCACGGCGTGCGCAACAACGACACGTACGTATTGCCGGCGGCCGTGGATACCCTGGCCGAGATCCTGAAACGACAGGGGTATCGGACAGCGGCCTTCGTCTCCTCGTTCACGGTCACGGCGCGCTTCGGCCTCGACCAGGGGTTCGACCACTTCGACGACACCCTGACCGATGCCATCCAGCCCGGCAGCAGCCAGTGGATCGAGCGCCGCGCCGGGCGCACCGCCGCCGCCTGCCAGCGCTGGCTCGACCAGGCCGGCGAGAGCCGCTGGTTCTGCTGGCTCCATTTTTTCGACCCCCACCTGCCCTACGATCCGCCCGAGCCGCAGCGCAGCCGCTTCGCCGACGCGCCCTACGCCGGCGAGATCGCCTTCATGGACGAGCAGCTGGGAGTGATCCTCGACCGCCTGCGCGCCGGAAAGCGCTGGCAACGCACGCTGGTCGTCGTGGCCGGCGACCACGGCGAAGCCTTCGCCGAGCACGGCGAGATCGGCCACCAGCTCTTCTGCTACCAGGAAACGCTCCACGTGCCGCTGCTGGTCAAGGCCGGCGTGGGCCGCGGCCGCCGCAGCGACCGGCCCGTCTCGCTGGCCGACGTGGCGCCGACCATTTTGGAGATGGCCGGGATCCCTGTTCCGGGCGGGATGCAGGGCGTTTCCTTGGCCCCGCTTGTCCGCGGCCGCGACATGGCGGCGCGGCCGATCTATTTTGAAAGCCTGTTCTCCAGCGAAAACCTGCAGTGCGCGCCGTTGACCGGCATCATCCAGGAGGGGCACAAGTACATCCATCTGCCCCGGGCCGAGCTGTATGACCTGGCCGTTGATCCCGGCGAGCGCGACAACCTGCTGCAAAGGAAACCGCTCCTGGCCCGACAACTGAGGACGAGTCTGGCCGGACATGAGAAGCAGCTCAAACGCCGCCTCGACGGCAAGCGCCGGGAAGGAGACGGCGACTGGCAGGCCCTGGCCTCTCTCGGCTATCTGGCCAGCACGCAAGGAGCGGCGCCCACGGGCGAGCGGCCCGATCCCAAGCAGATGGCGCCGGCCTTTCTCGAGTTCAACCGCGGCGTCGTGGCCGAGCAGCTCGGGCACCGGCAAGAGGCGGCCGAGCGCTACAAGCAGGCGATCGACATGGGCCTCTCCTTTCCCCCCGTCTACCTGACGCTGGCCAACCTCTACCATACCCTGGGCCGCGGGAATGAAGCCCGCTCGCTGTTCGCGGAGGCGCGCCGGCGCTTTCCGAACGACGGCAATATCCGCATCGGCCTGGCGACCCTCCTCATCCGCCTGAACCGCCTGGACGAGGCCAGCCGGCTGCTGGAGGAGGAGAGGGAACTACCCGCCACCCAGGAGATGCAGCGCCTGCAGCTGCAAGCCGAAATAGCCGAGCGCCGGGGCGATGGCGCAGCGGCCATCGTTCACCTGCAGGAGCTGTTCCGGCGCGACGAATCGCAGCTGGCCATCGGCAAGTGGCTGGCCAAGCTGCTCGTCG
Source organism: Acidobacteriota bacterium (assembly GCA_025456175.1). GTDB lineage: Bacteria > Acidobacteriota > Aminicenantia > UBA2199 > UBA2199 > UBA2199. The sequence continues at coordinate 38,174 of JALOLC010000015.1, read as the reverse complement.
CCGGCAAACGCTTCGCCGAAGCGCATCGGGTCCTCTCGGCGCTGAGGCCGCGCTTCCCCAACGACAGCGACCTGCTGCATGGCCTGGGCGTCACCTTCGGCCAGCTCGGCGAGTTCGCCGCCGCGGCGGAATGCTTCGAGCGCGTCCTGCCGGCCGTCCCGGCGGCGGCCATGGACTACGCCGCCCTCATGGCCCGCCAGGGCGACTGGCGCGGAGCCCTGGAAAAGGTGGAGTTCTTCCTGCGCGAGGCCCCAGCCGACGACCCGCGCCGGCCCGAGGCCGAGCGCCTGGTCGTCGCCCTGCGCGCCCGGATCTGATCCTGCCGTTTTGGCCGCCGGGCAGGGTTGCCCGGCAATCCATGCGTTTCCCGCTCCTGGAGAAATCCCTGCGCCCAATGCCCCGGCGGCGCAAAAAAAAAGGGCAGCCCGAAGGCTGCCCCTTTTGGTTATGGTTCGCTGAACGCTTAGAAGTCGATCTTGACTCCGAGGTAGAAGGACATGGGCGGGAACCAGCGGGTGTAGGTGTTGTAGGTGGAGCTGGGGGAGGTGACGGTGTAGCCCTTCAGCGGGTCCGAGGTGTCCTTGAGCTTGATGGAGCCGACGCTGTTGCCGCGGACGACTTCGACCTGGTTGTTGAGGATGTTGAAGAACATGATGAAGGGGGCGACCTTGACGTCCTTCCAGATCGTGAAGCGCTTTTCGAAGTTCAGGTCGAGCCGCGAGGTGGGCGGGTAGCGGAAGGCGTCGGGAGCGGTGAGGCGCACGGTGTAGCTGGTGAGGCCGTTGGGGGAGACCGCCGAGCCGGATTCCCCGTAAGGCGAGCCGGACAGGTAGTAGAAGTTGGCGCCGACCACGATGCCCCAGGGGGCGAAGACGCTGGCGTTGAGCTTGAACATGTGGCGGATGTCGTTGCCCAGGTAGCCGAAGGCGTAGAAGTCGGAGTAGCTGTTGTCGGCGAAGGTGCTGGCGCCCTCGGCGCCCTGGTAGCCCTTGAGGTGCGAGTAGGTGTAGGAGGCCATGAACTGGTACTTGTCGTTGCCCAGGTTCTTTTTCAGGGTGAAGATCAGGGCGTCGTACTTCTTGAAGGTCGAGCCCCAATCGGGCAGCATCTGCGAGCCGTCGGGCAGCTTGTAGTCCTTGAAAGGCGAGTTGCCGGGATAGGTGGCGCCGGCGTAGTGCCACTGGCCGTTCAGGTCATAATCGTAGTCGTCGTACTTGTCCTTCCAGGAGCGGTTCAGGTACTCGGCGCCGATGCCGATGGTGTCGCTGAGGGCGTACTCGTAGTTGAGCGACCACTCGGTCATCTTGATGGGCTTGATGGTGTCGAGGTCGATCGTCGCCGAGGAGGCGGAGCCGAAGGTGACGGTGCGGTAGTACTTCCAGTCGGCGTTGCCGAAGTACTGGCCGTTGTACTCGTCATAGGAGGCCTTGAAGATGTTGGGCTGGAAGTTGTTGACCAGCGTGTCGTCCATCAGGTCGTAATAGGTGCCCCAGGAGCCGCTGAACTTGTGCCCCTTGAAGTTGTAGGCGACGCCGACGCGCGGGGCCAGCATCTTGCCGAAGCCCCAGTTGAACATCACTTCCTTGTCGTGCTTGATCCACTTGCCCGACTCGGCGCGCAGGCCCAGGTTGAGGGTCAGGTTGCGCGCCACTTCCCACTTGTCCTGCAGGTAGATGGTCCAGAGGTCGTTGAACGAATCCTTGGTGTATTTGTCCTGCGGGCGGTCGGTGTAGACGTAGCGCTTGTTGGTGGTCACGCCGTCGGACAGGAAGGTGATGTACTCGTTGGTCGGGTAGGACTGGCTGTAACGCGAGAGGTTGATGTCGAGGAGCTCGACGCCCATCTTGAAGTCATGGGTGCCGAAGCCGGTGGAGAGGAACTGATTGAGGATGAGGCCATAGTTGTTGTAGTAGCGGTTGGTGAAGTAGGTGGTGAAGGAGGCGCCCCAGTAGACGCCGTTGGCGTAGTAGGCGATGCCCTCCAGGTCCTTGGGCTCGTTGTTCAGCTGGTTGCGCTTGATGTTGGCGCGCAGGATGAGATTGGTGTTGTTGCCCAGGATCGAGTTCCACTCGCCGCTCATGTTCCAGCCGCCCTGGAAGCGCACGGTGTCGATCTCGGGCGGGCAATAGGTGTAGCCCAGGTATCCGTAGAGGTTGGGGATCTCGATCGGGTCCTTCGAGTACTGGGCGAACAGGGTATTGCGCTTGTTCAGCTTGAAGGTCAGCTTGCCCGAGAGATAGTAGCCCTCGTAATAGGACTTTTCGTGGACGCCGGGCACCTTGTCCACCGTGTCGGCGAAGTCGGCGTAGGTGGTCTGCTCGATCCACTTGTTGCGCCGCTCGTAGGAGGCGAAGGCCCACAGCTTGTCCTTGAAGATCGGGAAGCCGATGTTGACGCTCGGCCGCGCTTCGTTGGTGAAGTGGGTGGCGTCGGAGAAGGAATAGCGGTTGCCCAGCTTCTTGGCCATCCAGTCGATCTTGGAATAGGTGAAGCGCGCCGTGCCCGAGATGGCATTGGAGCCGGAGCGCGTGACCACGTTGATCACCGCGCCCGTGCCGCGGCCGTATTCGGCCGGGGCGCCGGCGGTCACCACCTGGATCTCTTCGAAGTTGTCGAAGTTCATGGCCGTCGACCAGGTCTTGGTCATGGGGTCGGTGTTGTCCATGCCGTCGAAGTTGTAGATGTTGTCGGCGCTGCCGCCGCCCAGCATGAACGGGTTGTTGCCATCAATGGCGCCGGGCATCAGGCCCATGATCGTCTGGTACTGGCGGTCGTTGGCCAGGGTGTTGATCGTGTCCTTGGTGATGTTGACCTGGGCCACGCTCGACTTGGGGTCGATGATCATCGGCTTGCCCATGACCAGGATCTCTTCCTGGACCGTGAGCAGCTGCATGGTCGTGGCGATGACCGTCTCCTTGCCAAGGGCCACGGTGACGTTCTTGTTGGTCAGCCGGCCAAAGCCCTCGAGGGTGAAGACGAGCTGGTAGTCACCGCCAACCGGCACTTCCGCGAAGCGGTAGGCGCCCCTGTCGTTGGTGATCGTGGTCTTCTCACCCTGAATGGCCGAGCCGGTCAGCATGACGGAAACGCCGGGCAGCGGCTCGCCGCCGGTTTCCACCACTCGGCCGGAAATGGTGCCGCCCTTCTGCTGGGCAAAGCCCCATGTGGCCACGAGGATGATAAGCGCGAGAAACAACGTCCATTTCCTTTTCATTGATTCATTCCTCCTTTTTTTTCTTTCAAACCACCGCCAACGCGGCGAAGATCACTCCTTTCGACAATCACCTCCTTGCATTTTGTTTTTCTCATTTTAATGTTTCCCTTTTAATTTTATGCAAGAATGATGCCAATAAGCCGGAGTCGGCGTGAAAACGAGATATCTCCGAAAATGCTTTGCAGTCGGGCATGGAGGATTGCCGAAATTCCATGTCCTGGACGTTGGATCGGCTTTTTTTACGATGGCTTCAATTTTTTGAATCCGAAATTCAATATTTTGTACGCCAATGTTTTTTGCTTTTCCGCAGTTCACAAGCATAAACAGAGCCAACCTCGCGCCGCGATGGAAATCAGGGAGACTTGGGGCGGGGAAACATGCCGGGAATGGTTATAATTGCATTCCCTTCTTGGAAACGGTGAGTGAGAAGAGGGCCAGATCGTTTTTGCGCGTGACCGCATCCGTCGCCTCGATGACGAGATCGTAGACCCCCTTGGCCAGCGCCGGCAGCAAGACTTCCAAGCCGGCCGTTTCCATGGCGGCGGCGTCGCTTTCAACGGTCTTGTTGAACACCATGTTCATCTTGCCGTCAAACAGCTGCACGCCGATGAATATCCTTGGCGCTTGTCTGCCGGAGGCCGGGGCCGGCTGGGCGCTCATTTTGATTTGCACGCCCTTTTCCTTGACCTCCACTCCGGCGATTTGCGGCGCCGCGGGCATCGGGCCTGTCGCAACGGGGCGCGCCGGGCGCGCCGGGCGCCTTTGATCGTCATAAACAAGCTCGCACGGCACTGTCGCGGTCAGGGCCACGCTGCGGAACGGCGACGCGGGATCGGCGGCAAACGACAGGCGGTAGAACAGGTCCTCGCTGCCCGCCACCTTGGCGAAAAAACCATCGAACTGGTTGCCGTCCATGACGATGCCGCCGGTGCTGCGGCTGATCTGCGGGAAAACGCGCTCGCCCGCGGAAGCGATCCTGGAGCGGTCCAGGCGCAGGGTGCCCTTTTCGGAAGCCACCGCCAGCGGGATGCGATCGGTCGGCGTCAGCAGCATCGTCGACCAGGTGCCGCTGCCGATGAAGGACTTGCCGATGCCGGCGTCGTTCAGGCTGTCGGTCCCATGGAATTCCTGGTGCATTTTTTGGAACAATTCCGAGGGCGAGAGGTAACCGGCCAGCAGCGACTGCGGCTCGGGGATGAAGAAATTGGGGCGCTCAAAAAAGACAAACCCCCATTTCTCCACGTCCTGGAAGCGGAGATACTCGGCCAGGCGGCGGAGCTGACTTTCATCCATGTTGAGGAAGAACTTCTTGTAGGCCTGGACCGTTTGCACGATGACATGGATGAAATTGCGCCGGATGGCCTCCGGGTACACCCCCTGCTGGTTCCCGGCATCCGGCTCGGCGAACCCGCCGTCGGAGGCCTGCCCGCTCATCAGGCGCGCGGTGGAATTGAGCAGGTCGGTGAGCTGGAAGCGCACGGACTGGTAGAGCACGTTGTATTTCCGCTTCTCGAAATCCAGGATCTGCCGCAAGCGCTTCTTCTCGCTTGCCAGCGACGACACCGCGTGGTCAGCGAGCGAGAAATTGTTGCTGCGCACCAACAGCCGGTCGTTCGGCCGCAGCACGCTGGCGAAGATGAAATCGACGGCCGGATCCAGATCCAACTTGTAATCGCTGAGGTTGAAGAGGAGGGTGACGAGACGCGGCGGCGCCGCATCGCTGCCGGCCAGCTTGTGGCGCACTTCAGCCAAACCGCTGACCTGGCGTTCGTTGCCGTTGACACTCAGCTTCATGTCCTGCGCCTGCAGGCCGGAGAGCGGTTTGCCGTCGCGCCAGGCGCGAAACTCCAGCGTATCGTCGGCGGCGGCGAGGAGTGAGCCGCCGAGAAGCAGGCCGATCAGGAACAAACGCCCGCCGGTTTTTGGATTCTTCATCATGTTACCCTCCATGACGGATTTTCCCGCTGTCGACAGACGGGTCGCGGACCGAGCGCCGGCTTCAGGAAAAGGAGTGCCCATCAAAATTCGAAACTCCAGCCCGACTTGTCCACCTGCAAGCGCCTGACGACGATGTCGTTTTCCCCGCCGGCGGTGTTGACGGCTTCGACGACCAGATCGTACACGCCCCGTCCGAGTTTGGGCAGCGAAAAGACGAGCTTCTTGCCGGCGCCGCCCAGAAAGATTTCGCTGCTCTGGTTGAGGTGCTGGTTGACCTGCTTGTCGGTCAGCTGGATGTTGACGCTGACCAGAGGCGCCGTTCCGTCGAGCATGACGTTCAGCTTTTGCTTGCCGACCTCCATGCCGGCGATGCGCAGCAGCGGCGCGGCTTGCTCTCCCGTTGCCGAGGCCATGGCGGCCGGGCCGGGCCGGTCGTCGTAGATCAACTCGCTCGCCGCCGCCGTTTCCAGGCGGATCTCCCGGCCCGGGGCTTCCGGCTGCCGCGCAAAGTCCAAGCGGTAGAAAGCCTCCTCACGGGAGGAGAGAAGGGTGAAGAACTCGGTGAAGTTGCTGGATTCGCTGACGATGCCGCCGGTCTGGCGGCTGAGCTGGGGGAGCAGTTCCTGGCCCAACGAAGCGATGCGGCGGCGGTCGAGGCGCAAGGTGACGGTCTCCGAGCTGACCTCGAGGGGGATGCGGTCCTCCGGGGTCAACAGCAGGCTGTGCCAGGTCGTGCCGCGCCGGGCGAACTGCCGGCCGTACGTTTCCCCCTGGCTTGCCGGCGCCACGTACAGCTCCTCGTGGAGCTTCTTGAACATCTCCGAGGGCGCCAGGTAGCTGGCCATGTAGGAGGTCGGCTCGGGCGCGAAGAACCCGGGGCATTCGTAGAGGACGAAAACCAACTTGTCCTGCTGCCAACCCGAGCAGGCGGCGGCCAGGCTCCGCATCTTCTCATCGTCGAGCTGCAGGAAGAACTTCTTGTACGACTGGGCGGTCTGGGTGAAGATATGGATGAAGTTGCGCCGGATGGCCTCGGGATAGACCCCCTGGCGGTTCCATTCGGGGGTCGCGAAGCCGACCTCCTCGGAGGTCTGTCCGTCGATCATGCGCCCGGTGCGGTTGAGCAGGTCGCTCAATTGGAAGCGCATGGCCTGGTAGAGCGCCTGGAATTTCCTCTTTTCCAGGCTGATGATCTGCTGCAGGCGCGCCTTCTCCGCCGCCAGGTCGCTCACCACGTGCGTGCTCAGGAAAAAATTGTTGGAGCAGAACAGCAGTTGGTCGCCGGCGCGCAGGAATTTCGTCACCAGGAACTCGATCCCCGGCGTCAGGTCCAGATTGGCGTCGGCGACGTTCACCAGCAGGGCGACCAGGCGCGGAGCGGTCCCGGCGCCGAGGCGCCGACTCGCTTCGCTCAAGGCGGCGACGGGCTGCTCACGCCCGTCGATGCGCAGGCGGAGATCCTCCGCCTTCAGGCCGGTGACGGGCAGCCCCTGGCGAAAGGCCCTGAAGACAAGCTCGCCGCTGGCCTCGTCCTGCTGGCCGGTCCCGGCGCCGCAAACGGAAAACACGGGCAGCGCAATGCAGACGATGAACAGTTGGCGCAATGACATGCAAACTCCTCCATGGCGGGCCGCATCCCCATGAATCCGCCGGGCGATGATGCCCGCCCGCAGCCTGGCCTGTTTATACAACAGCGGCAGCGGCAATTCAAGTGCTGCCGGGAAAACGCGGGGTCAACCCTGAATCAACGCCGCCACGGCCGGACAGAGTCTGCGGGCAACGCCGGACCGCGGACTGGGCGGGGATCCGCTCCTATCCAGGGAAGCGATGCTGGTGCTTGAACCGGACGATCTCGTCGGGGCGCAGCTCGCGCCAATGGCCCAGCGGCAGCTTGCCCAGCGTGAGGCTGCCGATGGCCACGCGGCGCAGCTTCTCTACCGGGTGGCCGGAGTACAGGAACGCCTTGCGCAGGATGTGCTTCTTGCCCTCGGTGATGGTCACGCGCAGCCAGGAGTTGCCGCTGCCGGTGGTGCTCATCTCCTCGATTGCGAAGGGGTTCAGCCGCTCGCCCTCCAAGACGAAGCCCCGCTCCAGCTTCTTGCGCGCCGCTTCGCCCAGGGCCCCCTTGATCTTCAGCAGGTAGGTCTTGGGAACGGCGTTGCGCGCCGCCAGGATGAAGTCGGCCAGGGCGCCGTCGTTGGTCAGCAGCATGAGCCCGTCGGAGTGGAAGTCGAGGCGCCCGACCGGGTAAACCCGCTCGCGGATGCGGGCGATGAAGTCGCGGATCGTCGGCCGTCCCTCGGGGTCGGCCAGGGTGGAGACCACGCCGGTCGGCTTGTTGAGGATGAAGTAGCTCTTGGGCCGGGGGGCAAGGCGCAGGGGCTTGCCGTCCATGTGGATGGCGTCGCGCTGGGGGCGCACCGGGAAATTGGGGTCGGTGACGACTCGGCCACTGACCCGGAAGCGGCCGGCGTGGATCGACTGGCGGATATCGCGCCGGCTGGCCAGCCCGCAGTCCTGGAGAAACTTCATCAGCTTCATTTCATTCATTTCCTAATCCCCAGGCGCTTGATCAGTTCGTAGAGCGTGGATGGCTTCAATCCCAGGTCGGCGGCGGCCTTGTTCTGGACCCAGTTGGTCTTCTCCAGCGTCTCGCAGATCAGCTGCCGCTTGTAGGCGTCCACCTTCTCGTTGAAGCCTCCCGCTCCCTCCAGGCGCCGGTCGCTGACGCCCAGCACCTCCGGGCTCAGGGCCTCGGGGGTCAATGTTTCGTCGCTACTGAGCAGGACGGCGCGCAGCATGGTGTTCTGCAGCTCGCGGATGTTGCCCGGCCAGTTGTAGTCCAGCAGCGCGCGCAGGAACTTGGGGCTCATGGCCTTGGTGTTTTTCCCGTTCTCGCCGGCAAAGCGCTTCAGGAAGGCCTCGGCCAGCAGGGGGATGTCTTCCTTGCGCTCGCGCAGGGGAGGCAGGTGAATGTTGATGATGTTCAGCCGGTAGTAGAGGTCCTCGCGGAACTCGCCGCTCTTCACCTTGGCCAGCAGGTCGATGTTGCTGGCGGCCAGGATGCGCACGTCCACTTTCCTGATCTGGTTGCTGCCCAGCGGCTGGATCTCCTTCTCCTGCAGGACGCGCAGGATCTTGGCTTGGGTCTCGTCGCTCAGGTTGGCGATCTCGTCGAAGAACATGGTGCCGCCGTCGGCCTCCTCGAAGGCGCCCTTCTTGTCGCTGACGGCGCCGGTGTAGGCGCCCTTCTTGTAGCCGAAGAGCAGGCTCTCGAACAGGTTGGCCGGGATATTGCTCGAGTTGAAGGCATGGAAGGGCATGGCGCGACGATTGGAGTGGGAATGGATGGCCTTGGCGATCAGCTCCTTGCCGGTGCCGCTCTCGCCGGTGATCAGCACCGTGGAGTTGGAATCGGCGACGCTCTCCACGATGCCCAGGATTTTCTTTAGCAGCGGGCTGCGGCCGACGATGTTCTCGAAGGCGAACCGGTCGCCGAGCGTCTTTTTGAGCTGGGTGTTCTCCTGGCCCAGCCGCTTTTCACGGATGACGCGGTCCACCCTGTGCTTCAGGTCGACATTGCTGAACGGCTTCTGCAGGTAGTCCAGCGCCCCCTGCTGGATGGCCTCGATGGCCGCCTCGATCGTCCCGAAAGCGGTCAGGAAGATGACGCGCACCGCCGGGTCGTCCTTCTTGAGCTCCTTGAAGATTTCCAGCCCCGAGCTGCCGGGGATCATCTGGTCCATGATCACCACGTCCACCTCGGGCGTGTGGTTGGCCTTGGCCTGGGGCTTGTTCTCTGAAATGCGCAGCTCGTACTCGGGGCCGATGAAGATGCGCTTGAAAATATCGTGGATGACGATTTCGTCGTCGACCAGGTGGACGATCTTTTTTTTCATAGGCTCATGCTCCTCAGCGGACTTTGCAGCGGGAAGGTGATGAGGAAGGTGGTGCCGCGCTGGACCTTGCTTTGCACCTCGATGTTGCCGTAGTGCTCCTTGACGATGTTGTAGACAATGGCCAAACCCAGGCCGGTTCCCTGGCCGATCTCCTTGGTGGTGAAGAAGGGGTCGAATATCTTCTCCAGCTTCGCTGCCGCGATGCCATGGCCGTTGTCCTTGAAGCGCACGCGGATCTGCTCATCCGTCTCCTCGCCGCTGATCGCGATCCAGCCTTCGTGGTCGATGGCGTCGATGGCGTTGATGAACAGGTTGATGAACAGCTGCTGCAGGCGCGAGGGGAAGCCGTGGAAGGTGCGGGTGAACTTGCTTTCGCGGCGGATGACGATCTTCTTCTTCTTCAGCTTGTGCTCGATGAGGGCCAGGCTTTCGTCGAGCACCTTGTCCAGGTTGACCGGCAGCGCCTGCTGCCCCTTCTGGCGCGAGAAGTCCAGCAGGGTGCGGATGATTTTGTTGGCGCGCAGCACCTGGTCCTGCATCTTGGCGATCAGTTCGCGGTGCTCGGGTCCGCCGGGATTGTCGAGCAGGAACTGGCAGTAGGAGGAGATGCCGGTCAACGGGGTGTTGATCTCATGGGCGATTCCGGCCGACAGCAGGCCCAGCGAGGCCATTTTCTCCGAGGTGATCAGCTGGTTCTGGATGTGGTTCTTCTCGGTGACGTCCTCGAAGACGAAGATGCGGCCGGAGACGCTTCCCCCCTCGTCCTTCAGCGGCGAGACGTAGACGTCGAAGAACGTCTCCGCCTCGCGCAAGGTCACCGTGACGTTGCGCAGGGCGTGGGGTCCGGTCTGGCCGGCCTGAAGCTTGTTCCACAGATCGGCGCCCAGGACCTGCGCCGCCTTCTTGTGCAGGGCGTTGTCGCGCGGGATGGCGAAGCGGTCCTCCATGAAGGAATTCCAGGTCTGCACCTGGTTCGGGCGCGACACGACCATGATCCCGAGGTTGATGTTCTCGATGATGTTCTCGTTGAACTCCTTCAGCAGGTTGAGCTCGGCGAGCTGCTCCTCCAGGCGCGAGTACAGGAAGGCGTTCTCCACCGACAGGGCCAGCGGCGAGGCGATGCTGGCCATCAGCTCCCAGTCCTCCACGGTCAGGTACGATTGGTCGGTCTTGCGGCCCATGGCCACGATGCCCACCGTGCGCGCGCCGATCTGCAGCGGCAGGAACTGGAACAGCTTGACGGCGGGCATGGCGGTCTGGTCGCTGGGGAACTTGGTGGCGAACTCCTGCTCGGAAAGGAACACCAGGCGCCCCTGGTTCTGCAGCGCGCCGAGGAAGTTGCGGCTCAGGAATAGGTGGCTGCGGCCGGGCAGCGAATAGAAGAGGTTGTTCTTGTAGTGGATCAGCAGCGAAGCCGCCTGCAGCTGGAAGCCGCGGCTGATGATCTCCAGGAAGTTCTGCGAGAGGGAGGAGAGGTCGCGCTGGGCGCTGATCGAGCCCTCCAGCTCCTTGAGCTTGCGCTTGAAGTTGAATGTCTCGCGGTAGAACAGCTTTTCGAAGAAACGCTGCAGGGTGCCCTCCAGGGGCTTGAACAGCAGGCCGGCCATGAGCACGGCGGCCAGCGACCAGAAGATGCCCAGCAGCTTGTTCTGCTCGATGTTCAGGCCCAGGAAGAGGTAGGCGCCGAAGATGAAGATGAACAGCGACGAGATGGACAGGGTTTTCTTGATGACGTTCTCCACGTCGGTGACCCGCCGCGGCGACAGGAAGTAGACGAGGCTCAGGGGCAGGAAGGGCAGGAAGAAGAGGCTCAAGGAGACGGCGAGGCCGTCGCCGGTGACCGGAGACGGCTGGGAAAAGTTGAGCAGCAGCAGCGCGGCCAGGCCGAGAGAAATGCCGGCCAAGGGGACAAGGTAGCGCTTCTGTTTCTTGCGCAGGACCAGGTTCAGCGACGAGGCCGCGATGCCGGCCCAGGAGAGCACGATGTAGACGGCGAAGTATTTCTGGGCCAGGGAGCGGAAATGGCGGATGGTGGTGACCAGCGCCTCGGGCTCCGGGGTGAAGAGGTTCTGCCCGATGAAATAGGCGCTAAGGAGCAGCAGGAGCGTGGGCGGCATGTAGATCAGCAGGGTGCGGAAGCGGCGGCTGAGCTTCTTGAGGGCCCTGGCGCGCAGCGGATACTGCAGCGAATATTGCAGCAGCAGGGCCGGGAAAAAAATAAAGCAGATGCTGTCCAGGGTCAGGAACAGGAAGTCGGCCGGGCCATAGTCGCCCGCGGGCGAAAAGATCAGAAAGCCCGACAGGAACAGGCTGAGGGAGAAAAAAACCTGCGGCGGCGGGAACAAGGTCGTCTGCTTGACGTAGACGTTGAGCACGCCCAGGGTAAGCAGGATGCCCAGAATGCCGACGAACACCAGGACGTAGTAGGAAAAGGGAGTGAAGATGGGGTCGATGTCGATGCCGACGTTCTTCAGGATGCCTTCGCGCTCGATCTCGTAGCGGCAGTAGTTGCGCCCGTGGATGGCGCGTTGCAGGTCGATGGGGCTGTGCACCAGGTACTTGTTGACCGCCAGCAGAATGTCTCCCGGCTTGATCTGGCTGTTGGCCGGGGCCGCCCGGCAGACCATCCCGTGCTCGGCGACCTCCCAGGCCAAGTGGTCGGAGCCCGAGCTCCACTTCAGTTTCTGGAAGATATTGGCCAGGCTGATGAGGATGAGCAAAGCGAAGATGAAGTGCCAGGGATACTTCTTGATCATAGCAGGATGCCGGCGCCGGAGGTTTTGAATGCCCAGATGATCTTCTCCCTCGGCTTCAGCGGCGGCAGGGCCTTCTGAAAGAAGCGCCGGGACAGCATTTCGCGCTCGTAGCCGGAGGAGAAGATATCGTCATCGCTCTCGGGGTAGCCGTTGGCCTGCAGGGCGGACGGATTCTGCGGCGGGGCGGCCTCGTCATAGCGGGGCGAAACAGCGCCGTCGGGGTTCTGCTCCAGCTCCGAGGCCTTGAAGGTGCGGGGAACGAGCAGCAACAGCGCCAGCAGCAGGGCCAGTACGATTTTCCTCATTTGGCTGCGCGCCTTTCGGGCCGCGTCTCCTTGTGGATGAATTATAGCAATATGGGCGGAAACAGGCAAACTGGATTGACGAGGATGGCCAGCGGCAGCGGGGCCGCTAGTCGCCGTTGGCGATGACCTGTAGGGTCTGCTCGGCGATCTCCAGTTCCTCATTGGTCGGGACGACCATGACGCAGACCCTGGATTTCTTGGTGGAGATGACGCCGAACTTGCCGAACGCTTCCCGGTTGGCCTGGCTGTCGAACTCGATGCCCAGGGATTCCATGTCGGCCAGGATCATCGCCCGCTCCTCGCGGCCGCGCTCGCCGATGCCGGCGGTGAAAATGATCAGGTCGACCCCGTTCATGGCGGCGATGTAGGCGCCGATGTACTTCTTGATGCGGTAGGCGAAGATCTCCAGGGCCAGCTTGGACTGGGCGTGGCCGGCGTCCGCCTTCTCGTTGATGTCGCGCATGTCGGAGGAGACCTCGGAGATGCCCAGCATGCCGCTCTTGCGGTTCAGCACGGCATCCACCTGCTCATGGCTCAGGCCCAGGGTGCGCTGCAGGACCAGGGGGATGGCCGGGTCGATGTCGCCGCAGCGTGTGCCCATGGCCAGCCCCTCCAGCGGCGTGTAGCCCATGGTGGTGTCCACGGAGATGCCGTTGCGGATGGCGGCCATCGAGGAGCCGTTGCCCAGGTGGCAGGTGATGACTTTCAATTCCTCCAGCTTCCGGCTCAGCGCCTTGGCCCCCTGCTTGGCCACATAGAAGTGCGATGTGCCGTGGAAGCCGTAGCGGCGGATCTTGTGCTCGCGGGCCGGCCATGGGGATGCCGGGCAGGATCTTCTGGCAGGCCTCGATGCCGGTGATGTTGGGCGGGTTGTGCAGCGGCGCCAGGGGGATGCACTCCTTGAGGGCGGCGAGCACGGCGTCGGTGATGGGCACGGTGCCGTTGAATTTCTCGCCGGCATGCACCACGCGATGGCCGATGGCGAAGATCTCGCTCTTGTCCTTGATCACTCCGTTGGCGGCGTCGGTGAGGCAGCGGACGATCAGGTCGACGCCCTGCTCGTGGTCGGGCACGTCGCGCTCGATGACGTGCTTCTTCTCGCCCTGGTAGTAGTTCAGCACCGACCCCTTGATGCCGATGCGCTCCAGCAGGCCCTTGGCCAGCACCGTGCATGAGTCCATGTTGAGCAGCTGGAATTTGATCGAAGAACTGCCGCAGTTGATGACCAGAATTTTCATTGCGCCCTCTGTGCCGCCGAAATTTTAATTTTAATTATAACGCTTTTTCGCCAGAAATCAATAAGAAAAATTAAATTATTAACTACTTTTAACATAAAGTGACAGTGACAGTGTCAGTGTCAGCAAGAAAATAAAGGAAAAATGCGAGATTTCGTTTCATTGCCTTCGACTGACACTGGCACTGACACTGACACTGGCCCAGCGCTTTGCGTCGGGAGCGAGCTATGGTAAAATTAACCATGAAAAAATCGCGGATATTCCTGCTTTTAACCATATTTTCCACCTTGTCTCTCCTGAGCTACGTCGGCCCGGGGGCGGGGTTCGCCTTCGTCGGCTCGTTCTTTTTCGTTTTTGCCGCTTTTTTTCTGGCGGTTTTCAATTTCCTGACCTTTCCCATCCGCGCCCTGCTGCGCCTCGCCAGGCGGGCGCGCATCATGAAAAAGGCCAAGTTCAAGCGGGTGGTCATCGTGGGCTTCGACGGCATGGACTTTCACCTGATGAAGCGCTTCCAGCGTGAGGGGAAGACATTTCCGGCTTTCGCGAAGCTGGCCGCGCAAGGGACGTTCTCGCCCCTGTGGAGCTCGGAGCCGCCCGTCTCGCCGGTGGCCTGGTCGACCTTCAGTACCGGCGTCAATCCCGGCAAGCACAACATCTTCGACTTCCTGACCACCGACCGCCGCACCTACATGCCCAAGCTGTCGGGCTCCGACATCCTGCCTCCCAAGCGCACCCTCAAGATCGGCCAATGGATCATCCCCCTTTCCAGCCCCAAGATCGAGCTGAAGCGCAAGAGCCAGAGCTTCTGGAAAATCGTCTCGGCCAAGGGCATCTACGCGGCCGTGCTGCGCGTGCCCTTCACCTTTCCGCCCGAAAAATTCTACGGCACCATGCTCTCGGGCCTAGGCACCCCTGACCTGCGCGGCACCCAGGGCACCTTCACTTTTTTCACCGATGGCGGCAGCCAGGATTTCGATCTCTCGGAAGGGGTCTTCGAGAGCCTGACGCCCCTGGGTGACGGCCGCTACAAGGGCACGATCAAGGGGCCGGGCCATCCCTTCAAGCAGGGGCATCCGCCCCTGGAAATTCCCTTCACCCTGAAAGTGAAACGCGGCGACGCCAGCGGCGAGGTGTCGGTCGGCCGGGAAAAGATCGCCCTGGCGCCGCACCGCCTGTCCGCATGGCAGACCATCGAGTTCAAGGCCGGCTGGGCCAAGGTCTCGGGCATCGCCCAGTGGGTGCTCGAGGGGATCGACCCCATCCGCCTCTACCTCTCTCCCATCCACCTCAATCCCGAGAAGCCGGCCATGCCGATCTCCCACCCCAAGATCTACTCCGTGTACCTGGCCAAGCTCCACGGCGCCTACGCCACCCTGGGCATGGCCGAGGACACCTGGTCGGTGAACGAGGGGATCCTCTCGGAGCGGGCCTTCATCGACCAGGTTTACGGCACCCAGGATGAGCGGGAGAAGGTCTTTTTCGACGTCCTGGGCAAGATCAAGTCGGGCCTGATCGTCCAGGTCTTCGAGGCCACCGACCGCGTCCAGCACATGTGCTGGCGCTACCTCCCCGGCTCCCAATCGCCCGCCCCCAAGCCTTCCTCCGATCCCGAAGTGGTCGAGGGGATCGCCCGCTGCTACGGCCGCATGGACGCTTTCCTGGAAAAGCTGCTGGCCAAACTGCAGCCCAAGGACCTGCTGCTCGTCGTATCGGACCACGGCTTCAACGCCTTCGACCGCGAGTTTCATCTCAACTCCTGGCTGAACCGCGAGGGCTATCTGGTGCTGAAGGAAGGCAAGACCCGCTCCGACAAGTGGTACGCCGACGTCGACTGGAGCCGCTCGCGTGCCTACGGCCAGGGCCTGAACGGCATTTTCCTCAACCTCAAGGGACGGGAAGGCCAGGGCATCGTGAATCCGGGCGAGGAGGCGCAGCGGCTGAAGACGGAAATCAAGGAAAGGCTGCTCAAGGCCAGGGACGAGGAGCGCGGCCAGGCCCCTGTCAAGGCCGCTTTTATCCGCGAGGAGATCTATCGCGGTCCCTATGTGGAGAACGCGCCCGACATCGTCGTCGGCTACCGCGCCGGCTACCGCGTATCCTGGGAGTCGGCAGTGAACTATGTCGGCGACCGGGTCTTTTCCGACAACACCCGCCCCTGGAGCGGCGACCATTGCTTCACCCGCGACCAGGTGCCGGGCATCTTCTACAGCAACCGCAAGATCGGCGAGAAGGATCCGGGCCTGGTCGACATCGCGCCCACGGTATTCGCCGCCTTCGGCATCCCCAAGCCGGCCTTCGTCGACGGCCGCGACCTGAAGATCCAGGATTAAGCAGCGGCCTCCTTGTATCGTTTATTGGTACCGCCAGCAATCACCAGTTCTTCTCGGCTTCCGAATTGAGACCCTTGAAAAACATTTGCTTGACAACTTAACTATTATGGAATATATTCCATTTAAGTTAAACCAATATGGAGGTTATTCCGCGAGTGGAGATGCTGCCGCGCTTGCTGAAAATCGCCCTGCCTGAGAAGCAATCGGCCTTCCTGTGGGGTCCGCGCAAGACGGGGAAATCCACTTACCTCAAGGCGGCCTATCCCAATAGCCTGGTGATCGACTTGCTGGATACCGACCAGCAATTGGAGTTCCTGAAGCGGCCGGCCCTCCTGCGCGAACGGCTCCTGGCCGCGTCGCCCGAAGCCCGGCGCCACCCGGTGATCATTGACGAGGTGCAGAAAGTCCCGGCCCTACTGGACGAAGTGCAGTGGCTGATCGAAAGCAAAAGCCTGCGCTTCATCCTTTGCGGCTCGAGCGCCCGCAAGCTGACGCGGGGCAGGGCCAACCTCCTGGGCGGCAGGGCCTGGCGCTTCGAGATGTTCCCGCTGACCTCGGCCGAGCTCGGGGAGGTCGACCTGCTGCGCGCCCTGAACCGGGGGCTCGTTCCCGACCACTACTTCGGCGCCGATCCCGGGCGTTCCCTGGCCGGCTATGTCCGCGACTACTTGAAGGAGGAAATCCTCGCCGAGGGGCTGACCCGCAACGTACCGGCCTTCTCGCGCTTTCTGGATGCCGTGGGTCACAGCCACGGCGAGCTGACCAACTATGCCAACATCGCCCGCGACTGCGGTGTGGACGCCAAGACGGTCAAGGAATACTACCAGATACTGGCCGACACGCTGTTGGGGCGGCTGGTTGAGCCGTTCCAGCGCCGCTCCTCGCGCCAGGTCATCACCCGCGCGCCCAAAGCCTACCTTTTCGATGTCGGGGTGGCCGGGGGCTTGGTTCGGCGCCGACTGGAACTGACGAAAGGAGAAGTCTTCGGCAAGGCATTGGAGCATTTCATCCTCATGGAGATGACGGCTCACTCCTCCTATTCCGGATTGAACTACCCGATCCGCTTCTGGCGAACCAAGTCGGGACAGGAAGTCGATTTCGTGCTGGGCGACGGGGAGGTGGCCGTTGAGGTCAAGGGCGCCGGCAGTGTTGATACCTCCCTGTTGCGCGGTCTAAAGGCCTTCGCTGAAGAATTCAACCCGCGCCTGTCCATCCTGGTCGGCAATGAAAGACATGAACGCCTCGTCGGTTCCATCCGCATCATGCCCTGGCGATGTTTCCTGGAAGAACTCTGGGCCGGAAAAATCGTCTCCTAATTTATCCCCAAGCCGGCCTTCGTCGACGGACGCGACCTGGTCATCGGTTGAGCGATTTTCCTGATTGAAAATTCCCCTTTTTTGAATAGTATTGAATATATAGAAAAAGGGGATTGCTATGATCAAAAAAAGAGAGGAAAAGCGCGTCCCTTTCCGCAAGCTGATCATCTGCAAGTGCGGCGACGACATGCACCCGGGCTTCACCCAGGACGTCTCCCAGCACGGCATCGGCATCCAAACCATGCAGTGCCCCGCGCTCAATCACAAGGTGCGCATCGCCTTGGCCATTGAGAGCGATTCGATCTTCCTCGACGGCGAGGTGCGCTGGTCCCATGAATACACGGGCGCGCTGGCTGCCAAACCGCGCGAGATCGGCATCCATATCTCCCGCCCCCCCGCTGCTTACCTGCAGCTGGTGGCCGAGTGCTGCGACCGCTCCCAGCCCCGCCCGCACTCCGTGCCGTTGAAATAGCTAAAATCGCTTTTTTCTCCCCGGAACGGAACTTTTTTTGCGGGAAAAACGTCTAAACAATCTGCGGGATTCTTGCAGGAAAAGTTCCCCGCAGCCACAGAGGAGGTTTTCATGGCAGAAATGAGCAGGCGTTCTTTCCTGAAGACCACGGGCGGCGCGGCCGCCGCGGCCGCGGCGGTCCCGATTCTAGCCGGAGGCTGGCATACGCTGCTGGCCGACGAAAGCCCGGGCTATTTCGAGCGGGAATTCGGCATCAGCGATGCCCTTTGCCGCAAGGTCCTGGCCGCGGCGCTGGCCAAGGGCGGCGATTACGCCGACCTGTACTTCGAGCACACCATCGGCAACTGGATCGTCCTGGAGGACGGCAAGGTGAGCCGCGCCTTCAGCGACGTGGCCCTGGGCGTGGGCATCCGCACCGTCAAGGGCGATCAGGTCGGCTACGGCTTCACCCAGGAGCTTGAGGAGAAGGCGATGCTCAAGGCCGCGGCCGTCGCCGCCACCATCGCCGCCGGCGGCGCCACCGCCCCGGCTGGGCGCCTGGCCTGGATGAAGACGGCGAGTTACTACCCCCTGAAAAAGCTGCTGAGCGACGTCCCCCTGGCGGACAAGCTGCCCCTGGTGCAGGGGATCAACGACCGTTGCTTCGCCCTGTCACCGCTGGTGGTCAAGGTCAACGCCAGCTTCCACGACCAGCAGAAGCGCATCATGGTGGTCACCTCGGACGGGACCAAGGCCGAAGACCTGCAGCCGCGCGATTACCTCACGGCCTTCGTGATCGCCGAGAAGGGCGGCCGCAAGGAACAGGCGGGTTGGAACCTGGGCGGGCGCCACGATTTCTCCTTCTTTACCCCGGATGCGGTCGAGGCCATCGCCGCCAAGGCCGTGGGCGACGCCCTGCAACTCTTCGATGCCGTGCAGCCGCCGGCCGGAGAGATGCCGGTGGTGCTGGGACCCGGCGTGACCGGTGTCCTGCTGCACGAAGCCATCGGCCACGGCATGGAGGCCGATTTCAACCGCAAGAAGACATCGACCTTCAGCACCATGATCGGCAAACAGGTGGCCGAGCCTTTCGTGACCATCCTGGACGATGGCACCATCCCCGGCCAGCTGGGCTCCATCAACTTCGACGACGAGGGTATCCCCGGGCAGAAGACAGCCCTGGTCGAGAACGGCATTTTGACCAGTTATATGCACGACCGCATCTCGGCCCGATTTTATAAGGTGAAACCCACGGGCAACGGCCGCCGCGAAAGCTACCAGCACTATGTGCAGCCGCGCATGCGCAACACGCTCATGCTGGCGGGCCCGGCCGCTGCCGCCGACGCGATCCGCGCCGCCGGCAAGGGGATCTACGTGCAGAACGTCAGCAACGGCCAGGTGAAGATCGGCGAGGGCGATTTCGCTTTCTACGTGTCCCAGGGCCGGATGATCGAGGACGGCAAGCTCGGCGCCCCGATCAAGGACATCAATATCATGGGCAATGGGCCCAAGATGCTGCGCAATATCATCATGGTGGCCGGCGACCTAGAGCTTTCCCGCGGCGGCACCGGCGCCTGCGGCAAGGGCGGCCAGGCCGTGCCCTGCGGCTTCGGTCAGCCCACCTGCCTGGTCAAGTCGCTGACCGTCGGCGGCGTCCGCTCGTAAGCAAGGAGACAGAAAAATGAACAAGGAAATGCTCGAATTGTGTGCCTGGGTGGTCAAGACCGCCAAGGGGGCGGGCGCCGACGCCTGCGTGGTCAATCTCGATGCCAACCGCACCGTCGAGGTCAGCTACCGTGACCGCAAGCCGGAGAACATCAAGGAAGCCTCGACCAAAGCGCTCAATGTCCAGGTGTTCGCCGCCGGCCGCTATTCCGTACAGAGTACGTCCGATCTGCGCCAGCAGGCGCTGCGCGACTTTTTGGGCAACGCTGTCATCGCCACTCGGCTGCTGGCCGAAGATCCCTTCCGCAGCCTGCCCGATCCCAAGTACTATGAAGGGCGGACCCCTGCCGACCTGGAGCTGCAGGATGCCGCCTACGACTCATTTTCCCCGGAGAACCGTCACGACATGGCCAAAGCCCTGGAAAGCGCCTGCCTGCAGGCCGGGGGCGACAAGGTGGTTTCGGTGACGTCGCAGGTGGAGGACGGCAGCCAGGAATCGGTCATGGTGGCCAGCAATGGCTTTGAGGGCTACTCCCGCGGGACCTACTACGCTCCCTTTGCCCAGATGACCGCCCAGGACGCCGGCGACCGCCGGCCCAATGGCTACAGCTACGCAGTCACGGTCCACCGCGGCGACCTGCCCCGGCCCGAGGAGATCGGCGCCCTGGCGGCGCGGCGCACCCTGGATCTCTTGGGGGCGAAAAAGATCAAGACCGAGACCTTGCCGGTAATCATCGAGAACCAAAACGTCGGCCGCATGCTCAACGGCGTACTCGGCGCCATGTTCGGCCGCAGCATCCAGCAGAAGCGCTCCTTCCTGGCCGACAAGAAGGGACAGGTGATCGCCAGCCGGCACCTCACCGTGGTCGATGACCCGTTCATCCCCAAGGGGCTGGGCAGCCGGCACTTCGACGCCGACGGCCTTGCCGCCCGCAAGCGCGTCCTGATCGAGGCCGGAGTACTGAAGGAGTTCTTCGTCGATTGGTACTACAGCCGCAAGCTGGGCTGGGAGCCGACCTCAGGCAGCCCCTCCAACCTGGTCATCCCGCCCGGAACGCGCTCGGTCAAGGAGATCATGAAGGACCTCGGCCGCGGCATCCTGATCACCGGTTTCATCGGCGGCAACGCCAACCCGACCACCGGCGACACCTCGATCGGCATCATCGGCACGCTCTTCGAGAAGGGTGAGCCGGTGCAGGCCGTCTCCGAGATGAACATCGCCGACAACTACCTGAAGTTCCTGCCCAAGCTCGTCGAGGTGGCCAACGATCCGTTCCTGTACTCCTCCACCCGCTTCCCCAGCATGGTCTTCGAGAACGTGGTCGTGTCGGGGCTGTAAGAAACAGGGATCAAGGGAAGAGAGAGGGAAGTCAGAGGGAAAGGCAGAGGGAAGAAAAAGTAATAACGAAGTTCTGAAAGGGCTTTTCCACTTTGTCTTCCCTCATTCTACCCTTTCTCTTCCCTCTGTCTTCCCTGAGTTCGATAGGTCAAATGAAATATTCAAGGACTTCATTCAATAGACAAGTAGGCCTTCGGCAAGAAGAAATTCGGTTGGGGCGGGGAATGGCTTGAATGCCGATGCCGGGATGCCCTTAAGCAGGCGCAGGCCGGTGACGATCCGCCTCTTGGCGGGGTCCAACTGCCTCGTTCTCACCAACGGCAGCTTCCCGCTCCGGATGGCGACGCCATACTTCTGAAGATCGGCGACATTGCGGTAATCACGCCCTAGGGCTCCATGCGCCAGTACTTGAGGTTGTGGCGCGAGGCCCGGCCGGGGCGGCAGAAGTTGGAGACCTCGTAGTGCTCGAAGCCGAGATCCAGAAGCGCCTGGCGTGCCTGGAAATAGAGGCGGGCATCGCGCTCGTCGGCCGCTGGCCGGGGCACGTTCTCGAGAATGTATACCGAGACATGGGCCGGCGCCAGCGCGGCGACGGCGCGAAAATTCGCCTCCATGCTCCCGGCCGTCTGGCTGGGCAGGCCGATGATCAGGTCGACGCTGATGTTCCTGAAGCCGGCCTCCCTCGCCAAGGTCAGGGACTGGATCGCCTGAGTCGCGTCATGGGTGCGCCTGAGGAAGCGCAGGTCCCTCTCCTGGAACGACTGGGCCCCGACGCTGAGGCGGTTGATCCCCGCCGAGCGGAGCTCCTTCAGCAGGGGCGGGGAAAGGTCCTCCGGGTTGGCTTCCAGCGTGACCTCGGCCCGGGAGGCAAGGCCGAAGTGCTTTGCGGCGGCGTCCAGCTGCCGGGAAATCTGGCCGGCATCCAGCAGCGAGGGCGAACCGCCGCCGAAATAGACCGTATCGACCTCCAGCGCGGGATCACGCCTCAGGAGCATCTCGCCCTGCAGCCGGGCGAGGTAGTCGCCTACAGGCGCGGGCCGGTGCCTTCTCTTGAAAAAATGGCAGTAGAAGCAAGCGCGGCGACAGAAGGGGAAATGGACGTAGAGCCCGGCCTTGCTCAAATCAGGACCAGCTTTTTTTTCTCGATCCAGCCGGCGATGCGCTCCGCCGCCGCGACCTGCAGCCAATCGCCGTGGCGGTCGATGATGCGCACGTCCAGGCCCGGGTGGAGGGTGAACAGCACGGTGTTGTCCTCGCCGGGACCGCTGCGCAGCTGGGCGTCCGCGTCCCAGACCATGGCGACGGTGCTGCGGCCCAACGCGGAAGCGCGGTGGCAGTGGTAGGCGCCGAGGATCAGCGCCAGCAGCAGGGAAAAGGCCAGGGCGTAGGCGAGTTTCCTGCTGCGGCCGCGGGTCAGCAGCCGGAAGAGGAGAAGATTGAACAGCAGGACCGCCAGCAGCAGCAGGACGCTCAGCGCGTCCAGGCTCAACCGGCTCTCCAGCCGCTGCCTGGCCCGGGTGATCCAGTCGGGCTCCGGCAGCCTGGCGTTCGTGCGGAAATGGCGGTTGGTCATGGCGATGTTGCGCGAGACCGACGGCTCCAGGGGATTGAGCTTTTGCGCCTTGAGGAAATGATATTTGGCCGACAGGTAGCGACCCAGCTTGTAATAGCAGTTGCCGATGTTGTACGACACCCGCCAGTCATTGACCTGTGGGCCGATCCCCAGGTAGCTGGCCAGGGCTGTGGAGAACTTTCCCTCTTCGTAGGCGCGGTTGGCGGCGGCGAAATCATCATGGATGCCGGCCGCGCCCCTTGAGGCAAGGAGCGTCAGCAGGGCCGCGGCCAGGAATAGGTTTTTGGCTCTCATTTCATCTTCCTGTCGATCTCGCGGAACAGGTTCTTCAGCGTTTGCAGGTCCTTCTTCAGTTCAAGGGCCGACCGTTTCTGCTGCGAAAAGCGGGACAGCTCGGACTGTCCCTTGATGAAGAGGAACTTGTCGATGTCGTCCCCGTTCACCCGCTTTGCCGCCAGGACCTCGGCGATGCGGCGGTCGCTGATCTCGGAAAGGCCCAGCCCGCTCTTCTCGCTGAAAAAGCTTTCCATGACCGGGGCGATGTCCCCGGGGCCGCGGACCTCGTTCAGCCGCCGCAGGGCCCGCGCCAGGATGCGGCGGTTGCGCATCATGGGACTGGAGGCGATGAGGCGATCCCACAGAGCCGCCTTGAGCAGGGCCAGCAGGTTGATGACGAAGGGGGCGAGGAGCAGGAGCCAAAACCAAAACTGGCGGTGGATGGGCTTGCGGCGGCCGGCCAGCGGGCCGCTGCGGATGAAGTCGATGTCCTCGCCTTTCTGGACCACCTCGCCGCCCGCAAGGGTGCGCTCGAGCCCGGAGGAAGCCTTCTCGCCCGTTACCTGGATGCGGAAAGGGGCGCTGCGCAGGCTGACCACGGCGCGCCGGGCCGGGTCGAAATAGCGGAACTCCAGGGCCGGGAACTCGGCCATTCCTTTCTGCTTGAAGGCGACCGGTATTTCCGCGCGCAGGGTGCCGGTCAGGGCGGTGGGGGAGTAGGCCGCGGCCTGGGTGACCTTGGCCGGGTAGACGAGCACCATGGCGCTGGCCGGCACCTGGGGCGGTATGACCGCCTTGCAGTTGCCCGTGCCGCTGATCGTCATCCTCAGGGTGACGATCTCGTTGACGTCGGCCTTCTCCCGGGGCGACTCCAGCGCGAAGGAGAACTGACCGGCCGGCAAGCCAACCCCCTGCGCAGGGGGATCGCTGACCTGGACCTTGAGCTCCTGGGTCGAGCGCCGCAGGGGCTGGGCGCCGAAGAATGCCGACCCGGCCCCGAAGGGGGCCAGCTGCAGCTCGAATTGCAGCGGCGGAATGACCAGGGTGCCGCTCTCGCTGGCAAAGAGCGCCGCCTTGCGGATCTCGTAGACCTGGTAGATGACGCCGTTGACGTTCTCGCTGGCAGGGGAGATGGACTCGGGCACTGGGAACCACTCCTGCCAGAAGCCGGCGAACGAGGCGCTGGAAAGCATGTTCACCGCCTCGATGCGGTTGCGGGTGTAGAGCAGGACCCGGTAGAGCAGCTGCTCGCCCCTGAGGCAGGCGGGCTTGGAGAGGACGGCGCGCAGGGTGGCGTCGATCTTCTGCGGCGCGCGCTCGCGGAACGGGGAGGCGAAGAAATCATCGCCGAAGGGCGAAGTCGGGCCTGAGGGCGGAGCACTCTGCGGAGCAAGACTGCCTTTGACCACCTCGATGCCGAAGGCCTGCGTGCGGTACTCGCGCCCCAGGTGGCTGTAGCGCACGGGGGGCAGCTCGAGTCGGCCGGTGCGAACGGGCATCAGGTAATAGGTGAAGCGCGTGCTGGTGGAGCTGGCGCCGCCGCGGAACTGGAACTCGGAGCTGCGCGAGGTCTGCAGGACCTTGAAATCCTCCAGCAGGGAAAGGTCGGGCTGGGCCGGGTTCTCCATGTTGCTGAAGGTCAGGGTATAAAGGAGCGTGTCGTCGAGGCCGATCTTTTCAGCGCTCACCGAGGCGCTGACTTCGGCATCCGCCCCGGACAGCGCCCAGGGTGCGGCAAGGAGCAGGACGAGCAGGAGAACGCTACCAGTCTTTTTCATTGCGGGCCGGCTTGGCCTTGCGTTTCTTTTTTTCCATTTGCTGCTTTTCGTTCTGGTTGAGGAACTGCATCATGGCTTCGTATTTCTGCTTCTGTTGCTCGGCTTGGGCCTGGTTGTCCGGCTGTTGCTGCTGCGGCTGCGGTTGCTGCTCGCGGATCCTCTTCAGGGTCAGCTCGAAGTTCTTCTTGCACTGGACATCGTCGGGGGCCAGGAGCAGGCTGCGCTTGTAGCTCTCCAGGGCCTTGGGAAACTGCCCCAGGCGATACTGGGCATTGCCCAGGTTGTAGTGCAGGCCGGCTTGGTCCTTGCCGAGACGGGCCGGGTCGATGCTGGAAAACTCGTCGGCGGCTTCCTGGAATTTCTTCAGCTGGTAGAGGGCGGCGGCGGTGTTGTTCTTCAGCGGCTGGGCGTCGGGCCTGAGCCCCTTGGCCGAGAGGAACTGTTCCAGCGCGGCGGCGTACTTTTCCTGGCGGTAGGCCGCGATCCCCTTCTGATTGCGGCGCGCGGCCGGCTCGAACCAGTGCCAGCCCCACAGGGTGTCGGACGCGAGGCCCAGCAGCAGGGGCAACAGCAGCAGGCTCAGCTTCTTCGCCATGCGATCCTCCGGTCGCTCAGGGCCATTTCGCCGGCCAGCAGCAGCGCGGCCAGCAGCAGCGGGATGGCGAAGCGGTCGATCTTGCGGCTGCGGATCTTGCGCGCGAGCTGCATAGGAGCGCAGGATGCCCACCAGGGGGGCGATCCCGGATGCGGAGCTCAGGCGGTAGTACTGGCCGCCGCAGTCGGCGGCGATGCGCGCCAGGGTCGCCTCTTCCAGCTGCGACTTGACGATGGCTCCCCGCGGATCCTGTTTCCAGCCTGTCGTCCGCCCCTGGGCGTCGCGGATGGGGATGGGGGCGCCGCCGGGGGCGCCGACGCCCACGGTGAACACGGTGATATTCCGCTTCTGCAGCTCCTTGACCGTCTCCCGCCATCCCAGTTCGTGGTCCTCGCCGTCGGTGATCAGGACGGCCACCTTCTGGCTGGTAAGCCCTTGGCGAAATCGGTTCCCTGCTCCTCCTCGGGGCTCGTGGCCGAGGCCAGGGCCAGCAGCTTGAAAGCCTCGTAGTCCAGGGTCGGCGGGCACTGCACATAGGCGGCGCCGGCGAAGTTGACCTGGCTGACCATGTCGGTCCTCAGGGCTTCGACGATGGCCACGATCAGGTTCCGCGCCACCTCCAGGCGCGAGGGCTGCAGGTCCTCGGCGTTCATCGAGGCCGAGGTGTCGAGCAGGAAGACGATCTCCAGCCCGCGAATGTCGGTGCTTTCGAAGCGCTCCCCCCACTGCGGCCGGGCCAGGGCCAGGACGATGAAGGCCAGCGCGGCAATCAGCAGCGACGCCTTGAAGAAGTCGATCTCGCGCCCCGCCCGCACGACCATTGCCCCTTGGGCCTCCTCGGCGATGAACTCGCGCAAGATCCGCTTTTTTCTGCGGAAATTGTGGATGACCAGCGCGGCGAAGGGGATGAGCAGGAGCAGCAGGAAAAGGACGTGCGGATAAGCGAAGGTCATCGGCTTTTATCGCGGACTGCTGGAGTTGACGAACTGTTCATTTTTACCCCAGTGATTATAGCAAAACAACGCGCCTAATGAAAGGAGCGCCCGGCGGCGGCCTGACGCGCCTGCTCGAATTCCCTGCGAATTTCCGGCGACGGTCCTGGCGTCAGCCTGGAGACGGCGAGGATCACGAGGCAGGAAAAAAGAAAGGCCGGCAGCAGCTCGTAGATGGCGAAGATGCCGCCCAGGGGCCGGACCAGCAGCTTCCAGGCGAAGACCATGGAGCCGCCCGCGACCATGCCGGCGATCGCGCCGCCACGGGATGTTCGCTTCCAGAACAGCGAGAACAGCATGACGGGACCGAAGGCGGCGCCGAAGCCGGCCCAGGCGAAGGAAACGACCTGGAAGATGACGGAATTCCTGTCGAGCGCGATGATCACCCCGGTGGCTGAGATGGCGAGCAGCGTCAGCCGGGAGATGCGCATGACCTGCGCATCGGCGGCGTTTTTCTTGAAGATTCCCTGGTAAATATTCTTGGCAACGGCCGACGAGGCGATCAGCAGGTAGGAATCGGATGAACTGATGGTCGCCGCCAGGATGCCGGCCAGGGCGACGCCGGCCAGGACCGGCGGCAGCAAGCGGGTGGCGACGGCGATGAAGATGCTTTCCGCAGCCGCCGGGGTGAGCAGTTCGGCCGGGTAGAGCGCCCGGCCGGCCAACCCGATGGCTACGGCGGCGAACAGGGAGATGAAGCACCAGGTCGTGGCGATGCGGCGGGAGTAAGCGAGCTCCCTCGGGTCGCGGATGGCCATGAAACGCAGCAAAACCTGGGGCATGCCGAAATAGCCGAGACCCCAGGACATGGTGGAGAGGATGGCCAGGAAAGAATAGTCGCCGGCAGTGCCGAAGAGCGCCCGGCCGCCGGCGACGGTCTGCGCGCCGCCCGCCATGGTTGGGGCGGCGGTGGCGAAGATGTCCAGGAATCCCGGGATGGTTCCCAGATTGGCGATGATCCGGGCCGGGCCGCCGGCGGCGATGACGCCGACGGCGAGGATGGCCACCAGCGCCGTGATCATGACCAGCGCCTGCATGAAATCCGATGCGCTTTCGGCCAGGAAGCCGCCGATGAGGGTATAGAGGACGACGAAGGCGGCGCCGGCGATCATGCAGGCCCGGTAGTCGATGGCGAAGACGGAGGAGAAGAGCTTTCCCACCGTGACGAAGCAGCTCGCGGCGTATACGGTGAAGAAAATAAGGATGAACAAGGCCGCGATCGTCATCAGCATTTTTTTCCCTTCATGGAAGCGGTTGGAGAGGAAGTCGGGAATGGTGATCGCGTCGGCCGTGATGGCGGAATAACTGCGCAGCCGCGTGCTGACCAGGCGCCAGTTGACATACGTCCCGATGAGCAGGCCGAGCGCCGTCCAGGAGGCGTCGGCGAGGCCGCACCAGTACGCCACGCCGGGCAGCCCCATGAGCAGCCAGCCGCTCATGTCCGAGGCCTCGGCGCTCATCGCCGTCATCCACGGGCCCAGCGCTCGGCCGCCCAGGAAATAGTTGCCGGAGCTGGCGTTGGCGCGCTTGGCGAAAAAAAGACCGATCGCGATCACGACCAGCATGTAAGCGGCCATGACGAAAACGATCTGCGAATGATCGGGCATGAGGTCTCCTCCGCAGGCGGCGATCGATCTGATTTTTGCATTATACCAAAACAGGATCCGGTTTGGCGCTTGTTGTTTGGAAAAATAGTAGGTTCAAGGGTCCAGGGTTTTTCACTGCCCAGGCGAACTTCGAACCTCGATGACTCTGGCGGCTCTTCCCCCCCATCCATTGACATCGCCTAGGATTGACCTTAGAATATCGGCCTGGGAAAATCAATTTTCCCATGTTCCAGGGACGAACGCGAGGTTCGCCCCGAAGGAAGCGGGGGCGTTTTCCTCGGCCCCTGGAAGGAGCAGACCATGCCCGAAGCCGATGATAACGAAGCCAAGAATTTTTTCGTGGATGTGCCGCAGCAGGCGGAAGCGTTCCAGCTGAAGGGCTCGCAGTCCCTGGACTGGGGCATGAAGAACCGCTTGGCGCGGATATTCAACCCCGTCTCCGGGCGCACGGTCATGCTGGCCTTCGACCACGGCTATTTCCAGGGTCCCACCACCGGCCTGGAGAGGATCGACATCACCATCCTGCCGCTGGCGCCCTATGCCGACACGCTGATGCTCACCCGCGGCATCCTCAGGAGCATCGTGCCGCCCTCCTCGCAGAAGGCCGTGGTCCTGAGGGTCACGGGCGGGGCGAGCATCCTCAAGGAGCTCTCCAACGAGGAGATCGCCGTGGACATCGAGGACGCCATCCGCCTGAA
Organism: Acidobacteriota bacterium; assembly: GCA_025456175.1. Taxonomy (GTDB): domain Bacteria; phylum Acidobacteriota; class Aminicenantia; order UBA2199; family UBA2199; genus UBA2199. Next base: position 10,207 of record JALOLC010000015.1, on the reverse strand, counting down.
CGTCTGCGCCATGGCGGTGCAGGTCTTCATCGGTGGCGAATACGAGAAGCAGTCCATCGGCAACATGACCCGCATGATCGACCTGGGCACGCGCTACGGCATCCCCACGCTGGCCGTGACCGCGGTCGGCAAGGACATGAAGCGCGACGCCCGCTATTTCCGCCTCGCTACGCGCCTCTGCGCCGAGCTGGGCGCCCATTACCTCAAGACCTATTACGTGCCCGAGGGCTTCGAGACCGTCACCGCCGCCTGCCCGGTGCCCATCGTGATCGCCGGCGGCAAGAAGATCGCCGAGCTCGACGCCCTGACCATGGCCTACCGCGCCATCCAGGAGGGCGCCGCGGGCGTGGACATGGGGCGCAACATCTTCCAGGCCGAGGCGCCGCTGGCCATGATCCAGGCCGTGCGCGCCGTGGTGCACCAGAACGAGAAACCGGAAAAGGCCCTGGAGCTCTACCGTTCCCTGAAGAACAAACAAAAGTGATCTGCCGAGGATGAAGGTTTCTCTCTGGTACAACAACCGGGACATCCGCGTCCAGGACGCCCCCGTGCCCGAGCCCGGCCCGGGAGAGGTGCTGCTCAAGGTCATGGCCTGCGGCATCTGCGGCAGCGACCTGGTGGAATGGTACCGCCTGCCGCGCGCCCCGCTGGTCCAGGGGCATGAGATCGGCGCTTGCGTGGAGAAGGTCGGGGCCGGGGTACTCGATTTCAAACCCGGGGACCGGGTGATGGCCGCCCCCAAGGTCCCGTGCCTGAAATGCAGCCATTGCCGCGACGGCCATTTTCCCCAGTGCTCCGAGGTCAAGGAGCGGCTCGGCGGCGGCTTTGCCCAGTATGTCCTGGTCCCAAAGCTCATCGTGGAGAACGGGCTCTATCACCTGCCCGCAAGCATCTCCTGCGAGCAGGCCACGTTCATCGAGCCCCTGGCCTGCGTGGTCCGCGCGGCGCGCATCGGCGGCGCGGCCGAGGGAAAGACGATCCTGATTCTGGGCTCGGGCGTCTCGGGGCTGCTGCACATCCGCCTGGCCAGGCTCAGGAATTCGGCCGTTGCCGCGACCGATGTCAATCCGCAGAAGCTGGTGCTGGCCGGCAAGGCCGGGGCGCAATTCCTCATCCCGGGGCGCGAGGATGTCCCGGCGCGATTGGCCAAGCAGGCCGGGCGCAAGGCCGACGTGGTCATGGTCTGCACGGGCGCGCTGCCGGCCATTGAGCAGGCCTGGCGCAGCGTGGACAAGGGCGGGTCGATCGTGTTCTTTGCCGTGCCCGGCCCGGACATCAGCGTCACCATGCCCATCAACGATTTTTGGACCCAGGAGGTCAGAGTCCTGACCTCCTACTATTGCGGTCCGCCCGATATCCGGGAAGCCATCGAACTGCTGGCCGCGGGAAGGATCGAGGTGGACAGCCTGGTGACCCACCGGCTGCCGCTGGAGAGGATCGCCGAGGGCTTTGCCCTGCTGCTGGATGGAAAGGACGCGGTCAAGGTCATCATCGAGCCGAACGGCCCCAGCCGGGGTGCGTAAGCAGGAAATGCCCATGCGCGTGCTTCATGTCGGCGTCGGGGCGTCTTGCGAAAGGAACGCCGACCTCTTTTTCCAGGAGCTTTTGGGCCTTGAAAAAGCCGCCCCCGTCAGCTTGTCCGTGGAGCTCTCCCGGAGCATTTTCGCCATCGAGCGCGAGCTGGCGATCATCCACTACCGGGCCGAAGGCATTCATTTCGAGGTATTCGTCGATCCGTCGTGCCGGGCGCCGGCGCCGACCGTCGCCCACACCTGCCTCGAGGCGGATGACCCGGACGGGCTCCTTGTCCGCTGCACCGCGCTTGGCCTGAGGGTCAACCGCACCCCCAAGGGTGATTCCTCGGTCACTTTCATATCCGACCTGGACGGCAATCTGTACGAGGTCAAGAAAAGAAAATAGCGGCTGGGACGGAACGGGAGCTGGCCTACCCCTGCGCATGCCGCACATAGTTGCCAGCTTAAACACTTTCTCCGGATTCACATTGGCATGATGATCTTCATGGCGCGACGGGAGGCTCGGGCAGGCCGCGGGTGAAGCGGTTCCAGCCGCCGCACAGGAGCACCACCAGGAGCGGATAGAAGCGCAGGGGCAGTAGGCCGAAGGCGCGGTTGGAGAGGGAGAGCAGGGCCGAGACCACTCCCTTGGAGGAGCGGTAGATCAGGGCGTCCACGGTCATCTTGGCGCGGTAGCGGGCGGTGAAGGAGAGGGGAATATAAAGGACCTCCTTGGCGGCGCGGAACACCGAGTAGTCGACCGTCTTGGAGACGAAGAAAACGGCGGCCAGTACGGGCAGGACCGGAAAGGCCACGGCAGCGAGGGCGGCCGCGCCGAAGAGCAGCGGGATGGCCGCATGAACGCGGCGCAGCGGCACGCGCGACAGCAGGAAGGGACAGACGCCGAGCTGCAACGCCAAGGCGAACAGGTTGACCGCCGACCAGAAGTAGCCGAGCAGGGCGGTGCGCGGGTCCTGCTGCGGCACCGCGGTTTGCAGCGCCTGGTGGAAGGCGATGTCCAGAAGCACCGCCACCGACTGGGCGGCGACGACGATCAGCGCCAGGCGGCGGATGGTGGGGCCGGTGCGCAGCAGGTCCCAGGCGAAATGGTCGGCCAGCTTCTCGGGCGGCCGGTCGGGGGGAGTGGGGCGCTTCCCGGCCAGGCGGAAAGCGAGCCGCCCCAGCAGCGAGGCAACGGCGGTGAGGCCGGCGGCGATCCACACGATGCGCTCCGAGCCGATGGCCACCGAGAGCCGGCCGGTGACGATGCCGCCCGTCACGGAGCCGGCGGTGCTGACCGCGATGATCACGCCGTTCCAGCGCTTGCCCTGGGCGGGGACGAAGAGGCTGTTGATGAAGGCCCACACCTCCTCGACGATGAAGACGATGTAGGCCTGGCCGAAGATGTAGAGCAGGAAGGCGGAGCCGGGGACGTTGCCGCGCACGGCCGCCGCCGCCGAGGCCAGCACCAGGGCGGAGAGCAGCAGGGTGGCGGTGAAGGTCCGGTCGGCGCCCAGGCGCTTCAGCGACATGCTGAATAGCCAGGTGAAGGCGAACATGGCCAGCGGCACCAGCATCAGCGCCTCGGGCAGCCTGGCGGCGGAATGGTGGGCCAGGAACACCGAGGCCGAGGCCGAGCGCACCATCTCGTAGCCGGCCATGGCCAGGGTGCCGGCGGCGGTGATGGCCATCACCGGCCGGAGCGGTGAAATGAACGGGCGTCCCGGCCCTGCAGCTGCGGTCACGATCGCTCCTGTTCGCAATGAATCGGAAAAACCGATTGTATGCCCTTCGCGCGTCGTTGACAAGGGGAAAGGGGTGCCATACCCAAGGCAATAGGAGCCGTTGACTTCCGAACCTTTTGCCTGCAGAATGCGGGCAGGCTCGCAGGCGGTTTGCGAAGATCATCGTGAGCGCCAGGAGGAACGGATGAAGATCATTGCCATTGGTTTGTTGGTGGCCGCGATCGGCGGCGTTGCGGTTTTTTCCGGGCCGGCACCGGCCGCGGGGCAGAAGAGCGTGGTGATCGTCTATGGCTCGCGCTACGGCAGCACCGCCCAGACGGCCGAGTGGATCGCGGAGGGTATGGCGGGAAAGGCGGCGCTCGTTGCGGCCGGAAACCCCGGCGATATCAGCGGCTATGAGCACGTGATCCTCGGCTCGGGCATCTACGGCGACATGCTCCACGCCGACATGGCGGCATTTCTGGAAAAGAGGGGCAGCGAGGTGCGGAGCAAGCTCCTCGCCCTCTTCGTCGTCTGCGGTGCCCCGCCCGACTATGCCGATCGCTACCTGGAGAAGTTCGCCGCCCAGTGCGGGGCCAAGCCGCAATTCGCCAGGGCCTTCGGCGGCTGGATGAAGAAGGAGCTGCTTTCTCCCGAAGATTTCAAGGGCCTCGAAGGCTACTACAAGAGCGTCAACCAGCCCTACGAGAATTACGACCGCACGGACAAGGCGAAGTGCCTTGCTTTCGGCAAGGAGATCCTGGAGAAAATGGACGCGGAAAAATAGTATCCGCTGGTCAGAACGCAATAATTCATCCTTAGGCAATGGAAATCCGGGCAGCTAGTGGCCGGGCTCCAGGCCGCCGGCGAAGCTGGCGGTTTACTTCGTTCGGCGGACCCGCTACAATGAATAGATGAGACAAACGAAACTACGAGCCGTGATCGTCGGCTTCGGCAATGTCGGCCAGAAAATGGCCGCCATGCTGACCGAGGAGCGGGATAAGTATCCGGGACTGGCGAATCTGGAGCTGAAGCCGGTTGCCATTTTCACCGGCCGGCACGGCGGGCTGGTCAACGCGCAGGGGATCGACCTGGCGCAGGCGCTGAAGCAATACCGCGGCAGCGGCGGCTTTCCGGCGACGCCGCTGACGGCGCTGCAGGCGCTGGAGACGCTGGACTACGACGTGCTGGTGGAGATCTCGACCCTGGACATCGCCAACCGCGGCGGCCTGGCCATGGCCCACGTGCGGGCGGCGCTGGACCGGGGCAAGCACGTGGCCACGGCCAACAAGGGGCCGGCCGCCTTCGCCTACCGCGAGCTGGCCGCGCTGGCTGAAAAGAAGAAGGTCCGCTTCCTGTTCGAGAGCGCGGTCATGGACGGCACCCCCATCTTCTGCCTGGGACGCGCCCTGCGTGGCGTCCGGGTGACCGGGTTCTCGGGCATCTTCAACACGACGACCAACTTCGTGTTGTCGCGCCTCGAGGCGGGCGAGAGCATGGCGAGCGCGGTCCGAACGGCGCAGGAGCTGGGCTTCGCCGAGGCCGATCCGGCCAACGACCTGGAGGGGTGGGACTCCTCGGCCAAGACCGCCATCCTGGCCAACTTCTTCCTCGACGCCGGCATCGACCCCCTGCGCGTTGACCGTTGCGGCATCACCGGCGTCACGCCGGATGCCATCGCCAGGGCCAGGGCCGCCGGCAGGAAGATCAAGCTGATCTGCCGCGCCTGGCGCGAGGACGGCCAGGTGCGCGCCGAGGTGCAGCCGCGCGAGATTGCCGGCGACCATTACTTCGCCATGATCAACGGCCGGGCCGCCGCCCTGCGCCTGGAGTTCGACATGCTGGGGCCGCTGTGGATCCTGGAGGAAAACCCCGACCTGCTGGACACCGCGGCCGGCGTCCTGCAGGACCTGCTGGCCATTGCGGGCGAAGGATGAGGAGGGAATGATGAAAAAGAACGACGCGATCACGTTTTTCATACTGCCGGCGCTGGTGCTGCTGCCCGCCGTGCTGTTACTGGCCCAGGCCGGCGGCACCGCCACCTGGGAGCAGGCGCTGCTGAAGGAGCGGGTCGAGAAGGACATTGAGTTCAAAACCTCTGTCACCTCGCCAATGGCCGGCCGCGAGCGGCTGGTGATAGCGGGGACGGCCGGGTCGTCCCATATGATCCGCGACGGCATGGTCGCGGCTGGCGCCGCCGGCAATGGGCCCGCGTTCGCCGTCCTGTTCAAGGACGGGAAGTGGCACTGGAGCGCAAAAACGGGAGTCGCCTGCCGCCGGGGGGAGCGACCGGTCGCCATGGAGAGCGAACCGCTGGCCCCGGGCGACCTGTTCACGGCCGGAAGGCTGACGCTGGGCGCCTATCCCGGCCCAGACACCCTGGCGCTGATCGTCTTCGACCCGGAGCGGCCGCAGCTACTCCATTTCGAGCGCCTGCTCTATTATCCGCCCGATGCAAACTATGCCGTCCGGGCGCGGCTCGAGCGCTTCCCGGAGATCAAGCCGCTGAAGATCACGACCACGCGCCAGCTGGAGAAGACCTTCTACCGCTACGGGAAGCTCCGCTTCCAGGTCGATGGCAGGGAGCTGGAACTCACCGCTCTGAAGACCAGCCTCGAGGGGCCCGGCGCCAAGCACCTGTTCGTCCCCTTCAAGGACGGCACCAACGGCAAGGACACGTACGAGGTGGGGCGCTTCATCGACCTGGAGGAGCCGGAAGGCAACGAGCTCATCCTGGACTTCAACCGCTGCTACAATCCCCTGTGCAATTATTCACCGGCCTACAACTGCCCGCTGCCGCCGCTGGAGAATTTCCTTGAGGTCGCCATCGCGGCCGGGGAGAAGGCGTATCCGCACTGATGAAGAACTCAGGGAAGAGAGAGAGAAGAGAGAGGGAAGAGAGAGTGAAAAAAGCCCTTTCAGGGCCTCTTTCCCACTTTGTCTTCCCTCTGCCTTTCCCTCTGTCTTCCCTCTCTCTTCCCTTGAGCCAATGAGTTATTTGGCCGGCGCCGGCCCGCGCAGGAGCGAGCTTTTCTTCTTTGTCCGATTGGCTCCTGCGAGCAGGTCCCAGCCGGTCAGCCAGGTGACCACATCGCGGTCGCCGTACACGTCGACGATGGCCTCGTCATAGTCGCCGCCGCCCTGGGGCTCGGCCTCGAGGTAGACGGTGCGCACCTCGTTCTCCGTTTCCAGGGGAATGGCCCAGGTCAGTGAATCGTAGGCCGCGATGTCGGCCCTGTCGCCGTCGACCCAGGCCGTCATCGGCATGTTGCCGATATTGACCACGGTCACATAGGCCTCGTATTCCACTTTCACGCACGAAACCAGGAACAGGAGCGATGTCAGCACAGCGATTCCCAGCCACAGCCGTTTTTTCATGGTTCCTCCAGGGGCGGAACGGCTTCCCGCAGGAAAGAACGCCGGCTTCTCCTTGCGGAAATCTTCAGGACCGCCATCCATCATGAAGCAATGTTCTTGCCAAGTTATGCAGGGGAAACCGTCCTGAAAACAGGACGCTGCTTGCGGCGCATTTTTCATTTGCGCCTCCCCGGGGTATAATACCATTTTTTCGGAGGTAAAGCATGAAGCAAAGGATCATTCTTGCCATAGCGGCCCTGATGCTGGCGGCGGCGCTTCCCGGACAAAGCACGGGTGAGGTCAGGATCGACACCTGGCTGGTACTGGGGCCGGCCGAGCTTTTGGCCGACGGCGCCGATGCGGCGTTGGATTGGGATTTCGTATCCCCGGTTGGGCTCAACCCGGCCGCGGGCCTCAAGGTGCGCTGGCATGCGGAGCGTTCGCTGGCCTGGCGCGAGTCCGCGCCTCGGTTTACCGCCTCCTCCCGGCCCCAGGCGGTCTACCTGGCCGCCTATGTGGAGAGCCGCCGCTGGCTGCGGGCCGACCTGGCCTTGGATTCCCCGTTCCCGGTCCGCGTCTTTCTGGACGGGGCGCTGCTGCCCCAGGCTCCCGCGGGGAACGGGGAAGGCAAGAAAAGCTTTGACTTGGCCCTGGACAGCGGCAAGCACTTGCTTCTGGTCAAGGCCATTCTGCCTCCCCAAGGGGACGCCGTCATGGCGGGAAAGGACCGGGTGCTGCAAGCCGTCCTGAAGCGCAAGCCGGCCTTCGCGAATGCGCCGCTTTCCCTGTCCCTCTCTCCTGACCGCCGCATCCGCATGGAGGATCTCCTCCACTCTCTGGCCATCAATGAGGTTTTCATGTCTCCCGATGGCCGCCACGTCGCCGTGGCCTTGAGCCAGCTTGAACGCGGCGCCACAGGCAGCCGCCGCTGGATCGAGATCCTGGAGAGTGACAACGGCGGCCGCGTCTTCACATCGCAGGGGCTGGGGGAGATCAGCGGCTTCCAATGGCTCGACGACTCGCGCCGCTTCTCCTATTTACGCAGCGAGAAGGATGCCAGCGACCTTTATCTCTACGACCTGGGCGACCGCTCCTGCCGCCTGCTGCTGCCGGGAGAAAAGAACCTCTCCGACTACTGGTGGGCTCCCGATGGCTCCTTCCTGGTCTATGCCACGGCCGAGGAGCCGGCGGCAGACAAGCCCTATCGCCATGTCCGCAAACTGGACGACCGTTCCCGCTCTCCCGAGCCGCGCCAGGCGCTGGCCCTCTTCTTTCCAACATCGGGAGTGCGGCAGCCGCTCGCCGGCTTGGCCGACAACTTCTCCCAGGTGCGCGTAAGCCCCGACAACCGCACGCTGCTCCTGGTTTCCAGGCGTGAGGATCACCGGCAGCGCCCCTACCAGCGCAACACGCTGTTTCTTCATCAGCTCGCCGACGGCCGCCGCGAAAAATTGCTCGACGATCCCTGGGTCAACGATTTCCTCTGGTCGCCCGATTCCAGGAAATTGCTCCTGTTGGGCGGGCCATCGGCGTTTTCCGGACTGGGCAGCACGCTGCCGGCCGGCGTGATCCCCAATGATTTCGACACCCAGGCCTATGTCTTCGACCTGAAGACGAAAAAGGCCGAAGCGCTGACCCGCAGTTTCGCCCCGGCCATCGACCAGGCCTTCTGGCATCCCAACGGCAGCGTGCTCCTGAAAGCCTCCGACCAGGACCTCGATCGCCTCTATCGCTGCCTGCCGGCGGCGAAGAGATTCGTCCGCCTGGAGACCGCTGTCGATGCGCTGGAAAGCGTGAGCTTTTCCAAGGCCGGCCGGGCCGCCTACTCGGGGTCGGCCCTGGGCCGGCCGCAGAAGCTGTACCTGCTGAACCTGGACGGCGGCTCGCGGGTGCTGAAGGACTACAACCGCGAGGCCTTCGCCGCCGTCCGCTTCGGCAGGACGGAAAGCTGGAGCTTCAAGGCGCGGGAAGGGAAAGTCATCGGCGGCTTCATCTGCTACCCGCCCGACTTCGATCCGGCCCGCCTCTGGCCCTGCATCGTCAACTTCTATGGCGGCACGTCGCCCATCGGCCGCAATTTCGGCGGCCGCTACCCCCTGGACTGGTATGCGGCCAACGGCTACGTGATCTGTGTCATCCAGCCCAGCGGCGCCGTCGGCTACGGCCAGGAGTTTTCCAGCGCCCACGTCAACGACTGGGGCGAGATCACGGCGGGGGAGATCATCCGCGGGGTCGAGGAATTGCTGCGCACCCACCCGTTCATCGACAACCGCCGCGTCGGCGCCATCGGCGCCTCCTACGGCGGCTTCATGACCCAGCTGCTGGCGACCCAGACCGATCTCTTCGCCTGCCTGATCTCCCACGCCGGCATCAGCTCCCTCTCCTCCTACTGGGGGGTGGGCGACTGGGGCTACAACTACAGCGCCGTGGCCACGGCCGACAGCTTCCCCTGGAACCGCAAGGACCTCTACGTCGGGCACAGCCCGCTCTTCATGGCCGAGCGCGTCAGCAAGCCGCTGCTGCTGCTCCACGGCCAGGAGGACAACAATGTGCCCCCGGGCGAGAGCTACCAGATGTTCGCCGCCCTGAAGCTGCTGAACAAGGAGGCGGCGCTGGTCACCTTCCCCGACCAGGAGCACTGGATCCTGAAGTTCCCGCAGCGGGTGCGGTGGATGAGGACCATCATGGCCTGGTTCGACCGCTGGCTCAAGGGTGAAGGCGAGTGGTGGGAGGAATTATATCCAGAATAAAACGAACTTAGTTAAAAGTGAAAGGTGAAAAGTGAAAAGTTTGCAGAAACAGCAATCGATCGTTACCTTGCTGTTACACTTCACTATTCACTTTTTACTTTTCACTGAGTACTTCTAATCCCATCTCGGCCAGGGCCTGATCATAAATTTCTTGGCTTATCCAGTGCCGCTGCAGCATGCGCTGGGCGATGATGCGGCGCTTGCGGTTCATGCGGGCGCTGTCCGCGCGCAGGACGGGGAAGCGGCGGGGGTTGGGCAGGACCGAGGCCAGGCGGATGGCCTGGGAGAGGGACAGGGCCGCTGCCGGGCGATTGAAATAGATGCGGGCCGCGGCCTCGGCGCCGTAGGCCCCCCGGCCCCAGTCGATGACGTTGAGGTACAGCTCCAGGATGCGCTTTTTGCTCAGCGCGCTTTCCAGCTTCCAGGCGATGGCCGCCTCGCGCAGCTTGCGCCACAGGCTTTGCTCGGAGCTGAGGAACAGGTTCTTGGCCAGCTGCTGGGTGATGGTCGAGCCGCCGCGCAGGACGCGCTTCTTGGCGATGTTGGCATCCAGGGCCTTGCGCATCGACTCCCAGTCGAAGCCCTCGTGCTCGAAGAACTTGTCGTCCTCGGCGATGAGCACCGCCTGGATCAGGTAGGGCGAGATGCCCGACAGCGGCACGCGCCTCGAGAAGCGGCGCGCCTCCCTGCCTTTCTCATGCGCCTGCTCCACCCGGAAGCGCATCATGGCCGTCTCCTTGGGGTCCTCCTTCTTCAGCCAGTCGACCGCGGGCAGCGTCAGCCAGAAGGCCAGCCCGCCGGCCAGGATCAGGGCCAGCGCGACGGCAACGACGTAAAGCCAGATGCGCCGGGATTTCTTTTT
>JALOLC010000181.1 GCA_025456175.1 Acidobacteriota bacterium | reverse complement strand
GCAGCAGGCGTTCGAACTCGGAGAGGGTCAATACTCCGGGCTGGCCGAAGGCGTACTCGCCGGGCTTGGGCTCATACTCGGCAAAGCCGCTGGCCACCAGGATGGCCCCCACCTGGATGCGCACCGTCTCCTCCGCGCCGGCCGCGGCGGGATTGATGCGGATCGCCAGCTCGAACTCGCCGATATGGCCGCTCTTCCCGGCCAGCTCGGCGTTGAGGAACAGCGTGATGTTGGCACGCTTTTTGACCTCGTCCAGGAGCGCGGCGATCAGCTCTACGCCTTTCTTGCCCGCCGGGAACATCTCGCCGAGTTTGGCCACCTGGCCGCCGACGGCCGCTTCCTTTTCGATCAGGAAGACCTCGACGCCCAGGTCGGCCAGCTCCAGCGCCGCGCGCAGGCCGGCGATGCCGGCGCCGATGACCAGCACCCGCTTCACCGAGGTGACGCGGATGGGCTGCAGCGCCTCCTGGCGCATGGCCTTCTCGATGCCGGCGCCGACCAGGTTGGCCGCCTTGCAGGTGGCGCCCTCAGGATCGTCGGAGTGGGCCCAGGAGCACTGCTCGCGGATATTGACCTGCACGTACTGGAAGGGGTTGAGCCCCGCCCGGGTGGACATGTTGCGGAAGGTGGTCAGGTGCAGCTTGGGCGAGCAGGAGGCCACGACCATGCCGTCAAGCCCCTGCTCCTGGATGTCCTTGATCATGTCGTTCTGCGAGGCGTCCGAGCAGGTGAACATCGAGGTGCGGGCCACGGTGACGCCGAATTTTTCCTCCACCTGCCGGCGCACGGCCTCGACGTCGACGTGGTCGGAGATGTTGCCGCCGCAATGGCAGATGTAGACGCCGATCTTTCTTTTTTTCTCTTCCATCAGGACTTCCTTTTCATTTTCTCGATGTAGGCGGCGGTCTGGGCCGCTGCCGCGCCGGCGTGCAGGATGGAGTCGGGGATGTCCAGCGGCCCGGTGGCGGTGCCGGCGCTGAAGACGCCGGGGATCGAGGTGCGGGCCGGGTCGACCTGCTTGCCGGGCTGGGCCACGAAGAGCGTCTCGTCAAGGGCCAGCTCGGCGTCGGTGAAGAGGCCGCGGTGGCCCGGGTCTGCTCGTAGAACTCGTCGTAGCCCTTGCCGAAGGCGCGGATGTCGATGTTGTAGATGGTGACGTCGGCCACCGGCAGCGCCCCCAGCAGCAGCTGGGCCTGCTTGAGCGAGTACATGCAGCAGACGCGCGAGCAGATGGGGTTTTCGACCGTGCGGTCGCGCGAGCCGGTGCAGAAGACGTAGGCGATGTTGGCCGGGGTCCTGCCGTCACCGGGGCGCAGCACGTAGTTGTAGGGTCGCGTCGGCGCCACCAGCCGGTCCATCTGCATGGCCGTGATGACGTTGGCAAACCTGCCGAAGCCGAAGTGGGCCATCAGCTCGGCCGGGAACAGGCGGAAGCCGGTGGCCACGACCACGGCGCCGACATCGTACTCGTCGGTTTTTTCGCGCTGGTCGAAGTCGATGGCGTCGGCCGGGCAGGCCTTTTTGCATTCCTGGCACTCGCTGCAGATGCCGCAGTTGAGGCAGTTGGCGGCCGAGGCCAGAGCCTCCTCTTCGCTGAAGGGCAGCTCCACTTCGGCGAAGTCCTTGATGCGCTCCTGCGGATGGCGCTCCGCTTTCGCCACGGCAATTCCCGGGTACTCCGTTTGCCGGGCCAGCGCTTCCTTTTTATCGACGACAGGCAGCCTGGGTGCGAACTCGACGCCCTCCAGGGACTCGCCGCGCAGCCAGCGGTCCATGAAAAAGGCCGCTTGCTTGCCCAGGCCGATGGCCTGGACGATCATCGCCGGACCGGTGACGGCGTCACCGGCAGCGAACAGCCAGGGGCTTTCGGTCTGCAGCGTGCGTGGGTCGGCCCAGACCGTGCCGTCGCGGTTCAGGCGCAGCTCCTTCCTCAGCGCGGCGGCTTCGGCGCTCAACCCCACGGCGATAACGGCCAGATCGAAATCAACGGCCTGCTCCGATCCGGGAATCGGCACCGTGCGGCGGCGGCCATCCACGTCGGCCTCGACCGTCTTCATGCGCACGCTGCGCACCCGTTTCAGCCGTCCTTCCTCGCCCTCGAAGGCGACGGGACTGCTGAGGAAGGAAAGCCCGACCCCCTCGGCCTCGGCCGCGGCGACTTCCTCATGGGAGGCGGGCATCTCGGCGCGGGTGCGACGGTACTGCATGATCACCTTGGCCGCTCCCAGGCGCAGCGCGGTGCGGGCGGCGTCGACGGCCACGTTGCCGCCGCCGACGACCACGACCCGCTTGTGGCGCAGGTCGAGCTTCTGGCCGCAGAGGACCTCGGCCAAAAACTCGATGCCGCTGAGCACGCCGGCCAACTCCTCGCCGGGAACCAGGAGTTTCTTGGGCTTGGGAGTGCCGATCGCCGTGAGCACGGCAGCGTATCCTTCCTGGCGCAGCCGCTGCAGCGATTCGACCGGGGCTGACGTGCGGATCTCCACTCCCAGGGCGGTCACGTTGCGGATGTCGCGGTCGACCACGTCCTTGGGCAGGCGGTACTCGGGAAGGCTGGAGCGCAACATGCCGCCGGCTTCGGGATCGGCCTCGAAAAGCGTGACCGGATAGCCCTGGCGGGCCAGGAAAAAGGCGGCGCTCAGGCCCGCTGGGCCGGAGCCGACGATGGCCACCTTCATGGCCATCTTCTTTTCCGGCAGCCCGTATTCGGGTTCGGGGTGGCGCTCATAGTACCAATCGGCGACGAAGCGCTTGAGGTGGCGGATGTGCGGGGCGTCGCCGAGTTCCTCGCGGGTGCACTCGCGCTGGCAGAAAGCGTAGCAGGCGCGGCCCAGGGTGCCGACCAGCGGCGCGTCCTCCAGCACCAGGTTAAAGGCCTTCTCGAACTCGCCCTGGCGGATGAGCGAGATGTAGCCGTTGGCCTTGATGCCGGCCGGACAGGCGGTGATGCAGGGGGAAGTGCCGGCGCGGTCGAGAACGGCCTTCTTGGGTACCGCCTGGGGAAAGGCGATATGGGCCACGCGCCGCGACACCAGCCCCTCGTTGTACTCGTCGGGGACGGTCACGGTGCAGGCCTTCTCGCAGTCCTGGCAGCCGGTGCACTTGGCGAAGTCGACGAAGGCCGGCTTGCGCACGACCTTCACCTTGAATCCGCCGCTGCCGTCGCGGCGCACCTC
>JALOLC010000090.1 GCA_025456175.1 Acidobacteriota bacterium | reverse complement strand
TGACGCGTGACGCGAAAGAAGAAGAAAGCGCCTTTCGCATCACGGAGTTCTGAAAGCTCGTTCACGCATCACGTATAACGAAGTACATCAGCTCTGATTCTTCCTCGTCACTCGTCACTCCTTACGGAGCTCCGGTTTGCCTTGAGCCTCTTCAGCATTTCCTTGATATCCCTGGCGCCGCGGATGGCCACGTAGACGGTGATGGTGGTATACCAAAGGAGGCAGACGGCGGTGAGGATCTTCCAAAAGAGCGGGCCGTTCATGGCTGCGCCTCCGCGGCGCGCCGTTTGAGCAACGAACCGAGGACCATGGCGGCGGCCGCCAGGCCGTAGGCGGCGATGCCCGAGAAGTAGGGCCCGATGTTCGCCCGCACCCAGGCCGACGTGGCCGGCACCTGTTCCAGCGCCAGGTAGAGGACAGGGATGATCGCCCCCATGGCGATGGCCGCCGCGGCCCCCCACGAATTGGCCCGCTTCCAGTAGCAGCAGGCAATCAGCAGCACCGACATGCTGGAGAGGTATATCGTGCCGGTGACACCCAGGTAGGTCCACAGGTCGCCTTTCAACGGGTACCAGAGGCCGTAGAAGAGGAGAAAGAGGCCGATGCCGGCGACGATCAGGCGGTTCAGGCGCAGACCGCGGCGCTCCGACCAGTTCCTGCGGCGGAAGGGGGCCAGGATGTCGTTGTAGATGACGCTGGCCCAGGTCAGCATGTAGGAGGAGTCGGTGGACATGTCGGCGGCCAGCATCGCCGCGATCAGCACCCCCATCAGACCGGCGGGGAGGAAGGCGCCGAGGAAGCGCGGCATGGCCTGCAGGCTGTTCGTCGCCGGGCCCAGGACGGCCAGGGCGGCGATGCCCCAGATGCCGGGGATGAGGAAGCGGGCGACGAAGAAAAAGCTGGTGCGGGTGTAGACCTTCTGCCCGGTCTTGGCATCCTTGGCCGCCAGCACGCGCTGGATGACCGCCATCCAGGTGAGGACCGCGGCCAGGTTGAGCAGGGCGTTGAACAGCACGTAGGGCCAGCCCATCTGCGGGTGGGTGAAGGGGTTGAAGCCGCCGTGGCCGTGCGTGGCCTGGACCGTCGCCACCAGCCGCTCCCAGCCGACTTGGACCAGGATCAGCACGGTCACCGCCAGCAGCCCGGCGCTCATGACGATGAACTGCAGGAAGTCGGTGACCAGCACCGAGAGCATGCCGCCGAGGATGGTGTAGGTGGCCACCATCAGCAGCAGCGCCGTCATGGCCAGCTCAAGGGTGTGGCCCTGCATCCAGGCCGCCAGGCCCGAGGCGCCGGGAGCGGCCTGCAGGGAGAAGCCGGTCACCTGCAGCAGGAACTCGCCGCCGGTGCGCAGGAAGATGCCCATGTTGAGCAGGCCGCCCAGGACGATCACCACGCCGGCGGCCCGGCGCACGCCGAAGCCGAAGCGCCGCTCGAAGAGCTCGGGCAGGGTCATGACGCCGCTCTGGCGCAGCGGCTTGATGCAGAAGCCGGTGAGGCCGACCGCCAGCATGGCCAGGGCGTTGAGAATGCCCGGCGTGGCGCCGGCGAAGCCGTAGCGGAAGCCGTTCTCGGCGGTGTACATGCAGGTGACGATGCCGAACTCGGTGGCCGCCAGCGAGGCTACGCCCAGATAGACGTTCATCTCGCGGCCGGCGACCAGGAAGTCCTCGACGCGGCCGACGTAGCGGCGCATGGCGATGCCGGCGGCCATGGTGAACAGGAGATAGAGCCCGACGATGCCGCCGTCGATGGCGAGGTTGAAGTGACTCATTCCGGCATTGTAGCGGTTTGAAAAATAAATGCCAAGCTTTCGTGATGCGTGATAAGTGATGAGTGATGAGAAGCTCCTCTGGCTTGAACGGCAGGGAGACAATGCTGGAAGTTCCGACAGGCGATCAGACGGGAATGAAGCGAAACAGAGCGACATCATTATTGCGTTTTCTCATCACTCATTACTCATCACTCATTACGAGCATTCGCTGCTCGATTGCACAGCGTCTCCTGTGCTACAATGGCGCGGCGGTGAAAGATGAAGAAAACCCTGTCGTTCATCGTGCTCCGCGGCAAAAAAGGCCGTCGTGGCCGCGCCGGCGGTGCCGGCGCTCGAGCGCTTCGCACTGATGGACTCCAGTGGCAGGACGGTCCTGGAGGGAAAGGTGGCCCGCGCCGGCATGGTGCCGGGATGGAAGGGACGCCACTTCTGGATCGCCGATTTCAGCTCCTGGCGAACCCCGGGGCGCTATCGCATCGCCGTCTCCGGCGCGACGGCTGTTTCCGAGCCCTTTGAAGTCGGCGACGGCCTTCTGGCAGACGTCTGTCTCTCCGACATCCTCTTCTATTTCAAGGGCCAGCGCTGCTCCGGCGAGTACGACGCTTTCGACCGCCGGGTCCCGTTCTTCGGCGGCCGCCAGGGGACCGTCGACGTCCACGGCGGCTGGTTCGACGCCTCCGGCGACGACAGCAAGTACCTGACCCACCTGAGCTATGCCAGCTTCATGAACCCGCAGCAGCAGCCGCAGGTGGTCTGGAACCTGCTGGCCGCCGCCGACCTGCTGCGCGGCTCGAAGCGGGAGCGCCTGCGGGGGCTGGTGCGGCGCTGCGAGGACGAGGCGCGCCACGGCGCCGATTTCCTGGTGCGCATGCAGGATCCGGAAGGATACTTCTACACCACCGTGCACGACGTCTGGACCCACGAGCCCAAGGACCGCACCATCTGCTCGTTCCGGCTGCAGACCGGCGAGCGTGACGACAGGTACAAGGCGGGCTGGCGCATGGGCGCCGGCTCGGCCATCGCCGCCCTGGCCCGAGCCTCGACGCTCGGCGGGGGAGGTGAGTTCCCCGCCTCCGTTTACCTGGCCGCGGCGCTCAGGGGTTTCCGCCATCTGCGGAAGCACAATCGCGAGGTTCTCCCTGACGGCCGCGAGAACATCATCGACGACTATTGCGCCCTGCTGGCCGCCTGCGAGCTGTACAGGGCAACAGGCGAGGCGGAGTTCCTGGAAGCGGCGCGTTCCCGCTCCGCGTCCCTGTGTTTGCGTCTGAGCATGGACGAGCGCTATGAAGGGTGGTGGCGGGCCGACGGCAAGGGCGAGCGCCCCTTCTGGCACGCGGTCGAGGCCGGGCTGCCGGTCGTCGCCCTGCTGCGTTACCTGGAGGTCGAGCCCGCCGCTTCCCTCCGGCCACAGGTTCTCGGCGCGATTTCGGCCTCGTTGAAATTCGAGCTCGGGATCACCAGCGAGGTCGTCAACCCCTTCGGCCTGGCCCGTCAGTATGTGCAGGGAACAAAGAGTCCGCGGCGCGCCGCCTTCTTCATGCCCCATGACAACGAGAGCGGCTACTGGTGGCAGGGGGAGAATGCCCGCCTGGCGTCGCTGGCGGCAGCGGCGCTGCTGGCCGCGCGCACGTTCAGCGAGCCGGTTGGCGAGGTCCTGCGCCGCTACGGCGTCGACCAGCTTGACTGGATCCTGGGCTTGAACCCGTTCGACGTCTGCATGCTGCAGGGACGGGGGCGCAACAGCCCCGATTACCTGCCCGGCTTCCCCAACGCCCCAGGCGGCATCTGCAACGGCGTCACATCCGGGGTGGACGACGCGAACGACATCGCCTTCCTGCCGCCGCCCTGGGATGCCAATCCCAGCCACAACTGGCGCTGGTCGGAGCAGTGGCTGCCCCACGGCGCCTGGATGTTCCTCGCTTTGTCCGCGCTGGAGAGCGCCCTGGCGGCCGAATGAGAACCTCCCACCCACCCATGGTTGCGGAGAAAAGCTTGAACAAGATCCTGGCTCTCTGTGCCTTGCTGGTCATGGTGGCCGCCTGCCGGGCACGGCTGGAGCCGCCGCCTGTTGTCCCAGCGCCGGCGCTGGTCCCCCAGCCCCTCGAGATGACTGCGGGCGCGGGCCGTTTTGCATTTGCGCCTGGCATGCAATTTTTAAGCGTTGGTCTCGAAGCCCCAGCAAACGATCGCCAGGAGGCCGACCGCTTGCAAGGCGGCTTCAGGGAGTGGCTGGGGGCGATGGGCTGGCGCACTGCGGGCGTCATGGAGCCCATGGGGGAAGGGCCGCGGCCAGCGGTGGTGTTCTCCATCGCGCCCGGGGAGACGGAGCGCCTCGGCGATGAAGGATATGCCCTCACGATCGCACAGGATAAGGTCGTCCTGCGCGCGACCCGGCCGGCCGGCCTTTTTTACGGCATGCAGACGCTGCGCCAGCTGGTCATGGCAAGGTCCAACGAGCCGAGTCCTGCCGCAGCGCCGCTCTCGCTGCCCTGCCTCGGGATCGTCGACAAGCCCCGCTATGCCTGGCGCGGCTTCATGCTCGACTGCTGCCGCCACTTCTTTACCAAGGAGTTCATCAAGAAGTGCCTGGACGAGATGGCGCTGTTCAAGCTCAACCGCTTCCACTGGCACCTGACCGATGACCAGGCCTGGCGCCTCGCGATCAAACAATTCCCCGAGCTGGCCGAAAAAGGGGGAACGCCCACGGGTGGATACTACACCCAGGAGGACGTGCGCGAGATCGTCGCCTATGCCGCCGCGCGCTTCATCACCGTGGTCCCCGAGATCGAGATGCCGGGACACGCCACGGCAGCGCTGACCGCCTATCCCGATCTCTCCTGCACCGGCGGCCCCTTCGCCACCATGGCCCAATGGGGGGTCTTCGCGGACGTCTACTGCGCCGGCAACGAGAAGGTATTCGCCTTCCTGGAAGACGTCCTGGATGAAGTGGTGGAACTCTTTCCCGGTCCCTGGGTGCACGTCGGTGGCGACGAGTGCCCCAAGACGCGCTGGCAAGCCTGTCCGAAGTGCCAGGCCCGCATGCAGGCCGCTGGGCTGAAGGACGAAGCGGAACTGCAGAGCTGGTTCATCCGCCGCATCGAAAAGCACCTCAAGGTCCGCGGCAAGCGGCTCATCGGCTGGGACGAGATCCTCGAGGGCGGCCTGGCCCCCGACGCAACGGTCATGTCGTGGCGCGGCATGGCCGGCGGCATGGCGGCGGCGCGCCAGCAACACGACGTGGTCATGGCGCCGACCCAATTCGCCTATCTCGATTATTGCCAGGGTGATCCGCGCTACGAGCCGCCGGCCATCGGCGGCTTCCTGCCGCTGAAAACCGTCTATGCCTTCGAGCCGACACCGCCCGAACTGGACGCACCAGCGGCGGCCCATATCCTCGGCGGTCAGGCCAACCTCTGGACCGAGTACATCGCGACCCCCGAGCACGCCTCCACCATGATGTGGCCGCGCCTGGCCGCCCTTGCCGAAGTGGTGTGGAGCGCGCCTGCCCGCCGCGGCTGGGACTCCTTTCTCTTGCGCCTGGGCAGGTTGCGCCCTGGCATGGAATCCATGGCGATGAACGTTGCCGGAACGACATGGCGGCCGGTCATCAGCGCCAGAGCGCTGTCCGCATCCGGGTCGTGGCAGGTGGAGATGACCGCCGACCTTCCGGGCGCGACCATCCGCTATGCGCTCGGCAGGGATCCGGGATTTCGTTCCAGAAAATACCGCGGCCCGTTCGCGATCAAGAAGGGCGGCGTCATCCGGGCGGCCCTTTTCCAAGGTCGCGAGCAGCTGGCCCCGGCCGTTGAGCTGCGCCTCCGGCACCATGCGGCCCGGTTCGCGGCGGTGCGGGCGAGCAGCAACGGGAAACTGCGGCCGGAAGCGAACGGCGAGGCGCTGCTCGTCGACGGCCTCCAGGGCTCGCTGCAGCACAAGGACGGCGCCTGGCTGGGGGTGGAAGGCGGCGACCTGGAGGCGGTCATCGATCTCGGCCGCAGCGCGAACGTCGGGCGGATCGCGGCGCGCTTTCTCGAGCATCCCGCCGCCTGGATCTTTCCCCCTACGGGGGTCGAAGCGGCCGTTTCGCTGGATGGCCGGGAGTGGACTGCGGCCGCTCAGCTGGAGTGGCCCGCTGCCGGGGATTTCACCGTTCTGCGCAGCCGCGACGCGGACCTGCGCTTCGCCCCGCGACGGGCCCGCTATGTGCGCCTGGTCGCGCGCGGCCAGGACGCCTGCCCTCCGGGCCACAGCGGCGCCGGCGGCAAGGCCTGGATCTTCACCGATGAGATCGTCGTCGAGTGAGCCGGAGCCACACGACGACCGGGAGGAGAGGGAATGAAGAGGAAACACGGCGCGGCATGGGCCGCGGTTCTTGTCGGGCTGCTGGCCGTTTCCCTGGCGGCGGCCGACGACGGCACCTGGACGATCGACAACGGCATCATGCAGCTGGGCGTCGAGGTCCGCGGCGGTCGGATCGTCCGCGATTGGCTGCAGCGGCTCGACGGCTCGGGCCCGGGGCTGCGCAGCGACGGCGGCTTCGCCCTGGAATTGACGTGGACCGACTGGAGCGCGCCGGGCAAGGCGCAGAACGCCGACAACCCCGTCATCCTGGGGCCGGACGCCTTTCTTTTCGAGAAGACGGAAACTCTGGAGTCGGCCGGCGGCCGCGAGCTGCGGCTCTTTTTTCATGGTGACAAAAAGTCCGGCAACTCCCTGCGCCTGGCGCTGGTCTACAGCCTGGAGCCGGGCCGCTTCTGGACGAAGCGCCGCCTGGAGCTGAGCGACCCCACCGGGCCCCGCCATTTCCTGCGCTCCCTCTGTCCGCTTGCGGCGCGGCTGGAGGATGGATTCGTCGTTGTCAAGGAAGGCGGCTTCGGGCAGCCGGTGGCGCTGGCCGCAGTCGCGGAGGCAGGTACGCCGGGCGGCGGAGCGTTCCTGGCCTTGGAGTACCCGGCCGCCGAAAACCGGCTGGAGACCGTCGGCGGCAAGATGAAGGTCCGCTGCGGCCAGGAGATCGGCGAGCGCGTGGGCCCGCAGGCCATCGTCTCCGACTGGGCGGTGGCGGCGCTTACACCCGATGAGCGGGTCAAGCACTGGTTCTTCGCATACCTGGACAGCGTGCGCGTGGCGCCGCTGCGGCCCTATACCCTGTACAACAGCTGGTACGACCTGCGTTCTCCCGTCTACCCCAAGGTCACGCCGCCGCACGTGATGAACGAGGCCAACGTGCGGCGCATCATCGGCCTGCTGCGCGAGAACATGGTCGACAGGCACGGCATCCGCCTCGATGCCTTCGTGCTCGATGACGGCTGGGACGTGTACGCCTCCGACTGGGAGCTGCGCCGCGACCAGTTTCCCAACGGCCTCCAGCCCATTGCCGCCGAGCTGGCCAAGACCGGAACGCGGCTGGGGATCTGGTTCGGTCCGACCGGCGGCTACTCGTTCCGCAAGGAGCGGCTGCAGTGGATGAGGGAGCGCGGCTACGAGATCGTCGGCGACCAGCTGTGCCTGGCCGGGAGCACGTACGGCGCCCTTTTCAAAAAGCGGGTGCTGGATTTCGTCGGCCAGGACGGGGTGGGGTACTTCAAATGGGACGGCATCCAGTTCTCCTGCTCCGAGCCCGGCCACGGCCACGCCGTCGACCTGTACTCGCGGCGGGCGGTGATGGAGACGGTGGCCGGCCTGTGCCGCGAAGCGCGCGCCGCCGACCCGGGCATGTTCCTGAACATCACCTCGGGGACCTGGCTGTCGCCGTGGTGGCTGCGCTTCGCCGACCAGATCTGGATGGGCGGCGAGGACTACGGCTGGGCCGACGTGCCGTCGCTCTCCCCCAGGGACGCGGCCATCACCTACCGCGACTCGGTGCTCTACGACGACTTCCGCGTCCAGGACCTCTGGTTTCCCGTCGCCAACCTGATGACCCATGGCATCATCAAGGGGCGGCTGCAGATGCTGGGCGGCGAGGACGAGCCCCTGGAGAAATTCACCGACGAGACCATGATGTACGCCGCCCGCGGCGTCTCGATGTTCGAGCTGTACGTCTCGCCCGACCTGCTCAGCGAGGGAGAATGGGCCGCCATGGCCGGCGCCCTGCGCTGGGCCCGCGACCGCTTCGGGCTGCTGCGGCGCACGGAGATGGTCGGCGGCGACCCGCGCCGGGGCCAGGCCTACGGCTATGTCCATGCCGACGGCAAGCGCGCCGTCATCGTCGCCCGCAACCCGCTCATCGAGCCCCAGGAACTGAGGATCGGGCTCGACCCGGCGCTGGGGTTCGACGCCGGCGCGGGGCAACTGGTGCTGGAGCGGGTCTATCCCACGCGCTTCATCGATCCGCGGCTGCGCGCCGCCGGCGAGGAGCTCAAGGTCGCCCTCGACGGATTCGAAACGGCCATCTATGAGCTCTTTCCCGTTGCCGAGGCCCGGCGGCCGCTGCTGGCCGGCGCCCTGTTTTCCGGGGCGGTCGGCGAATCGGGCTCCCGCTACACGGCGCGCTGCTATGGGGCGAAGGTCAGCCCCGGCTTGTTGAACGACTGGCCGTCTCCCGCGTCGTGGTCGATGGACCTGCCGGCGACCTCCGGCGGCATTGGCTCGGGGAGCATGCTGGCGGCCCAGGACGCTGTAGCGCAGGCGGCATGCTCCGTCGAGGTGCCGGCTTCGGCACGGGAGCCGCAGGTCGCCTGGCTGCTGAAGCCCGATGAGGCGCGCGCCGGCGCGCCGCTGCCCGCGGCCCGGGTGTTCATCGACGGCGTCGAGGCGCCGGTCCGCGGCAACTCCCAGGCGGGCGCCTGGAGCTGGTCGGCGGCGGCGCTTCCGGCCGGCAAGCATCGGGTGGAGCTGCGGCTGCAGGGGGACGCGTCGGGCCGGGGCTGGAGCGGCAAGGCGGTTGCCTGGCTCATCGGCCGGGAAGCCATGCCGGCCATGCAGGCGGAGTGGAACGGCCTTCCCACCGAGGAGCCGCCCATGCCGCCGCGCCCCTGGCCCGAGGGCGAGTTCCGCCGCCAGCTGCGCATCGGCGAACAGACGATCTTGCTGAATTAAGTGATCGTGATAGTGATAGTGATAGGTAAGGCATCAAAGAGAACTGAATGGATTCCCCTATTCTCTTGCTGACACTACCACAACCACTACCACTCGCTTTTGTTCTTCAGCTCGAGCGAAATCTCCTTGAGCAGACGGTGTCACCCCTCTTTCAATGCCAGCGATCGTCCAGAGAATGTCTGTTGTCTGGCGTCATCTACTGATTCGCCAGGCGCTCCACCGTGCGGATGCGCCAAAGCCAGATTGCCAGGATGAGCAGCGCCGAAAAGATGCGCAGCAGCGGCGAGAGGGTCAGGAAATCGAACAGGCCGTGCAGCAGGGCGGCCAGGCCGACGCTCCTGAGGATGGCCGGCAGGAGCCTCTGCCGGCGGATGATGGCCATGCCGACGGAGTGGCCCCAGATGGAGGCGAAGACGGTGTGGCTCAGGGGCGAGGCGAAAGCGCGGCCGAAGAGGGCGAAGCCCGACAGGCCGGGAAGGTAATGCACGTTCTCATAGGAGGCGAAGCCCAGGGCCAGGGCCGAGGCGTAGAAGATGCCGTCGCTCTCGTCGTTGAAGTCGCTGAAGCGGGTGCTGGCCGCCAGGAAGGGGAGGAACTTG
>JALOLC010000089.1 GCA_025456175.1 Acidobacteriota bacterium | reverse complement strand
CCCAATGTAGCCACCATGACGGCCTTGATGGTATGGACGCGGTTCTCGGCCTGGGGGAAGACCTGGGAGTGCCGGCTTTCGAATATCTCGTCGCTGACCTCGCAGATGGCGGGGAACTGGGCGGCCAGCTTGGTCTCGGCATTGTGGAAGGCGGGCAGGCAGTGCAGAAAGGTGCAGTCGGGATTGCCCGTCTTGTTGAACATGGCGCGGTTGACCTGGTAGGGCTTCAGCAGCTTGATCCGCTGCGGGATCTGGTCTTCCTCGCCCATGGAGGCCCAGACATCGGTGTAGATGACGTCGGCGTTCTTGACGCCGGCGGCGATGTCGTCGGTGATCGCGATGCGGGCGCCGCGCTCGCGGGCGAATTCGCGGCACTCGGCGACCAGCTCCTTTCCCGGGAAGAGCGACTTCGGGGCCACGATGCGGAAATCCATGCCCATCTTGGCCGCGCCGATCATCAGCGAGTTGGCCATGTTGTTGCGGCCGTCGCCGACGTAGGCGAAGGCGATGCCCTTGAGGCGCCCCTTGACCTCGAGCACGGTCATGAAGTCGGCCAGGACCTGGGTGGGGTGATAGAGGTCGGTCAGGCCGTTCCAGACGGGAACGCCGGCCCATTGCGCCAGCCCCTCGACGGTCTCGTGCTTGAAGCCGCGGAACTGGATGCCGTCGAACATGCGGCCGAGGACGCGGGCGGTGTCCTTGACCGTCTCCTTCTTGCCCAGCTGGATGTCGTCCTTGCCCAGGTATTCGGGATGGGCGCCCTCGTCGACGCAGGCCACGACAAAGGCGCAGCGGGTGCGCGTCGAGGCCTTTTCAAATATCAGGGCGATGTTCTTCCCCTCGAGGTTGCGGCCGCGCAGGCCGGCGTACTTGTCCTGCTTGAGCTTGATGGCGAGCTGCAGGAGGAAATCGATCTCGTCGGGGGTATTGTCCTTCATGGTCAGGAAATGTCGGCCTTTCAGGTTGAATGGCATGGGCCACCTCCACTGCCGGCTATATTACCTCAAAATACAGGCCAAGGCAAGCCGCGCCGGCGTCCGGGCCGGCAATTTTTTTTGGGCGTTACCCAAGCGCAGGACGTATATCCACTTTTCGTCCCTTATTGAAGGTGAAAGCATCCCTTTTGAAATGGGACGTGGAGGCAGGCTATGAAGATTTGGATCCCGTCATTGCTGCTGCTGGCTGCCCTGGCATTGCCGGCGGAGGATGCCGCTACCCAAACCGTCCAGGCGGTCGACGCTGCCCTGGCCGCCGTCAGCGGCCCCGCCGCCTACGAATACTGCAAGGTCCTGGCCGGGGAGGCGTACGCCGGCCGCCACACGGGCACCCCGGAATATGAAGCTGCGGCGCGCTGGGCGGCGGCGAAATTCGCCTCCTGGGGGCTGTCGGCCCCCAGCGGCGGCTTCCTGCAGCCGTTCCCGGCCCCCCATGCCGTCGTCGACAGCTCCGAGATGACGCTGACCATCGCCGGCAAGGAAAGGAAGCTCGTTGCTGGCAAGGATTTCCTCCCCATACTCTTCAGCGCCGCGGGGCGCGTCTCCGGTGGGGCGGTGTTCGCCGGCTGGGGCATCAGCGCCCCCGAGCTCGGCTACGACGACTACGCCGGCGTGGACGTGCGCGGCAAGTTCGTCGTCTGCTTCCGCGGCGTCCCCGATCCGGCCGACAAGCGCTTCCAGCGCCATGACGAGCACCGGGTGCGCATGCAGGCCGCCCGCGCCAGGGGGGCGCTGGGGCTGATCTACATCTATCCCGAGGTGCAGGCCAACCCCAACGGCGATTTGCTGGAAAAATTCTTTCCGGCCGAGATCAGCGAGGCGGTCGCCGATGAATTGTTCGCCCCCAGGGGCATCAAGGCGGCCGAGCTGAAGAAGGACCTCCAGGCCTACCGCGTCCCGATCACCTTCGCGCTGGATGCGCGCATCGACCTGGCGGTGGAAGCGCGCCACTTTCCCGGCGCCGTCGGCTACAACATCGTGGGCTATCTCGCCGGCTCCGATCCCAAGCTCGCCCGGGAATGCATCGTGCTGGGCGCCCATTTCGACGGCTGCGGCCGCCACCTGGGCATCCTCTTCCCCGGCGCCGACGATAACGCCAGCGGCAGCGCCGTGGTCATGGAGGTCGCCCGCGCCTTCGCCGTTTCAGGCCTGCGCCCCGGGCGCACCCTGGCTTTCGTCCTGTTCGGCGGCGAGGAGATGGGGTTACTGGGGTCCAGCCACTTCGCCGCAAATGTCCCCGCCCCTCTCCACAAGATCCGCGCCATGTTCAATTTCGACATGGAGGGGGAGGGCGACCGCTCCTTCGCCACCTTCAGCCCCGAACCCGCCGCGCTGCGCCAGGCCATTGCGGCGGCCGATTCCCGGGTAGGCATCCTCGCGGGCACGCGGGAGATCAAGGAGGTGGGGGTGCGCAGCTCCGACTTCGCCCCCTTCTTCCTGCGGGGCATTCCCTGCGCCGCGTTCTACTCCAACGGCCCCCACCTGGCCTATCACCAGGCGGGCGATTCGATCTTCCGCATCAACCCCGATATCCTGGGCGCCATCTCCCGCCTGGCCCTGCTCAGCGCCTGGCTCCTGGACGCGGGCCCGTCTCCGGCGGTGGATTGACATCGCGCCGGCCATTTGCTACAATTCCAGCGCCGATTCTTGCAAAAAAGATGAATCCCGACGACATTGAAATAAAGATCGTGGCCAGTGTTGAGCGCGCCGCGGTGAAAAAGCTCTACCAGCAGGCCGGCTGGTGGCAGGGAAGCGACGAGACCCCCGACGGAGGTTCCTGGATCGATGGCATGGCCTCCGGCTCGCTCTTTTTCGCCGGGGCCTTTATTGGCGGCGAAATGATCGGCATGGGACGCGCCATCTCCGACGGAGCCAGCGACGCCTACATCCAGGACGTCACGGTGCTGACCCCGTACCGCGGCCTGGGGATCGGCGGCCGCCTCATCGCCCTGCTGCGCGATCGTTTGGTCGAGCGCGGCATCGGCTGGATCGGCCTGGTCGCCGAGCCGGGGACGCAGGCTTTCTACAACCGGCTGGGCTTCGAGGTCCTGGAGGGCCATGTGGCGATGCGCCTGAAGAATCATGAGGACTGACCCGTGCCGGAACTGAAGCTCGCCGAGTTTGCCCCGGTCACGCTGGCCGACAAGGCGATCATCCAGCCGCTGCTGCTGGCCGAGGACGTCTGCTTCTGCGAATACAACTTCGCCAACCTGTTTATTTGGGGGGGCATCTACGGGACGCGCTGGCTGCAGCGCGAAGGCCGCTTCTGGCTCTACAACAGCCACGACGACCTGATGCTGATGCCGCTGGGAAGGCCGCTGGCCATGGCCGAGCTGGTCGCCGCCTCCGACTCCCTGCGCCGCCAGGGCCGCAGCGGCAATTTCGTCCTGGTCGATCCCGATTTTGTCGCCGCCCACCCGGGCCTGCAGGAGCATTTCTCCATCGTTTCCGACCCGGACAACGGCGATTACATCTATCCGGTGCAGAAGCTGGTCGACTTGCAGGGGAACAAGCTGCACAAGAAGCGCAACCAGATCAACCAGTTCCAGGCGCTCTTCCCGGATCAGGCGGCCGGGCCGCTGCGGGCCGAAGACCTGGAGCCCTGCCTGGAGCTCTCGAACAAGTGGTGCCGGCTGCGCACCTGCGACGAGCTGGACTTCACCCATGAGACGTCGGCGTTGCGCCTGGCGCTGCTCCATTACGGCGAGCTGGAGCTCCAGGGGGTCAAGATCACCCTGGCCGGCCGGCTGGCGGCCTTCTCCATCTACTCGCGGCTGAACAGCAACATGGCCGACGTCCATTTCGAGAAGTTCGATCCGGAGATCAAGGGGATCGGGCAGGCGATCAATTGGGAGACGGCGAAAGCGCTGGCCGGGAGCTACAAATACGTCAACCGCGAGCAGGACCTGGGCATCGAGGGACTGCGCCAGGCCAAGCGTTCCTATGACCCCGAGTACGTTCTCAACGCTTATTTCCTGGAACGGCGGGCCTGAATCCGCCCCGGTTGGAGCGGGCGCGGCGGCGCTTGTTCATTGCTCGGGCTCGCGGGCGATGACCCCCTTCTCGATCAGCAGCTCGACCTGCTTGTTGACCATGTCGGCGAAGCGCAGGAAATGGGGGATGGTCAGGTGGGCGTAGGTGTGGATCGCCACCCGGGAAGGCTCCTTGACGTCGCGGATGCCCATTCCCAGGCAGATCTCCTCGGGATTGACGTTGAACGACACCAGGTTGGCGTAGACGTGCTGGGCGTGGACGTCGGTGATCTCGATCTTTTCCTCTTTCTTCTCCATGTCGCGCCTCCTCGAACCCCGCGCTCAGCGGTAGCTTTCCTTTTCCAGCTTCTTGAGCACCTTGTACAGCCGGACCTCGTCGGCGGTCGGCACGATGCGGCTGTCCTTCTGCGTCTGCTCGTCCTTGCGGATCACGCCCAGATCGACGTTGAACCCGATCTTCTTGAAGGCCCTCTGGACGCCGGGGTGGCCGGCGATCAGGGCCTCGTAGCTGACGACGATGCTTTTGGGCATGTTCTCGTGGGCGGCGATCAGGGCGTTGTTGTTGTCGAACCAGCTGAGCTTGAACTGCGAGATGCCGCGCTTGTACATGCTCGACTTGACGTCGGCCGGGTTGCGGAAGATGAAGACCGCGCGGACCTTCTTGTCCCGGGCGATGTGGCGGAAGAAGAACAGCGCCGGCACGTGGACTCCTCGGTCATGGCCTTGTCGATCAGCTTTTTTTCCAGTTCCTTGCCGGTCTCCAGCTCGAAGTAGCCCGACTTGTTGTACTCGTCGCCGCCGAAGTCGGATGGAAAATCGACGCCGGCGCTGCTGAGCAGCTGGCAGGCCAGCGAGGTGCCGCTGCGCGGGTGGCCGGCGACGAAAATGCCGTTCTTCAGGACAATGGGCCGGATATCCTGCTTGTCCGCAATGGCTTGGTTTTCCAAGTAAACCTCCATATTCGCCGAACTGGAGGGCATTATATCATAGGGCAGGGCTTTCGGAAAAACTCGGTGCAAGGCGTAAGGTAAAAGGTGAAAGGGAAAAAAACACAAAATTCGACTCTGAGCGCACGGTCAGTATCGAGCTCGTTGCTTTTCTTTTCTTACCTTACACCTTGCACCCTGCACCCTGAACCTCATGCCTTACGCCGAGCTCGAGTTTCTGCTAAAATGGCTTCTCATGGAAAAGTTCAAGACGCAGCTGTACGAGGAGAGCCAGGCGATGCACTTGTTCCTCGACAGCCGCGGCGGCCGCGAATTCTCCCTGAAGAAGAATTCCGGTGTGCTGTCGAGGGTCTTTGACGGCAACTGGAAGAGCCACGCCCAGGAGACCGCTTCCCGGGATGAGGCGGCCAGGCTGCTGGCCTGGGCCAACCTGGAGCGCCTGCTGCCAACAGCGGACCGGCTGCCGGCCGACGCCGGGGAGATACTCGAGGCCAACGCCTTTCTGAGCGATTTCCTGCAGCGCCTCGACCTGCAGGAGTGGAAGCTGTTTTTCCGCGCCGGCAGCGTGCGCCGCCTGATCCGCAACACGCAGCGCCGCGAGGTCCAGAACGGCTTCCGCCACTTCAGCATCACCGCGCGCTTCCGCATGCGCGGCCAGGCCGAGGAACTCGAGGTCGGCGAGGGCAGCAGCGAGGGGCTGAAATTCAATCTCGACGGCCTGGCGCGGCGGGTCGACGAGGCCATCGCCAGCCGCAAGCATTGCCGCCGCGTCCCGTTCAGGGATCCGGTCCCGGTCGTGCTCCAGGCCGGCGAGGGCGGCATCCTGTTTCACGAGATCCTGGGGCACTCGCTCGAGGCCGACTATGTCCACCAGGGAATTTCGCCGTTCACCCCGGCCGATCTCGACCGGCCGATCGTCTCGCCGGCGATCACCGTCCTCTGCCGCGACGAGCGCGATCCCTTCTTCAGGGACGCCGTCGTCGACGACGAGGGCGAAGCGTGCCTGTCGCCGCTGCTGGTCGAGAAGGGGGTGCTGCGCCGCTTCATCAGCGACTACGCCCATCAGCGTCTGCTGCGCCTCAGGGATCGGGGACAGGCCCGTTTGGAGGACTTCAGCCGCATTCCCCAGCCGCGCATATTCGCCACCTATGTCCAGCCCGGGAGCTTTCCCGCCGCCGAGATCATCGCCTCCGTCCCCAACGGGGTCTATGCCCGCGAGTTCGGCGACGGCGGCCTCGATTTCCGCTCGGGACGATTTTTTTTCCGCATTCGCCAGGCCTACCGGATCGAGAGGGGGCGCCTGGGAGCGCCGCTCGGCAGCCTGAATGTCGGCGGTGATATTCGCGAAATCCTGGGCGGCATCCGCATGGTCGGCGATGATTTCAAGTATGACCGCGGGGTCAGCTACTGCCAGAAGAACGGCCAGGTGCTGCCGGTGCGGGTCGGACAGCCCACCATCCGCATCGACAGTCTGTGGGTCAACGGCGGGGACGATGCTTGAGGCGGTGCTGAAGGCGGGGCACCATGCCGGCTTTGCCACGGTCGAGGCCTTCGCCGAGAAGGTCCAGCGCCGGGAATGCGACGTCTCCGTCCCGTCCCTTTCGTTCCATGATGCCCGCAGCGACCGCCTGCGGCTGCGGGCGTTCCGCGACACGGGCGACCCGCTGGGCGCCAGCCTGTCCGCCCCCGATTTACGCCAGGTCCGGCACTGCTTTGCCGAGCTCGCCTCGGGCGCTGCCCTGGACCGGAAGGGGAATTTCGCCCATGAGCTCCCCAAGGCGGTCGGGAAGGTCAAGGTGAACATCTATGACGCCGGGATCGAAACCTGGGACGAGGCGCAGGCGGCCGACGTGCGGGAGCGGATCCGCGAGTCGCTGCTCTCCTTTCCCGGTTTGAAACTGAGGAAATGCCTCTTCTCCCGAACGCTGAGGAAGGTGTACCTGGCCAATACGCGGGGATTCTTTGCGAAGTACCGCAAGACCCTTTTCCAGGTCCAGGCTTCTTTCATGCTCGGGGAATGCTCCCTGGAGCTGAACGAATGCCGCCCCCACTTCCGCGATCTGGATCCCGGACGCCTTGCGCTCCGGGGAGCCAACCTGCTGGGGGCGCTGGCGGCGGGGGCGGAAAGCCCGGCCATCCAGGGCGAGGCGATTGTCATGTCCCCGGAGGCTTCAGCCCAGGTGCTGCGGGAGTTCTCCCCGTGGCTGAAGCGGGACCACGCCGTTGCCCGCGGGCATACGGCGGCCGCCGCCGCACGGGTGAGCATCCTGGACAGCCCGCTTCTGGACGGCGAGCCCGGCTCGGCGCCCTTCGATGACGAGGGCACCGCCGCCGCCGAGAACTACCTGGTGAACAAGGGGGTGGCTGTCGCTGCGGCGGCCGACATCCGCACGGCTTTCGCGATCGGGGGAACCACCACGGGCAACGGCTTCCGCGACGAGCGGGGCATCTTCCCCCAGGTCCAGTTCTCCAACCTGTTCATCAAACCGTCGAACGATCCGCTGGTCCGGCTGCTGCAACAGGCGCGGGACGGGGTCCTGGTCTCCCTGGTGAGGCCGAAGGAGACCGGGGGCCATGCCGGCGAACGCCTTTTTTCCGCCTACGGCTATGCCATCGTGAACAACGAGGTCGCCCGGCCGGTTCACTTCCATTTCGCCACCTCCATGCGCTCCTTCATGCTGCACATTCAAGGGGTATCGCGCGAGCTGCGCTTTTTCCCCGGCCGCGCCAACATCGGCTCGCCCTACCTGCTGCTCCAGGGACGGCCAACGCCGGCCGGCGCCGGAAAATTTTTCTTGATATGAAAGTGAGACGATCTGCCCCGTCCAGTTATTGCAGCGATAGACACGCGAGGTTCAGCATGAAAAAATCCATGGCGGCCCTGGCTGCTCTCGGGCTGGCGTTCTTCCTGTACTCGGGCGACATCGTCATCATGACCCCCGGGCAGGTCTCGGTGGGCATGGAGGTCCAGTTTCGCTTCAACCACGAAGGGGCCGGCAGCGGGGCCGGCTGCGCCTGGATTTTCGGCGACGGCCACGCGGAGAACACGGCCGACAACGGGGCTCGGCACGTGTATCGTGCGGCCGGGACGTACACGGTGACCTGCACGAGGCTGGGCGGCCAGGAGAGAGCGGTCAGCGGCCAGATCACGATCACCGTCGTGGACAACCGCCGGCTGAGCGCCTTGCCCGGCGTTCCCCGGGCCAATCAGAAGGTCTTCTTCCATGCCGAGCATTTTTCCCCCAGCGGGCTGAACTGGGATTATGGCGACGGGTCGGTCGAGGTTGGCGGACCGCAGCCGGTTCACGTCTATTCCTCCCCGGGAAATTACCGGGTTCGCGTCTGGGAACAGGCCGCGGCGCAGGAGAGCGCCGTGATCATGAACCTGATGGTGCAGCCCGACTCCCGCCAGATATCCATCATCAGTCCCGAGACGGTCTTCGAAGGGGCCGAAGCCCAGTTTGAAGGGCGCGGCTTCGTGTCTCAGAACATCACCTGGGACTTCGGCGACGGCACGGTCGAGCGCGGCGGCGGACGCCAGCTTCACCGCTTCCAGCGGCCGGGAACCTTCATGGTCACGGCGGTGGCAGCCGATATGGACGAGACGCCGCTGGCCCTGCGCGTCCCGGTGCTCGCCGATGGCCGCAGCCTGCTCCTGAATACCAATACGGGATTCGTGGGCAGCGAATTCGAGATCGAGGCGCGGGGCTTCCTGGGCGGCCTGGTCAGCTGGGATTTCGGCGATGGCACCATCCTGAGCGGTCCGCCGCTGATGAAGCACCGCTACGCCCAGGCGGGGCAGTTCCGCGTGCGGGCGGTCGATTTCGCCGGCCGCGAGGGAAAGTCATTTGAAGCGCTCATCCAGGTGACGAATGACAGCCGCGCGCTCAGCCTGCCCGCCGAGATCATCGTTGGCGAGGAGGTCGCCTTGCAGCTGCAGAACGCCGGCAACGCGGTATTCAACTGGAGGTTCTCCGATGGCGAGAGCCGCAGCGGCGCCGAGCTGCTTCGCAAGGTGTTCCGCTCCATTGGTCCGCATCTGATCACGGTATCCGACCCGGCCGGCGCTTATCCCCCCCTGGAAAAGACGGTCCATGTCGTCCCCGATAGCCGCTCCCTGAAAGCCTCCTCGGGATTCATCCTGCCCCAGGAGGCCGTGACCTTCACCACGACCCATTTCAAGGGGCCAGGCATTCTCTGGGACTTCGGCGACGGTACGCTCAAGGAGAACGGGCTGGCGAGCGAGACGCACGTTTTCAGGGAGCTGGGACGCTACAAGGTCAAGGCCGTTGATTTCAACGGCCGCAGCAGCAAGCCGTTCAACGCCGAGGTGGTGGTGGCCGAGACGACCCCCGGCTTCGAGGTCACGGCCCTGGAGCTCGCCTTCGACAACGGCAAGTACTACCGGGTCATCGCCAGGAACAGCGCCGCTCCCGGCTACCAGCTCCGCATCAAGGCCAAGGGCCGCGCCGTCCTCTCCGGGCAGTTCATCCTTGACAGCCAGAGCATCGGGCTCTTCCAGATGGTCGTGCAGGAGGGACAGGCTGCCGCGCTTCCCATTGGCCAGATGGCCGCCCTGCCGGTGCTCGATCTGGGCCTGCATGAGCTGACGATCCGCTTCAGCAACTACTCGTTCAGCCGCCGCATTCCCGTGATCAAGTATTTCGTGTCCGCTGCCGGGTTCATCGATATCGTCTCTCCCGCGAGCGAGAGCAAGGTCTCGCCGGGGGAGGAGATCTGGCTGCGCTGGGCGAGCGGGCAGAAGAAAGCCCGCTTCGAGGTCGCTGTCTCGGATACGCCGCTGCAGTTCCTCAACGACAGGCAGATCGCCTGGCTGCCGGCCGGCGCCGATTCCAGCTTCCGCTTCGACCCGACGCCCTACCAGCCGGGCGATTGGATCTACTGGCAGGTGCGGGCGCTGGACGAAAGCCGCCAGGTGCTGACGGTCTCCGAAATCTACTCCTTCAGGCTCGACCAGTAGCCGGGGGCGGGTGCCCCGGCTTGCCGGGATTTGTCAAAACCTCCGCGATTTGCTATAAAAAGCCCATGGATACCATGAAGGTGCTCGTTGTCGACGACGAAAAGAACATCCTGGAATCGGTGAAAATGGTCCTGAACTACGAGAAATACAATGTCCAGGCGGCCAAGGACGGCATGGAGGCCATCGAGCAGTTCAAGAAATTCCTGCCCGACATCGTCCTGCTCGACGTGAAGATGCCAGGCCTCGACGGCCTGAAGGTGCTGCAGACCTTCAAGGGGCTGAACCCGGTGGCCGAAGTCATCATGATCTCCGGCCACTCGGGAATCGAGGAGGCGGTGGAAGCCTCGCGGCTGGGCGCCTTTGACTTCCTGGAGAAGCCGATCTCCCGCGACAAGCTCGTGCTGACGGTGCGCAACGCCGCCGAGAAGGTCTCGCTGCTCAAGGAGAATTTCAGCCTGCGCAACCTGACCGCGAAGAAATTCGAACTGGTGGGCGACTCGCCGGTCATGAAGGCCCTGCAGGAGACGATCCGCCGCGTGGCGCGCAGCGATTCCACGGTGCTGATCTCGGGCGACAGCGGCACCGGCAAGGAGCTGATCGCCCGCCTGGTCCACGAGCAATCGGCGCGCAGCCAGAACCGCTTCGTCCAGGTCAACTGCGCCGCCATCCCCGACGAGCTGATCGAGAGCGAGCTGTTCGGCCACGAGAAGGGTTCGTTCACCGGCGCCTACGAGAAGAAGATCGGCAAGTTCGAAAGCGCGCACAGCGGCAGCATCTTTTTGGACGAGATCGGCGACCTGAGCCTGAAGGCGCAGGCCAAGGTGCTGCGCGTGCTGGAGGAGGGCGAGGTGCAGCCGGTGGGCTCACCCGAGACCAAGCAGGTGAACGTGCGCGTCATCGCCGCCACCAACAAGGACCTGGAGGAGGAGATCCGCAAGGGGAATTTCCGCGAGGACCTCTATTTCCGCCTGCACGTGGTGCCGGTCCATTCCCCCTCCCTGCGCGAGCGCAAGGAGGACATCCCGCTGCTGATCGACCATTTCATCTCCTACTTCTCGGAGGAGAACAACTACCGCCGCAAGACCTTCTCGGTCGAGGCGCTGCAGCTGCTGCGCGACTATGGCTGGAAGGGCAACGTGCGCGAGCTGCGCAACCTGGTGGAGCGGCTGCTGATCATGGTCCGCGGCGAGCAGATCACCGCCCGCGACCTGCCCGACTACATCAGCCGCCGCGGCGAGGAAGGCCAGCTTTCCCTGCTGAGCCTGGGGAAATGGAAAGAGTTCAAGGTCCGCTCCGAGAAGGCTTTCCTGGAGAAAAAGCTCGAGGAGTGCGGCTTCAACGTCGCCCGCACCGCCCGCGAGATCGGCCTGCCGCGCAGCAACCTCTATCAAAAGATCGAAAGTCTTGGTATAATGACGGGGCACCCGCAGGACGCGGATGAAGAATCGCCCGGTCCGTGAGGGCCGGGAGGAAAGTCCGGACTCCGCAGGGAAGGATGATCCCCAACAGGGATTCTCCCCCGCAAGCACGGGGGGGCAGGACAGTGTCACAGAGAACAGACCACCGTGCCGCCGGAAGGCGGCGTGGCAAGGGTGAAAAGGTGAGGCAAGAGCTCACCGTCCCGGGCGGCGACGTTCCGGGACTGAGACAAACCCCATCCGGAGCAAGGCTGAACAAGGGGCGCTTGAGGCTTTCCCGGCCGATGCCCTGGGTTGGCCGCTGGATCCCGGCAGCAATGCCGGGGCTAGATAAATGATTCTTCGCGACAGGATCCGGCTTACAGTCCGCGTCCTGCGGGTGCTGTTCCAGCGGATCCTCATCACGTTGACTTTGCCGGGAGCGGGTGCTACACTTTTTGGCGCAGGAGGATGAGCCATGGAAACAGAAATCATCACGCCTGAGATACAGGTAAAGCTGATGGGCTTGACCGGCCCCTATCGCGACTGTACCTATCCGATCCGCAAGGATGAATACGTGATCGGCCGCTCCCCGGAGTGCGACATGGTACTGGAAGAACCCACGGTTTCGGCGCGCCACGCCAGGATCGTCAGGCGCGGCGGCCACTATGAGCTGGAGGACCTGCACTCGACCAACGGCACCTTCGTGGCCGGGGTGAAGATCGAGATCAAGAAGCTGCGCAACGAGGACCGC
>JALOLC010000088.1 GCA_025456175.1 Acidobacteriota bacterium | reverse complement strand
CGCTTGCTTTCGTTGCCGCGATGCGCTATAAATCGGGGATGAAATTGAAGAAAATCGCCGTCATGCAGAAGCTGCTCAAGGCCAACGACGCCATTGCCGATGAAATTCGCCAGGAATTGCAGAACAAGAATGTATTTTTCGTCAATTTGATGAGCTCGCCCGGCTCGGGCAAGACCACGCTGGTCGAGGAGACGGTCCGGAGGCTGGGGAAAAGGATCAAGGTCATCGAAGGCGATATCCAGACCACGCTCGACGCCGAGCGCCTGCAGAAGCTGGGCATCCAGGCTTTTCAGATCAACACCGGCCCCTTCGGCGGTGACTGCCACCTGGAGTCGGCCTGGGTGCGGGCGGCCATCGACGAGTTGGGGACCGGCGGCATGGACTACCTCTTCGTGGAGAACATCGGCAACCTGGTCTGCCCGGCCGAGTTCGACGTCGGCGCCCACATGAACGTCCTGCTGCTCAGCGTCCAGGTCTCCCAGCTGTGCCTCATCACCAAGACCGATTTCCTGCCTTTGAAAAACTTTTCGCTGGAGAAATTGCGCGAGAACATAAAAAAAGTGAACCCGGCCTGCGCGGTCATTGACGTGTCGGCCCACAGCGGCGCCGGCATGGAGAGCTGGATCGAGGTCCTGAAGAACAAGCCGGGGCTTTAAAGATCCAAGGCAAAAGGCAAAAGTAAAAAGGCAAAAGTAAGAGACGCAACCGAAATACACATCCCCCCTGCATCCCCCCTTTGGGTAAGGGGGGAAGGCATGAAGAATATTCCCTTATTTATTGAAATTGAAGTATCTTAGTCTTTACCCCCCTTGCTTAAGGGGGGTGGCCCTGAAGGGGCCGGGGGGATCCAGAGACTGCTGAACTTTCAGTGCAGTTTACTTTTTCCTTTCGCCTTTCGCCTTTTGCCTTTGGCCTTTGGCTTCGCTGCCGATTATTTCCTTCAGATGCATCTCCCTGCCGCCGGTCACCTCGACCGCCGGTCACCTCGATCTGTGTCGAGCCGCAGCTCGCGCAGGCGAACTCCGGCTTCTCGATCTCCGTCTCGTGGCCGCAGGCGCGGCAGGCGATGCGCACCGGTGCGGTCTCGACAATCAGCCTGGAGCGGCTCAGAGCGGCATGCTCTTTCCTCATCAATTTGTAATGGCTCTGCAGCAGGTCGGGCACCACGCTGTGCAGGCGGCCGATGAGCACGGTCAGCGAGCGGGCGGAGGACAGGCCTTCCTTTTCCAGCGCCTCCAGGGCTCCCTGGACGATGGCCGCGGCGATCGAACCCTCGTGCATCAGCAGATGCGGGGGAGGATCTCCCCGGCGGGCGGCATGACATTGCGCTCGCTGCCGGTGCGGGTGGCCATGGTTACGCGGCCGGCATTCTCGCGGGTAATGGCGCCGATGCGCCGCGCCCCCCTGCCCAGGGGATGGCGGCGCAGGGCGCGCAGGGCCTTTTCCGCATCGGCGGCGGCGACCACCATCACCACCTTGCCCTCATTGGCCACGTGCAGCGGATCGAAGCCCAGCAGGTCGCATACCGCGGCCACGTTCTTGGGGATGGGCAAAGATGCCTCCTCGAGGCGCAGGCCGAATTTTTTCCCCAGGACGAGCTCGTTCAAGGTCTGGGCCAGGCCGCCGCGGGTCGGGTCGCGCATGAAGGGGACGTCGAGGGCGCGGCACCCACTGACCAGCCCCCACAGCGGGGCGACGTCGCTGCGGATGCGTGCCTTCAGGCCGAACTCGCCGCGGGCAGTGAGGACCGAGATGCCGTGGAGGCCGAGCGGGCCGTTGATGAGGACCACGTCGCCCGGCCGCGCGCGCGAGGCGACGACGGGCCGGGCGAAGGCGAGGCGGCCGATCCCCGAGGTGTTGATGAAGAGGCCGTCGGCCTTGCCGCGCTCCACCACCTTGGTGTCGGCGCAGACGATGCGCGCCCCGCTCTCGCGGCAGGCCCTGGCGATCGAGGCCAGGATCCTCTCCAGGCCGGCGAAGGGGAAGCCCTCCTCGATGATGAAGGCGATGGAGAGGTAGAGGGGCTCGGCGCCCATGACCGCCAGGTCGTTCACCGTGCCGCAGACCGCCAGGCGGCCGATGTCGCCGCCTGGGAAGAACAGGGGGCGGACAACGAAGCTGTCGGTGGTGAAAACTGTGCCGGGCACACCGGGCGCGCCGGGAAGGCGGGCGGCGTCCTCCATCTCCAGCAGCAGCGGATCGCGCAGATAGCGCTGGAAGAGGCGTTGGGTGAGCTCGGCGCTGCGGCTGCCGCCGCCCCCGTGGGCCAGCAATATTTTATCCTTATTATTATTCATAGAGCACCCAGGCGCTGCAGCTCCCCTCCGCTGACACCATGCAGGGGCCGATGGGCGAGTCGGGGCGGCAGGATTTTTTGAACAACGGGCAGGCGGGCGGGTCGATCAGGCCGCGCAGCACCTCGCCGCAGCGGCAGCCCCGGCGCGCCGGCGTTGTTTCCCTTTCGCTCGGGAAGCGGCGGCGGGCATCGAGGGCGGCGAAGGCGGGCCTGAGCTCGAGGCCCGATTGCGGGATCATCCCCAGGCCGCGCCATTCGGCGTCGGCCGGGGCGAAGACCGAGTCCATCACCTGGCGCGACCTCTCGTTGCCCTCGTCGCGCACGACGCTGGGGTAGTTGTTCACCACCCGGCGGTCGCCCCTGGCGATCATCTCGAGCAGCAGGAGGAGCGAGGCGATGATCCCCTCGGCGTCGAAGCCGGCGATGACCCCGGGCAGGCCGCGGCTGGCCAGGAAGCGGTAGGCCTGGAGGCCGATGATGGCCGAGACGTGGCCGGGCAGCAGGAAACCCGCCAGGCCGGTATTCTCAGAAATCAGAGCCTGGAGGGCGGGAGGCACCAGGCGCAGGGCGGTGAGCAGGGAGAAATTGGCGGCCTTTTTTTCGCCGGCCTTGCGGGCCGCGGCGGCGATCGCCGGCGCCGTGGTTTCGAAACCCACGGCGAGGAACACCGTCTCCCTGCCGGTGCTTTCGGCGATGGCCAGGGCGTCGAGCGGCGAGTAGACCGTGCGCACGTCGGCGCCAGCGGCCCGCTCCCTGTCCAGCGACGTCCTGCTGCCTGGGACGCGCAGCATGTCGCCGAAGCTCGTCACGATCACTCCCTGGCGCGCCAGCGCCGCCGCCTCGTCGATGAACGAGTCGGGGGAGACGCAGACCGGACAGCCCGGCCCCGAGACGAGCTTCACCGTTTCGGGGAGGAGCTTCTGGATGCCGAAGCGGCGGATGGCCACGGTATGGGTGCCGCACACCTCCATGATGCGCGTCCCCGCGGGGGCCGGGAAGGCGCGCAGCCTGTCGGCGAGCCGGACCAGCTTTGTCCTAGCCAAGGCCCTTCATCTCCTCGAAGAGGGCCAGCGTGTCGCGCGCCTGCTTCCTGGTCAGCTTGGAAATGGCGAAGCCGGCGTGGACGATCACCCAGTCGCCCAGCTTCACCTTGTCCAGAAGGGTGATGCCCGCCTCGCGGCGCAGTCCCGAACTCTCGACGACGGCCATGTCGCCCTTGATCTCGACCACCTTCATCGGCACGGCCAGGCACATATTATCTCCCCCGGCGCGAGGCCATGGCGGCCAGCGCTGCCTGGCCCAGCGAAACGCCGCCGTCGTTGGCCGGGACGCGGCGATGATGCAGCACCTGGAAGCCGTTCGTAGCGAGCAGATCGCTTGTCATCTTCAGCAACAGTATATTCTGGAATACGCCGCCGCTCAAGGCCGCCTTCCCGGTTTTCGCCTCGCGGTCCAGGGCCAGCGCCATGTCGAGCAGGGCGTTGGCCAGCGTCCAATGGAAACGATACGCCTTTTCTCCCCGAGCGCGCTTGTCGGTCCGCATGGCCTCCACGGCGAGAAGCAGGTCCAGCACGAGCAGGCCGTTCTCGTTTTCCAGGGCATACGGGTAGGCCTTTTTCAGCGGCCGCGCCCGCTCCGCCTCGGCCTGCAGCAGCGACGGCAGCTCACCCTCGTAGGAATTGAAATCGCCGCCGCCGAGGAGAGAAGCGACGCCGTCGAACAAACGGCCGCAGCTGGTGGTCATGACCCCGCCGCGACGCTCGTCAATGGCCTCGAGGACCTGGCTCCCCTTGAATCCGAAGCGGGCGGGGCGGCGAAACGCCTGGCTCCTTTCCCGTCTCCCATCGCGACCAGGAGCGAAAGGGCCGTGCGCCAGGGCTCGCGGGCGGCCGCGTCGCCGCCGGGGAGGAAGATCGGCCGCAGATGCCCGACCCGTTCCATGCCCTTCAGGCCGCCGACGAAGAATTCGCCGCCCCAGATCAGGCCGTCGTTGCCCAAGCCCGTGCCGTCGAGGGCGATGCCGATCGCCTTGCCCGTCTCGTTGTTCTCGGCCAGCGCCGCGGCGACGTGCGCCTGGTGGTGCTGCACCTCGACGACCTCAGCCCCGGGAAACGCCTCGACGAGCAACCGGTTGGGGTAGGCAGGGTGCTGGAGGGCGGCCCGCTTTTCGGCGGCAAGCGCCGTGTTCGCCTCGGTGTCGCCGATGTGGGCGCCCACGAAAGCGCGGTTTTTTTCGATGAAACAAAAGGTGGTCTTGAGCATGGGGCCCAAGGCCAGCACCGTCTTCGCCGCGGAGAAAGGCAGGGCCAGGGGCAGCGGCACGTAGCCGCGGCTGCGGCGGACGAAATACGGCTCCTTCCCGAAGACCTGCAGCACCGAGTCGTCGGCGAAGGAGAGGATTGGCCGGTCGTGGGATACTATGGCGTCGCAGAGCCTGGGCAGCTCGGGTGCCGCGTCGTCGAAGAGGATCGGCTCGTCGGAGACGTTGGCGCTGGTCATGACCAGCGGCTCGTTCATTTTTTCGATCAGGACCCGGTGCAGCGGCGAGTAGGGGACCATGAAGCCGATGCGGTTCTGCCCCGGCGCCGCGAGGCGCACCAGCCGGTCGCCCGGCCTGGCCTTGAGCAGGACAATGGGCGCCTGGGGGCTCTGCAGGAGTTTTTTTTCCTCGGCCGGCACGAGGCAGTGCTTTTGGATCATCGGCATCGTCGCCATCAGGGCGAAGGGCTTGTTCTCGCGCCCCTTGAAACGCCGCAGCCGTTCCAGTGCTGTCGCGCTCAGCGCGCGACAGCAGAGGTGATAGCCGCCGACTCCCTTGAGGGCCACGACCTTTCCCATCCTCAGCATTTTGATCGCTGCTGCGAGCGGTTCTTTCTTCTTGATCCTGCCCTTGATCTTCAACTGCAGCGTTGGCCCGCAGTTCGGGCAGGAGACGGGTTGGGCGTGGTAGCGCCGGTCGCCGGGGTCGGTGTACTCGCGGCGGCACTCGGGGCACATGGCGAATTTCTTCATCGTGGTTTTGGGCCGGTCGTAGGGAAGCCCCGCGATGATGGTGAAGCGCGGGCCGCAGTCGGTGCAGTTGGTGAAGGGATATTGATATCTTCGGTCC
Source organism: Acidobacteriota bacterium (assembly GCA_025456175.1). Classification (GTDB taxonomy): domain Bacteria; phylum Acidobacteriota; class Aminicenantia; order UBA2199; family UBA2199; genus UBA2199. Next base: position 6,853 of record JALOLC010000088.1, on the reverse strand, counting down.
CCGGGATCGTCCATCTCATTGCTGCAGGCGGCGCACAGGGCGATGTCGGGCGAGACCATGACGTCCTTTTCCCCTTGGCCTTCGCTCTCCAGGATGACGAATGCCTTTTCGCTCCTCTGCGGTATCTTTTCCCACTGCAAATTTTCGACATGGCTCAACGGCGGCGCGCTGCGCTCGATGTGCCGCATGAACTCCCGCAGGCGCTGGCCCTGCACTTCGAGCACGACTTCCGCGCCCCTGTTTTTTACCGTTCCTGTCAGCCCATGCCTCTTCGCCGCCCGATACAAAAACGGCCTGAAACCCACTCCCTGGACCACTCCCGACAAACGTATGCGCAGCCGGCCCCCTTCAGGAATATCGGCCAGGCGCAAGTCCAGGGATTTTTTCAGGGCTTCCATTTGCTACCGGAGCGGTCATTATACAGCAGAGAGCTCAAAAGACAAAAGAAAGGGGAACATTGGTAACATTGGTGTCAGGTCTTACATTATTACATTTGATCGGATACACTCGCTTCATGTCCAGGCCGATGCGTTGCGAATTTCCCAGAGCGGTTTACCATATTAATTCCCGAAGCAATGAAAGAAAGAAAATATTCCTGAATGATCGCGACAGAGAGATTGGATCAGTTTACTGTGGAGCTAGTACCTGTAGGACCTGGAGCCGCTTTTGCCGAAAGGGACGGAACTTCAGTGCTTGACTTGGTGGCCATGTGATTTATTTTGCCGTGATTGATCCAATTTTCCTGTTACGACGCGGCCCCTGAGATTCCTTTGCCCATTTGCCTTTCCGGCCCTTTTGCTGTATAATGATCATCAAGGTGCCCCCCATGTTTCACTCTCTCCTGAACGACCCCGAGGTCTTTCCTTCCGATTCCGTCCTCTCGCGGCCGCTTGGCCGCTCCAAGCCCGCCTGGGACGCTTTCATGTCGCTGCTGAAGAATGAGTACCCGCAAATGTCGGTCGATTGGCGCTACTACAATGACGGCAAGACCTGGCTTTGCAAGGTGACGCGGAAAGCCGATACCATTTTCTGGATGTCGTTTTGGGACAAGTTCTTCAAAATTTCGTTCTATTTCACCGCCAAGGCCGAAGCCGCCATCAGCGCCAGCACGCTGGACCCCGAGCTGAAATATTCTTTCCTCCACCCCAAGGGCCGGTGCTCGCTCCGGTCGATCACCACCGAAGTGAGAAAAAAAACCGACCTGAAGCCGATCAGGGAACTGATCGAGATAAAGTTGAAATTGCGGCCATAGGTGTCGGCCATAGGTGTCAGGTCTTACATTATTACATTTGATCTGATACGATAGCTTCATGTCCAGGCCGATGCGTATAGAATTCCCTGGAGCGGTGTATCACATCACGTCTCGGGGCAATGAGAAAAAAAAGATATTCTTAAATGACCGTGACCGGGAGGTCTTTCTAGATATCGTTCAGCAGGTGAAAGATCGCTTTCATTGGCGATTCCATTCCTATGTGCTGATGGACAATCACTACCACTTGCTCATCGAAACGCCGGAAGCCAACCTGAGCCGGGGAATGAGGCAGTTGAACGGGGTATACACCAGGGAATTCAATCGGTGGCACGCCCGGGTAGGTCACCTATTTCAGGGCAGGTTCAAGGCGATCCTGATCGAAAAGGATGACTACTTGGTGGAAGTCAGCCGCTATATCGCCCTGAACCCGGTCCGGGCCAACATTGTGGATAAAGCGCAGGATTGGCCGTGGAGCAGTTACTGCGCGACCATCGGTATCGACAAGCCTCCGGCATGGCTGACCGTGGGGTGGATCCTGGAACAATATGGGGCAGACAGAAAGACCGCGGCCGCTTGTTATAAACGCTATGTTGAGAAGGGGATCGGCGGCGAGTACCCGGCTGATGAGCTGCGTGGGGGATGGATTCTGGGCAGCGAGAGATTCCTGGCCAAGATCCAGGGGCTGATCGAAGAGAAGAACGAGGTTATCGAGATGCCCAGGCCGCAGAGATTGGCGCCGCGAAAGGAACTCGATGAGATTTTTCAGCAGGACGCCCGGTTAGGGGCAAGCCGGGGAGAATCGATTTACCGGTCTTATGTGGATGCTGGCTACACAATGAAGGAGATCGCCGATTATCTGGGCGTGCATTATGTCAGCGTCAGCCGAGCGATCAAGAAATATGAAAATGAAAAGTAATAATGTAAGACCTGACACCAATTTGTGAGCGGGCAATAGAGAAATTGGAGGCGAAGCATGGGAAATAAAGTGGAAAAATATACTTATCGCATCGAATGGTCGGAAGAAAATGGTGTCTTCGTGGCCCGCTGCGTCGAGTTCCCCGGGCTCGGCGCCCACGGCCGTTCCCAGGAAGAAGCACTGCGTCAAATTAAAGTCGCAGTGGCCGGGTCGCTGAAATGGCTGAGCGATGAAAAGCGAGATGCCCCCGAGCCCCCGGGCTCAAAAAAATTCCGCGGCCATTTGACCCTGCGCGTGCCGCCCGAAGTGCACCGCGAGCTGGCTATCAAGGCGGCCGAGGAAAAAGTGTCGATCAACCAGTTGATCTTGTCGAAGATTATTTAATGGTAGGGGCACGGCGTGCCGTGCCCCTACGATATAATTTTATTTCTTGTTCTCAACATCATCGGGCTCGTCGCCGACTTCTTCATTCTGCTTTTTGTCTTCTTTTTTCAGTTCAATGATGTACTTCTTGTTCGGTTCGAGGATGGACTGGACCTCCAGGAAGGCGTTGCCCAGGGCGCTGCGGCTCGGCTTGGTATGCTTGTAATATATCCAGCCCTTTCTCTCCATCCAGAGTGCCAGCACGTGCAGCAGCACAAAACCCGAGACGATACCGGCGGACAGGATGATCCATTTCATGGTTTTATTCTTTTTAATTTTTCCCGGGATAGTTTAGTATTTTCCGCGACCCTGAACCTGACGATCTTCCTGATCAGGGCCAGCGGCAACGGCTTGTCGATGGGGATCTGCACCGTGCCGGCGGAGGTTTTGTAGGAAGATAACTCTTTTCTAAAGGCCCGGATGCCGCTGGAGGCCGGGTAGAAGCCGATATGATTCGCGTATGCCGCGAAGTGGACGAGATGGCCCTTCAGATCGAAGGTGGGGATGCCGTAACCGATCGTCTCCTCCGCCCCCGGCGCGGCGGCATGAATGGTTCTTCGCAGCCCTTGCAGCTTTTCCCGCACGTCCTTCGGAAATGTCTTGATGTATTCATCGATCGTTCCGGGTGTTGTCTTGATTTTTTCCATGATCCCCTCCACCTCTTTCTTCATTCGCGTGGCGCGTCACGCGTCACGAAGTTCGTTTGAAATTCTCCATCATGTAGCGTCGCAGGTCCATGGGCAGCGGCGAAGTCACCTGCACGCGCTCGCCGGTGAAGGGGTGGTCGAACTCGATGCGCAAGGCGTGCAGGGCCAGGCGCGGGAAGTCCCGGCCCCGGCTCTTGTTGTAGAGGACGTCGCCCAGCACCGGGTTGCCGAAATGAGCCAAATGGACGCGCAGCTGGTGGGTGCGGCCGGTGCGCGGCATCAGCTTGACGAAGGTGAATTTCTCGAATTCGCGGATCACCGAAAAGTCGGTAATGGCTTCACGCTGGTCGTGGCGTTCCTCACGGGGCACTTCGAAGCGGGCGCGATTCTTCTGGCTGCGCGCCAGCGGCTGGTCGATGGTGCCGTTGCGGAAGCGCATGGAACCGGTGACCAGCGCCAGGTAGGTCTTCTCCATCTCCCGCTCCTGGAACAGCGCCTGCATCCGCCGCACGGCCTCATCGCTCTTGGCCAGGATCAGCACCCCCGACGTGTCCTTGTCCAGGCGGTGGACGATCCCCGGCCGCTCCGTCTCGGCCATTTCGTCGATCTGCGGATACTGGTGGCGGAAGATGTCGAGCACGGTCTCGCGCTTCGGACCGGCGCCGGGATGGACCGGCAGCCCCGCCGGCTTGTCGATGACCAGCAGCCATTTGTCCTCGAAAAGCTTGCGCAGCGGTCCGGAAGGAACAAAGACCGTCTCTTCCTCGATCGCAATTTCGACCACGATGCGGTCGTCGGGAAAAACCTCCGCGCTTTTCTTTTTGACGACGATGCCGTTGCGCGTGACCTGCCCTTCGCGGATCAGCTTCTCGACGCGGCTGCGCGACAGGTCCTGGAGAAAGGCGGTCAGGAAGTGATCGAGCCTCTCCCAGTATTCACCGGCCTTGAGCTCGATGCTCTTGTTCACCTTTCCTCTTGAAGCCCCGCAGCAGGAGCAGGGCGGTGGTCACGCCGGCGACGGAGACCAGCTGCGGCACCGACAGGCTGGTCCAGGGACGATCCATGCCGCCGAAGATGTAGCCGCGGTCGGAGTCGCCGCGGAAAAACTCGACAACGAAGCGGATCACGGAGTAGTTCAACATATACATGGCGATGACCTGGCCGGTGTATTTCCTTTTTTTGTACCAGATCATCAGGACCAGGAAATTGCCCAGGTTGAGCGCGGCTTCCATCAGCTGCGTGGGATAGAGGGGGAGGTAGAGCGGCACGCCGGTGAGGGCGTTGGCCTTGAGATCGGTGAAGGTAACGGCCGCGGCGCAGTGGGCCGCTTCGCGGCCCCAGCAGCAGCCGGCGGCGAAGCAGCCCAGGCGGCCGAAGAAGTGGCCCAGGGCCAGCGCCGGCGCGGCGATGTCGCCCAGCTGGCGGTAGCTGAGCTTGTGGCGGCGGATGAACCAGACGGCGAACACGGCGCCGAAGATCAGGCCGCCGTAGAAGGTGCCGCCCGAGGTCAGCAAATACTTGATCTCGCCCGGGAACTTCAGGTAGTAGCCGAGGTTGGTGACCAGCAGCCAGAGCTTGGCTCCGAGCAGGCTGAGGAGCATGACCCAGAAGATGAAGTCGGCGAGTTTGACCAGGTCAATGCCCTCGCGCTTGGCCAGGCGGAAGCAGAGCAGCACTCCCAGCAGGACGCCGAGGGCGAAGAGGAAGCCGTAGCTGGCGATGGTCAGGGGGCCGATCTTGATCAGGATGGGGTGCATGATCCTCTCCACAGGCTTGCGGCCAGCAGCAGCACGCCGACGCTGATGCAGCTGTCGGCGACATTGAAGGTCGGCCAGTGCCAGGACTTCACGTAGACGTCGAGGAAGTCGACCACGTAGCCCAGGCGCAGGCGGTCGATGACATTGCCCAGCGCCCCGCCCAGGATGAAGGTGTAGGCGAAGAGCTCCAGCCGCGCCTCCCGGCCGGCGCGCAGGAAGAAATAGAGGACGACCAGCAGGGCCACGATGGCCAGGACGGTGATGATCCTGGGGATCAGGGCGTTGTCATGGCCGGAGAAGAAACCCCACACCGCGCCCGAGTTGCGCACGTGCCAGAGGCGGAAAAAGCCGCGGATGACATCCTTCGTGCGTTCCAGCGGCAGAAGCTCAGTCACCTGCCATTTGCTCACCTGGTCGGCGAGGATGATGGCCAGCATGAGCAGCAGGTACGGCTTCTTGTTCTTCAGGTGCATGGCGTCATTCCTTTACGGCCGCGGCGCAGCGCGGGCACAGCTCGGGGTGAACGGGATCGACGGGGGTCGGCGCCACCCAGTTCCAGCAGCGCGGGCACTTGCGTCCGCCGGCCTTGCGCACGGTGATCTTTTCTTCCGTCCCCGGCTTCACCTCCAGCCCGGCGATGACCAGGATGTCCTTGAGCAGCGCGCGGTTCTCGCTCAGCAGCTCGACGTCGGCGGGGGCGGCGGCGAACTCGACGTCGGCCTCCAGGGAGTCGCCGATCGTCTTGGCGGCGCGCGCCGTCTCGATCTCCTTCAGCAGGCGGTCGCGCAGGGCCATGATCCTTTCCCAGCGATCGTTATCCACGCCCCGCCGCAGCGCTTCATCGACCTGGGGAAAGCGCTCGAGGTGGATGAAGGGCGCCTTTCCCGGCCAGGCGGGAAGGAAGCCCCAGGCCTCCTCGCAGGTGAAGGAGAGGATCGGGGCCATGAGCAGCAGCGTCTCGCGCAGCAGAATGAAGACGGCCTGCTGGCTGGCGCGGCGCTGCGGGGCGTCGGGGCGGTTGCAGTAGAGGTTGTCCTTTTGAAAATTCAGGTAAAAGGCGCTCAGGTCGCTGGTGAAGAAATTGAACAGGGCGTGAAAGACGGCGTGGTACTCGAAGTCCGCGTAGGCCTGGAGAGCGCGGGCCTTCACTTCCTGGAGCCGCTGCAGGACGTAGCGGTCGGTCTCGCCCAGGGCGGAGGGGGCGACGGCGTCGCGCCCGGGTTCAAAGTCGGCGAGGACGCCGAGCATGAAGCGCCAGGTGTTGCGGATCTTGCGGTAGCTTTCGCTCAGGCGCTGCAGCATCTCCTTGCCCAGGCGGACGTCCTCCTGGTAGTTGACCATGGCGGCGTCGAGCACCCAGCCGTGGGTGATGACGGCGCGGTAGGGGGAAGCCCCGAGGGCGCTCAGGCCCACCAGCAGCGAGGAGTGGAACCAGCCGCGGTACTGGTCGCCTCCCTCCATGTACAGGTCGGCGGGCCAGCGATGGCCGGGCCGCTGCTGCAGGATGCCGTGCGACGAGCCCGACTCGAACCAGACGTCGAGGATGTCCCTGCCCTTTGCGAATTCCTTTCCGCCGCATCCGGGACAGGCGGCGCCGGCGGGGACGAATTCGGCCGCTTCCTTGCGGTACCAGGAGCTGGACCCCTCGGCGGCGAAGGTCTTTTCCACGTTGGCGATCGCAACGGGATCGAGGAGCGGCGCTTCGCACGTCGCGCAGAAAAAGGCGGGCAAGGGGACGCCCCAGTCGCGCTGGCGCGAGATGCACCAGTCGGGGCGGTTGGCGATCATGCTGGCGATGCGCTCCTGGCCCCAGGCGGGCAGCCAGGACGCTCCCTGGATGGCCGCCAGCGCCTTGGCG
>JALOLC010000087.1 GCA_025456175.1 Acidobacteriota bacterium | reverse complement strand
GGAAAGTTCAGCACCGCCGACACGATGAGCGGGACCTGCAAACGCTACCTGACGGCGGATGACGTCATCACCGGCAGCTGGACTGCCACCCGCAACGCCAGCGGTGCGGCCGCCGTTGCTCCCGGGAGTATTTCCGGCACCCTGGGCAAGGGCCGGCTTGGAACCAAGTAATAAGTGAACGAACTTGCAGAGCTCAGTGATGAGTGAATGAGCTTTCAGAACTCAGTGATGAGTGATGAGAAAGAAAATGGGAAAAGAAAAGAAGGAATATCGATGGATCCTTCCTGAATGATGCGGGTTTTTTGATTTTTCTCATTACTCATCACGTATCACTCATTACTATAGTTTGTTGCCGTCAGACGTTGGAGTTGAGATAGGGCTTGAAGCTCATGGCGTGCGGCTCCTTCTCGACGATGGCCAGAAGCTTGCCCTCGTCGTCGAAGATGCGGAAGAAATCGGTGTTCATGGCCGGATAGATCTTCAGCACGTCGGAGGCCTTCAGCGCCATGCCGTTGCTGACGCAGCGCCGGCCGGCCGGGTTGACGATCATCTTCGGGTACTCCTCCAGCAGCCGTTCGATGGGAATGACCGCCTGCAGCGCCTTTCCTTCCGCCGCCAGCGCCGCGAGCCGCTCCAGGGTCACAGCCTGCTCCAGGCCGAACTGGCCGATCTTCTCGCGCTTCAGCTCGAGGAGGAAGGCGCCGCACCCGGCTTTCTGGCCGAGGTCGTGGGCCAGCGAGCGGATATAGGTCCCCGACGAGGTCAGGGCCCGGAATTCCAGGGTGTCGGCGTCGAGCGCCCGCCCCGTCAGCTCGTGGATGACGATCTCCACCGGGGCGACGCGGACAGCCTGTTGGCGGCGGGCGTAGGTGTAGAGCGGTTTGCCCTTGAATTTCTTGGCCGAGAACGCCGGCGGCGTCTGCAGCTGCCGGCCGCGGAACCCGGCCAGCAGGGCCTCCAGGTCCAAGCGCTCAAGGTCGCAGGGCTGCTTCGCTCCCAGGGGCTGCCCCTCCGCGTCGTAGGTGCTGGTGGCGGTCCCGAAGCGCATCAGGCCGGAATACAGCTTGCTCTGCTTGACGTAGAAGTCGAAGAAGCGCGTGGCCTGGCCCAGGGCGACGAGCAGCAGGCCGCTGGCGTTGGGATCGAGGGTGCCGAAATGGCCGGCCTTGCGGGTGCCGAAGCAGCGGCGGATTTGCGCCACCGCGTCGTGGGAGCTGATGCCCCGCGGCTTGTCGATGGCGATCAGGCCATGGATCATCGGAACTGGTCGGCGACCATCCGCGCGATCTCCTGCTTGGCCCGCTCCAGGCTGCCGCGGTAGAAGAAGCCGGCCGCGTGGGCATGGCCGCCGCCCTGGTAGGCCAGGGCGACCTGGCGGGCGGATATGTCGCCCCGCGAGCGGATGGAGACGCGGAAATAGTCGGCGGCGATCTCCTTGAAGAACAGCAGCACCTGCACGCCGTCGATGGAGCGGGCGATGGCGATGATGTCCTCGGTCTCGATGTCCTTGAGGCTGAGCCGGTCCAGGAAGTCGCGGCGGAAGTGGATCATGGCCAGGCGCCCGCCCAGCTCCAGCTGCAGCGTCGACAGCACCCGGGTCAGCATGAGCACCTTTTCCTGGGAATTGGAGTTGAACAGCAAATCGCTGACCTCGAAGGGGGAGAAGCCGCCGCGCCGGGCCAGGTCGGCGGCGATGGCCAGCGAGGCGGGAGTGGTGTTGGAGTACTTGAACGAGCCGGTGTCGGCGGCGATGGCGGCGTACAGGTTGAAGGCGATGTCGCGGCTGAACTCCACCCCCAGCTCGAGGCCGAGCTCATAGACCAGCTCGCCCACCGCGGCGGCGCCGGGGACCACCCAGCTGGCCTGGAGATCGACGCCTTCCCCGGAGGCGGCGTGGTGGTCGATGTGCACGCAGGCGTAGTCCTGCAGGCGCTTCTGCCCGGTGCGCTCCTCGCTGCTGCCCTCGATGAGGACGAGCAGGTCGAAGGGCCGGGGGAAAATCTGCCCGTTCTGGATCTGCTCGCAGCCGGGCAGCTTGCTGACCGGGTAGGGGGCGCGATCGGCGTTGATGAAGACGGCGTCCTTGCCCAGCTGGCGCAGCATGAACAGGAGGGCCAGGCCGCTGCCGATGGAATCGGCGTCGGGACGGACATGGGAGCAGAGGGCGATGGTCCGGGCCTGGCGGATCCTCTCAGCGATCTGTCTTTTCATGGCCTGTCGGCGGGTGGAGGCGGTCGAGGGCGCGCTCGATGTCCGGGGCCTTGTCCAGCGCGAAGTCGAGCTCGGGCATGAAGCGCAGGATCATCTTCCGGCCCAGCTGCTTCTTGATGAATCCCGCGGCGCTGGCCAGATGCGCCAGGGCGGCTTCCTCGGCGCCGGCGGGACAGGCGATGAACACCGTCGCCCGCTTCAGGTCCGCGGCCGGCTGGACGCGCAGGACGGTGACCTGCTGGAGCCCGGGGTCCAGGCTTTCGCGGCCGAGGATCTCCCCCAGCGCCTGCTGCAGCGTGCGGGCGAACTTTTGCAGGCGGTACGGCATGTCAGTAGAAAACCACGCGCAGGCGGCTGATCTCCACCGCGTAGTTCAGGCAGATGAACTCCTCGATCTGCCGGAACAGGCCGTCCAGCAGCGAGCGGTCGCTGCCCAGGGCGACGACCGACAGCTGCGCCTTCTGCCACAGATCCTGGTAGTCGCTCTCGGCGACGGCGACGTTGAACTTGTGCTTCAGGCGCTCCTTCAGGCTGGAGAGCAGCCGCCGCTTTTCCTTCAGGCTATGGAAGCGCTCGGCGAACAGGTCGATCTCCAGCAGACCGATCATCATGGGATGATGGTGGTCTCATACACTTCCAGGATGTCCCCGGGCTCGATGGTGTTGAAATTGCGGATGCGGATGCCGCACTCGGTCCCGGCGCGCACCTCGGACACCTCGTCCTTGATGCGCTTCAGGGACTCGATCTCGCCCTCGAAGACCAGGTCGCCCGCGCGCATGATCTTGACCTTGCACTTGCGCGTGACCTTGCCGTCGCGGACCAGGCAGCCGGCCACGATGCCGACCTTGGATATCTTGAACTTCTGCAGGACCTCCACCTCGCCGACGCGCGTCTCCTGGTACTGCGGCCCGATCTTGCCCTTGACCGCCTTCTCGATGTCCTCGACCAGGTGGTAGATCACGTTGTAGAGGCGGATCTCGACCTTCTCCATCTTGGCCATGGTCAGGATCTTCTGCGGTGCCTTGACGTTGAAGCCGAGGATGACCGCCCCGGCGGTCGAGGCCAGCAGGATGTCGGCCTCGTTGATGTTGCCCAGCCCGGCGTGCAGGACCTCGATTTTCAGCTTTTCATTGCTGAGGCGGGCCAGGACCTGCTCCAGAACCTCGGCGCTGCCGAAGTTGTCGGCCTTGACGATCACCGGGAAGGTCTTGACCTTGTCCTGCTCGACCAGCTGGAACAGGTTCTGCAGGCTGATCTTCTTCTCGGCCAGGAAGTCCTTGTTCTTGGCGGCCTTCTGGGCGGACTGGCGCATCTCGATGACCTTCTTCGCCTTCTCCAGGTCGTCGACCACCTGGAAGATGTCGCCGGCCTGGGGAACGGCCTCGAAGCCCATGATCTCGATGGGGTCGGGGACCTGGGCGGCGTCCAGCATGGCGCCGCTGTCGGCGAAGATCGACTTGATCTTGCCCAGCGAGCTGCCGCAGATGAAGTAGTCGCCGCGCCGCAGCCGGCCGTGCTGGATGAGCACCGTGCCGATCGGCCCCAGCTGGGGGTCGAGCCGCGACTCGATGATCGTGCCCCGGGCCGGGATGTTCGCGTAGGCCTTCAATTCCTGCATCTGGCTCACCAGCTGGATCATCTCCAGCAGCTGCTCCAGATTCTGGTTCATCTTGGCGGAGATCTCCACGGAGACGGTCTTGCCGCCCCAGGACTCGACCAGGACGCCGTGCTTGTTCAGGTCGGTCTTGATCCGGTCCAGGTCGGCGCCGGCGATGTCGACCTTGTTGATGGCCACGATCATCGGCACCTGGGCCGCCTGGGCGTGGTGGATGGCCTCGACCGTCTGCGGCTGCACGCCGTCGTTGGCGGCCACCACCAGGATGACCAGGTCGGTGACCTTGGCGCCGCGGGCGCGCAGGTTGGTGAAGGCCTCGTGCCCCGGCGTGTCGATGAAGACGATCGCGCCGTCGGCGGTGCGCAGCTTGTAGGCGCCGATCTTCTGGGTGATGCCGCCGGCCTCCTTTTCGGCCACGCGCGTCTTGCGCAGCGTGTCGAGCAGGGTCGTCTTGCCGTGATCGACATGGCCCATGACCGTGACCACCGGCGGCCGCGGCGCCGGCTGGCTCTTGCTGGCGGCCACGTGGACCTGGAACACGTATTCCTCGAAAGGCAGGATCTCGAGCGCCACGCCCAGTTCGCCGCACAGCCTCTCGATGTCGGCGCCCTCCAGGATCTGGTTGCCCTGGTAGCTCATCTTCAGCTGGGCGATCCGCTCTTCCAGGACCTTCAGCTTGATGGTCAGTTTTTCCGCCAGCTCCTTGACCGTGCAGAAGTCGGTGATCTGGATCTTGGCCGGCAGAATGAGGGGCTCGACCGGCTTCGGCGGCGGCGCCGGGCGCGGCTCGTGCCGCCGCGGCCCCTGGTGGCCCATGGGCCGGCGCATCTGCGGCGGCGCCGGGCGGTAGATGCGCTGGAACTGCTGCGGCCGCGGGGCTTGCGGGGCGGGCACCGGCGGCCTTGGCGGCGGCGCTGCGGGCCTGCTGGGGGCGGGAGGGGCGACGGGACGCTGGGGGACAGCGGGCGCCGGGGGCGCGGCTGGACTTGCCGCTGCCGGCGGCGCGGCCGGCTTGGCCGCGGGATGGGCGGGGGCGGCTGGCTTGGCAGCGGCCGGTTTGGCTTCGGGCGCCTTGGGTGTGGGCTTCTCCGCGGCGGCGGCCGGCTTGGCCGCCGTAGTCTTGGGCTCGGCCTTCTTTTCCGGGGCGGCCTTGTGGACGGCCTCCTTCTTTTCCGGAGCCGCCTTGGGCGCGGTTTCCTTCCTTTCCGGGGCGGTCTTTTTCGCCGGGGCTTTTTTCTCCGCGGCCGCCTTCGCCGTCTCCTTCGGCATCGGAGCTTTCTTCTCCGGGGCCGGCTTCCTGGCGGGCCGGTTCATTTCGGCTTCCAGGGCGGCGATCTTCTTGGGGCTGGCGGAGAACTCGCGCAGCTGCTCGAGCTGGTCCACGGTGATCACCGAGGAGTGCGACTTGACCGGCTGGCCGATCTTTTCCAGGAAGTACATGGCCAGCTTATTCGAGAGCTTGAATGGCTTGGTGGCTTCGTGAAGCTTGATGGTGGCTGACATGTCCGCTGCCTCCTATGGTTTGGTTTGCTGCTCTTCGCTGCTTTCGTTCTTGCGGTTGGCGATCTGGATGTCCCACTCGGTCAGCTTGGATGCGAGCTTGATGTTGACCCCCTTCTTGCCGATGGCCGCCGACAGCGTTTCGTCCTTGACGGTCACCTCGGCCACGCGGTTCTCGGGGTCGACCAGGTGCACCTTGACCACCTCGGCCGGGGTCAGGGCGGAGGCGATGAAGCGCTCGGGGGCGCTGCTCCAGGCGATGACGTCGATGCGCTCGCCGCGCAGCTCCTTGGTGATGGCCAGGACGCGATTGCCGTTCATGCCCACGATGGCCCCGACCGGGTCGATGGCCTTGTCGGTGGAATAGACCGCCACCTTGGACTTGATCCCCGGCTCGCGGGAGATGGCGAAGATCTTGACGATGCCCTCGGCCACCTCCGGCACCTCTTTCTTGATCAGCTCGGCGACGAAGTCGTTCATGTAGCGGGTGGCCAGCACCAGCGGCCCCTTGCCCTCGGAGAACACGCGCTTGATCAGGAACTTGATGATCTCGCCGCGGCGGAAGCTGTCCTTGGGGGAGAGCTCCTTGGGGGGCAGGACGGCTTCGCCCCACTCCAAGCCCAGGATGATGTTGTTGTTCTCGATGCGGCGGATCTCGCCCGTCATCAGGGTGCCGGCCAGCGGGAAGTACTTCTCGTAGATGTTTTCCTGCTCGGCCTTGAGGATCTTCTGCATGATGATCTGCTTGGCCGACTGGGCGGCGATGCGCCCCAGGGTCTCGCCGGGCATGTGGATCTTGATGACGTCGCCCTCGCGCGCCTTGGAGTCGTATTTCAGCGCGTCCTTCCAGTGGATCTCGGCCAGCGGATCGCTGACCTCCTTGACCACGAGCTTGCTGACGTAGACCTCGATGATGCCCTTGTTCTCGTCGATCTCGATCTGGATGGAGGCGTTGGGGTCAAAGAATTTCTTGGATACGGTGAGCAGCGCTTCCTTGATGGCAGAGAAAAAAATCTCTGGATTGATGCCGCGCTCGCGGCTGATCTGCTTGATGCTCTGCAACAAATCTTCTGCCATTGAATTTCCTCAATCTGCTCATTGGTAACAAACCATTATAATGGATTTCCCCGGCAAATGCAAATGGCCCCCCGCCAGGCAGGCGCCAATTTGTTGTGGGTATTGACTTTCCCTCATGCTTGCGGTAAATTAAGCGGTGTTATTTCCGAGGAGGAGTCAAAATATGAACAAGAACGATATCGCCCAGTTGATGGTAAAAGATTCCAGTATCATCAAGAGCAACGCCCTGAAGGTCATCGATACCCTGGTGGCGATCGTAGGCGATCAGTTGAAGAAGAGACAGGGGAAGGTGACGCTGGTCGGCTTCGGGACGTTCAAGGCGATTGAGAAAAAAGCCAAAGTGGGCCGCAATCCCAAGACGGGTGCCCGGATCAACATTCCCAAGAAGAGAGTGCCCAAGTTTCTTGCCGGCAAAGAGCTGAAAGCGCTGGTCAAGTAGGTGGGACATACAGGCGCGTAGCCCAGTTGGTTAGAGCGCTACCTTGACACGGTAGAGGTCGGCGGTTCGAGCCCGCCCGCGCCTATGGACACCATGGAAAACGAAAAGGCGATCCTGCTCAAGATAAACGGCGAACTGAGGGAGAGCACCGCGCCCGCAGCCGCAGGCGACCGGGTCGAGGAGGTCTATCCCCATTCTCCCGAGGCCCTCGAGGTCTTTCGCCACTCGGCCGCCCACCTGCTGGCCCACGCCGTCATCGAGCTGTTCCCCGGCGCGCAGTACGGCGTCGGCCCGGCCGTGGAGAACGGCTTCTATTACGATTTCCTCACCGAGCGCCCCTTCAGCGAGGACGACCTGGCGACGATCGCCAAGAAAATGGCCCACCTGGCCAAGCAGAACATACCCATTGTCCGGGAGACCTGGACCAAGGCCCGGGCCCGGGAGCATTTTCAGCAGCGCCGGCAGGGCCTCAAGGTCGAGCTGCTCGAGGACAAGGTCGTCGGCGACGAGGTTTCCGTCTACCGCCAGGGCGACTTCGTCGATCTCTGCCGCGGCCCGCACCTGCCGTCCACCGGGTTGCTCAAGCACGTCAAGCTGCTCAGCGTCGCCGCCGCCTACTGGAAGGGCGACGAGAAGAGCCACTCGCTGCAGCGCGTCTACGGCACGGTCTTTCCCGACGCCGAGCGCCTGGCCGAGCACCTGCGCCTCCTGCAGGAGGCCCGCGAGCGCGACCACCGGCTGCTGGGCCGGAACCTCGATCTCTTCTCCCTGCAGGAGGAGGCCGGGCCCGGACTGGTCTACTGGCACCCCAAGGGGGCGCGCATGCGCCACCTGATCGAATCCTACTGGAAGCAGCGGCATTACGAGGGCGGCTATGAGCTGCTCTACACCCCGCACATCGGCCGCGAGTGGCTGTGGCAGACCTCGGGACACCTGGACTTCTACAAGGACTCCATGTACGCCCCCATGGCCATCGACGAGATGAACTACTACCTGAAGCCGATGAACTGCCCGTTCCACATCATGGTCTACAAGTCGAGCCAGCGCTCCTAC
>JALOLC010000086.1 GCA_025456175.1 Acidobacteriota bacterium | reverse complement strand
CTCCAGCCGCGACTGCTCCTTCTTGGACTTGACCTCCCAGCGGCCGTCCTTCTTCATCTCGTCGAGCTCCAGCAGGCGGTCGATGCTCTTCTTGATCATGGGGAAGTTGGTCAGCAGCCCGCCCAGCCAGCGCTTGTTCACGTAGTGCATGCCGGTCTCTTCGGCGATCTCCTCGATGATGGACTGCGCCTGCTTCTTGGTGCCGACGATCAGGGCGTCCTTGCCGGCGACGACCTGGTCGGAGATGAACTGCAGGGCGGTCTTGAACATCTCGATCGAGGTCTGCAGGTCGATGATGTAGATGCCGTTCTTCTTGCCGAAGATGAAGGGCTTCATCTTGGGGTTCCAGCGCCGCACCTGGTGGCCGAAATGGACGCCGGCCTCCAGCATTTCTCTCATGTTGATCTGTACCATGGGTCCGCCTCCTAGCGCTTGTGATACTGGGGAGCCTTTCGCGCTTTGAGCAGGCCGTACTTGCGGCGCTCCTTCTCGCGGGCGTCCCGGGTCAATAAACCCGATTTCTTTAAGGCGGGCCTGAGTTCGGAGTTGAATTCAAGCAGGGCGCGCGCGATCCCCAGGCGAATGGCCCCGGCCTGGGCCGCGACGCTGCCTCCCTCGATATCCATAAAAAAATCAAAGTTGTTCATGGTGTTGGTGACGGTCAAGGGCTTGAAGATGGTGAGCTTGTGGATCTTCAGGGGGAAATAGTCCTCGAACACGCGGTTGCGCTTGTTGACGGTCAGGGCGAAATTGCCGTTGCCAGGGCGCAGGTACACCCGGGCGATGCTGGTCTTACGTCTTCCGGTTCCGTAGTATTGGACAATGCTCAACTTTTCCCTCCTGTTATTTTAAGCACTTCGGGCTTCTGGGCGGCGTGGCCGTGGCTGGCGTCGGCGTAGACCTTCAGCTTGGTCAGCAGTTTGTAACTCAGCTTGTTCTTGGGCAGCATGCCCTTGACCGCATTCAGGACCACGCGGTCCGGGTGCGTCGCCATCATGCGCTGGAACGATGTCTCCTTGATGCCGCCGCGGTAACCGGAATGGCGGTAATAGAGCTTCTGCTCTTCCTTGCTGCCGGTCAGGCGGATCTTCCTGGCGTTGATGACGACAACGTGGTCACCGCAGTCAAAGAAGGGGGTATAGTAGGGATGGTCCTTGCCGCGCAGGATATCGGAAATCCTGGTGGCCAGGCGCCCCAGCACCAGGTCGCTGGCGTCGATCAGCCACCATTTCTTATCCATGCCGTTTTTTTGGGGCAAATAGGTGACATTGCTTTTGTTCAGTTTCATTTTTAAACCTCTTGGCAAGTCAATAATTTATTACATTTCAGCCAATTTGTCAAGGTTTTTTGCGAAAAAACTCGGCGGAGCGCATTTTTCGGCTACGAACGCAGGGTACGGTTTTCCAGGGCAGCCTGCGCCCGCTATCAAGCGCGGTCCCTGAGTGGGGCTTGCGCTAACTGACAAAATTTGTTATATTACGCGCATGCGTCTGAACAAGCAGCAGATCGAACACCTCGCCTTCTATGTCATCAAGGGTCTGCTGGCGGAAAAGCTAATCGTATCGGACAACCGGGAAAAAACCGTCGCCGACGTCCAGATTATCATCTCCCAGGAGCTGGAGCGTGAGGACCTGCTTGACGAAAAGGTCAAGGAAATTCTCAAGGACAAGCTGGGCGAGATCCGCAACTCCAACATTGACTACTACGAGCTGTTCCGCATGGTCAAGACCAAGCTGGCGGAGCAGGAAGGCCTCGTCCTATGAGCCTCAAGCTGTCGAAAAACCGCGTGAACTACCTGACCAAGCTGATCGTGGACTTCATCCAGAAGAGCGAGGACATCGACTACCTGGAAGACCTGGGCAATATTCGCTTCAAGATATACCATTACCTCCTCGACGAGCTCAAGCTGTTCGAGGACATCGAGACCCGGGCCCAGGAGAAGATCGTCTCACAGAAAAAGAACGTCCCCGAGGGTTCGCGCGAGTGGGAGATCCTATTTCGCAAGTACAGCAACGAAGAACTGGCAAAGATGGGACGGAACTGGGAGTAAGGCGAACTCAGGGAAGAGAAAGGGAAGATAGAGGGAAGAGAGAGTGGAAAACTCCCTTTTGGAACTTCTTTCCCACTTTGGCTTTCCTCTGCCTTTCCCTCCCTCTTCCCTCGTTCTTCCCTGAATCTCTTCAGACCGTACACCTAGGAAATGGAGAACAGAATGAAAATGGAAGCGCGCATTGACTGGCAAGAGGGCTTGGCGTTTAAAGCCCTGCTGGACGGTCATGAATTCACGATCGACGGCACCCCCGAGGCCGGGGGCCGGGACCTGGGGCCGCGGCCCAAGGGGCTGACCCTGGTCTCGCTGGCCGGCTGCACGGGCATGGACGTCATCTCCATGCTGGGGAAAATGCGGGTCAAGGTGGACAAATTCCGGGTGGAAACCGAGGCGCTGACCGCCGAGGAGCATCCCAAGAAATTCCTGGAGATCAAGGTCACCTACGTCGTTGAGGGGCCCGGGATCAATCCGGAGTCCCTGCGCAAGGCGATCGCCCTCTCCGAGGAAAAATACTGCGGCGTGCGCGCCACCCTGGTCCCGGCCGTGCAGATCCGCCATGAAATCATCATCAACGGCGAGACGGTCCCCGGCTGAACAGCGGGCCCTCCGCGACCTGGAGGCGATCCGGAAACTCATCGCTCCCCTCTCGCCGCCGGTGGCGTCCTTCGAGGCCAGCATCCGCTCCACCCCATTCCGCATCCTCGTCTCGGTGCTGCTGAGCGCGCGCACCCAGGACCCGGTGACCGAAGCGGCCGCCGCCCGGCTGTTCGCTGCAGCCGATACGCCTGGGAAAATGTCCCGCCTCGCGGAGGCGCGCATCGCCCGCCTGATTTACCCCGTCGGTTTCTACCGCACCAAGGCCAGGCACATTCTGGGGGTCTGCGCGGCCCTGGAAAGCCGCAGGGGTTTTCCCGCCACCCGCGGCCAACTCCTGGAGCTGCCGGGGATCGGCCGCAAGTCGGCCAACCTGGTGCTGGCCCTGGCTTTCCGGCGCCCGGCCATCGCCGTCGACACCCATGTCTTCCGCATCTCCCGCCGCCTGGGCTGGGCAAAGGGCGATGCTCCGGTCGAGGTCGAGAAGGAGCTGGAGCTCCTTTTCCCGCGCCGGAGATGGAGCGAGGTAAATCAGATCCTGGTTGGGTTTGGTCAAACTATTTGCAGACCCGTACATCCAAAATGCAGAGAGTGCGCGCTGAATCGAACCTGCCCTTCAGCGAAGATCTTATAGGTTCGATGTTCGACGTTCGATGTTCGAGGTTGAAGAATAAAGAAAACAGCAACAGGTTCAAACTAATGCCACCGAATTATTTTCTGAACCTTGAACTGCAAACGATCACTTAATTCTCTGTTCCGAAAACTTCGAACTTCGAACCTCGAACTTCGAACAACTTCTTAGACTTTGGTCTTGAGGAACGTGTCCTTGATCATGTTGACCATCTTGGCATTGTCGGTGTGGCCGGTCTTCTGGGCGGTGATGCGCCCGCGGATGGGCCTCCCGAGCAGGTAAAAGTCGCCGATGATGTCCAGGATCTTGTGGCGGGCCAGCTCCTCGGGGAAGCGCAGGGTGGTGTTGATGATGCGCGCCTTGTCGATGAGGATGAAGTTGTTCATGCGCCCGCCCTCGGCCAGGCCCATGTCGCTGAGCTTGTTGAAGTCGTCGACGAAGCCGTAGGTGCGGGCGGGGGCGATCTCGCGCATGAAGTCGTCGCCGCTGCCCATGGTGAAGTCGTAGGTCTGCCGCCCCAGGGGCTCGGGATAGACGCAGGTGTAGCGCACCGAGAAGCCGTCGGCCGGCTCGACCCGGATGAACTTGCCGTCGGGCGCGTCCTCGCCGATGAACAGGGGCCGGGTGATGACGATCTCCGGGATGTCCTCGGCCTGGTCGACGATGCCGCACTCCTTGATGAATTCGCAGAAGCTGGTTGGTGATGCCGAAGGCGTGCAGCACGGCCAGCAGGTGCTCGATGGTGCGCGCCTCCAGGTCGTCCTTCTTGATCGAGGTGGCGTAGCCGGTGGTGTTCAGGTACTCGATGCGCGCCGGGATGTAGCCCTTCTTGGAGATGTTCTCGAAGCGGATGCCCTTGTTGGGCGGCAGCGGCTTGATCACCATGCCGGTCTTCTCCCCCGAGTGCAGGCCGATGCCGTAGATGATGTTGCTCAGCGCCACCGTGCGCTGCTTGCGCAGGCAGCTCGGGTCGGCGGCTTCGAAGCCGATGGTCGCCGTGCTCTCGCGCAGCAGGCGCTTTTTCTCGTCGTTGCCGGCCAGTTCGTCCTCCTGGTCGAGGATGACCTTCAGCCGCATGTTCTCCTCGCGCACCTGGCGGTACTCCAGGGCGCGCTTGAGGACGAAGATCACCTTGTCCAGGCTGAGCGGCTTCTCCAGGAAGTCGTAGGCGCCGGCCTTGAGGGCCGAGACGGCGGCCGATACCGAGCCCCAGATGTCGAGGAAGATGGCGTCGGGGCGGATATTCCTGAATTTCTCGATCCCCTCCTCGCCGTCCTTGGCGAAGAATACCTGGCAGCCCTCGTCCTCGAGGACCGTGGCCAGGGAGACCTGGATGTTCTTTTCGTCATCGACAATCAGTATTTTCTTCATTTTCGGCCCCATTATATACGAAAAGAGGCTGGAAATAAAGGAGATAAAATGAATTGAACTCAGAACTCAGTGAAAAGTAAAAAGTGAAAAGTGAAAGGTAGAGGCACTTGAAGAACCCGGTGAGAAGTTAAAAAGGAAATTTCTCCTAACGAGCGCATTGAGTGCGTTTACATTTCACATTTCACTTTTCACATTTTACTGAGCACTATGGGCGCATAACTTTTCGCTGAAGTTGTTATGCGCAAGCCTTGTTTTTCTCCTCTGCCTGCGCTATACTAGCCGCAATGAATCCCTACCTCATCTTCTTCCTGTCCTGGCTGGTCCCCGGACTCGGGCATCTGCTCCAGAAGCGGACGCGGAAAGCCGTTGTTTTCTCCATCTCCATCCTGGCGCTGCTGGCCATGGGCGTCCTGATGCAGGGAAAGTTCTACAACACCTCGGTCATGCACCCCCTGCTGCTGCTCGGCTTCCTGGGCGACCTGGGCAACGGGCTGTTTTACTTCATCTTGAAGTTCTCCGGCCTGGCCGCCGGCAACATCCAGGCCGTGACCTACCACTACGGCACCGCCTACCTGGCCTCCGCCGGGCTGCTCAACTACCTGGTGGCCCTGAACGCCTTCGATGTCGCCAAGGGGAGGAAGCCGTGATCTTCAAGAGCCACATGATCTCCATGCTGGTCTTCGCCCTGATCGTCTCCATCGTGCTGGCCTCCATCCGCCACAACGAGGGCCGCGCCATCTTGCGCTACGGGCTGAAGCTCTTTCTCACCATGGCCGGCGGCGTCATCGCCTTCAGCTGGCTCATGCACGTCATCTGAGCCCCGCGGCATGAAGCTCGAGGGCAGGGCCCAGGCCGGCGTCCTCTCGCTGCTGACCTATGCGGGCATCTTCTTCCTGTCATCGCTGCCGCAATCGTCGCTGCCTTCGGGCGTCCCCGACGTCATCCCCCATGTCGGCGAATACGCGCTGCTGGCCTTTTTCCTGGTCCAGGTCTTCCCCGCCCCGCCCCGGCGCCATACCCTGGCGACCACGTTCCTGCTGACGCTGCTGCTGGGCCTGCTCGACGAGGTCCACCAGCTGGCCACGCCGGGGAGGGTGTTTTCCTTGCTGGATGTGCTGTACGACGCGGCGGGAGCCGGCTTGGGGCTGGCGGCTTATTGGCTGATCAGCCGCCGGAGTCAGGTAGAATAGTGAAAAGTGAGTAGTGAAAAGTGAAAAGTAGAAATCCGTTTAAGATTGCGTCATGAGTCACTATCACATCTCCCGAACCAGCCATACTCCAAAACTGGTCATTTGGCACGGCTTCAAGTCGCTTCTGTCCTCTTCCCATTTCACTTTTCACTCTTTCACTTTTAACTTTTTTTAGGATCGGTACTTGAGCTTGAATTTCTCGATCAAATAGCGCAGGGAACGGTAATTCACCTGCAGCGTCTGGGCCGTCTTCTTCACGTTGCCGTTGCACTGTTCGAGGGCGCGGATGATGATGCGCTGGCTCAGGTCGTCGAGGTACTGGTTGAAGCCGAAGCTGCCGCTCTCGAGCCGGGCCACCCAGTCCTCGCCGCCGCCCTTGGCGGCGCCGGGGCTGTAGACGATCTCGCTGGGGAGCGAGGCGGCGCTGATCACGCTCCCCTTCTCCAGCGCCACCCCGCGCTCGACGAAGTTCTCCAGCTCGCGCACGTTGCCCGGCCAGTGGTAGGCGTTGAAGCACTCCAGGACCTTGCGGTCGAAGCCGGCGATGCTCTTGGCGAACTTCTGGTTGTAGCGCTGCAGGAAATACTGCATCAGGATGGGGATATCGTCGCGGCGCTCGCGCAGCGGCGGCACATGGATGGCGATCACGTTCAGCCGGTAGTAGAGGTCGGAGCGGAACTCGCCCTTCTCCAGGCTTGCCGCCAGGTCACGGTTGGTGGCGGCGATGATGCGCACGTCCACGGCGATCTCGCTGTTCCCGCCCACGCGGCGCACCGCCTTCTCCTGGATGGCGCGCAGCAGCTTGACCTGCATCTTTTGCGACATCTCGGAGATCTCGTCGAGGAACAGCGTCCCCTCGCCCGCCGCCTCGAACAGCCCCTCCTTGTCCTGATAGGCATCGGTGAAGGCGCCTTTCTTGTGGCCGAACAGCTCGCTCTCCAGCAGATTCTCGGGCAGGGCGCCGCAGTTGATGGAGACGAAGCGCTGCGCGGCGCGGCGGCTCTGGGCGTGGATGGCCCGGGCGATCAGCTCCTTGCCGGTGCCGCTCTCGCCGCTGATCAGCACGGTGGAGTCGGTCTGGGCCACGGTGCGGATCAGCTCGAAGATCTTGGTCATCTTGGGGTCGCCGCCGACGATGTTCTCGAACTTCTCCTTGTCGGACAGCTTCTGCCGCAGCTCGATGTTCTCCAGCTCGATGCTCTTCTTGTGCAGCGACTTGTTGATGATGATCTTCAGCTCCTCCAGGTTGAAGGGCTTCAGGATGTAATCCTCGGCGCCGAGCTTCATGGCCTCGATGGCATCGTGCGTGGCCGCGTAGGCCGTGATCATGATCACCGGCAGCTCCGGGTCGTGCGTCTTGATCTTCTTGAGCAGTTCGATGCCGCTGAGGTCGGGCATGCGGATATCGGAGATCACCAGGTCGTACTTGCCCTGTTTGAGCTTTTTCAGCGCCTCCAGACCGCTCACGGCCTCCTCCACCTGGTAGCCCTCCTTGCCCAGGACGAACGCCAGCATGTTGCGCAGGCTGTGGTCGTCGTCCACCACCAGAATGCTCACGGTTTTTTGAAGCATACGACCACCTCGGTCCCCTGGTTCTTCTCGGAGCGGATATCTATGGTGAAGCCATGCTCGTCCACGATGCGCTTGACGATATTCATGCCCAGCCCGATGCCGAAGGCGAAGCGCGAATAGAACGGAACGAAGATCTTCTCCAGCTCCTCGCGGTCCATGCCGCTGCCGAAGTCGCGGATGGCGAGATGCACCCCGTCGGCCTCCTGGAAAATGTTGATCTCGATCTCACCCTTCTCCTGCAGCGCCTTGACGGCGTTGTTGATCAGGTTCCAGACCAGCTGCTTGATCTTCTGGGCGTCGGCGTGCACCGTGACCCCGGCGTTGTACTTCTTGATGAAGCGCACCGCCTTCAGGGTGCGGGCGCACATGGCCGTCACGTCGTCCACGACGCCGGCCAGGTCAAAGTCGCTCTGCTGCAGCGGCGCCTGCCTGGAGAAGTTCAGGAACTCCTCGATGAAGGCCGACAGGCGGTCCGACTCCTTGACGATGATGTTCATCAGGTTGCGCAGTTCGGGCTGCAGCTCCAGCTCGCGGCGCAGGAACTGCACCGAGCCGGAGATCGAGGCCAGCGGGTTGCGGATCTCATGGGCAATGCCGGCGGCCATCTCGCCGATCAGCGCCAGGTGCTCCTTCTCCCGCAGCCGGCCTTCGATCTCCTTGATGGCGCTCAGGTCGGTGATCAGAAAGACCAGCAGCCGCTCGAAGGAGGAGACCTTCTCGATGGTGGAGAGGGTGATGCCCAGGGAAAAGCCGCGCAGGTTCCTCTCGAAATAATAGGAGTTGTTGCCTTGCCAGATCTTGCGGATCTCGGGCAGGTCCGCGCGGGGCAGCAGCAGGTCGAAGATGTTCACTCCCGGCCTCAGGTTCAGGAGCAGCGCCGCCTTGGGATTGAAGGAGATGACGCGGCCTTCGGTGTCGGCGGTGACGAAGCCGTTTTCCATCTTCTCCATGACCGAGTTGTTCAGCAGGATCATGTCCCGCAGGTTCTCCTGGACATCGCGCAGTTGCTCGCCGGTACGGCGGATGCGCTCGAAGTAGTAGGAGGCGATGAAGCTGATGCTGGAGAAGGCGATGAAGCTCATCAGCAGGTTGTAGATGAAGGTCCCCAGCGAGACCTCCCCCACCTCGAAGTTCGGGTAGTAGGGGATGATCTTCAGGTAGAGCAGGTCGGAGAGGATGCCGAAGGCGATGAAGGAAATGGTGGCGATGACCAGCGTGTCGCGCCGCGAAAGGAAGATGGAGGCGACGATGATCGGCAGGATGTACAGGAAGTAGAAGGGGCTGACGACGCCGCCGGACAGGTACACCAGCAGCGTGACCAGCAGGATGTCGAAGGCCAGCTCAACGTACAGCAGCAGGCGCGTGCGCAGCAGGCGGGCCAGGGGGAAGAACAGGAGGCTGACCAGGATCGCCCCGCCCAGCAGGAAGACGATGTTCAGCAGCGACAGCGGGGCCTTGAAGAAGAGCAGCAGGACGCCCGGCACCAGAACGACCGCCGACAGGATGGCGATGCGGATGGAATGCAGGAATACCAGCTTTTTGTGCAGCTTGCGATCCTCGACAGCGATCAAGTTTCCCTGACTACCCGACCTTCCCAATGATATCGAACAGCGGCAGGTACATGGCCACGATGATGCTGCCCACCAGGCCGCCCAGGACCACGATCATGATCGGCTCCATCAGCGAGACCAGCGCCGTGACGGACTGGTCGACCTCTTCGTCGTAAAAGTCGGCGATCTTGCCGAGCATGGTGGCCAGCGATCCGGTCTGTTCGCCGACGGCGACCATCTGCGTCACCATGAAGGGGAAGCGCTTGGTCTCTTCCCAGGACTCCCAGAGCGGCTTGCCTTCCTGGACCAGCGCCCGGCTTTTCAGTACGGCGTCCTCGATGATGGCGTTGCCCGAAGTCTTGGCGGTGATGGTCATGCTCTCGATGATCTCGACACCGGAGGTCAGCAGCGTGGCCAGGGTGCGGGTCACGCGCGCCACGGCCACCTTGGTCAGCAGCTCGCCGAAAACCCAGATCTTCAGCTTGATGTTGTCGATCACGCGCCGGCCCTTGAAGGTGGCATAATACGAGCGGAAGGCGAAGATGAGGCCGGCGATGATCAGGGCCACCCACAGGAAGTTGGCGACCAGGAAATTGCTGGCCCCCACCACGAGCTGGGTGGGCAGGGGCAGCTCGGCGCCCAGTTGCGAGAACATGTCGGTGAACGTCGGCACGACCTTCCACAGGATGACCGCGGTCAGGGAGACGGCGATAATCAGGACGGCAATGGGATAGGCCAGGGCCGATTTCACCTTGCCCACCAGCTTGTTCATGTTCTCGATGTACTGCGACAGGCGCAACAGGATGGTATCCAGGTTGCCCGAGGCCTCGCCGGCCTGGATCATGCTGGTATACAGGTCATTGAAGACACGGGGGTGCTTGCGCATGGCGTTGGAGAGGTTGGCCCCGGCTTCCACGTCCTTGCGCACCTCTTGCAGCACGCCCTGGAAGAACTTGTCCTTCTGCTGGGCGCCCAGAATGCCGATGGCCTGGGTGATGGGCAGTCCGGCGTTGAACATGACCGAGAGCTGGCGGTTGAAGACGGCGATGGTCTTGAGCGAGACGCTCTTTCTCCCCCCCAAAAAGGGGATGCGCAAATTCATCTTCTTGCGCTCAACGCTCAACGCCTGGATCTGCTCCTTCTCCAGGGCCGTGACCACCTCGCTGGCGCTGCGGGCGCTGCGCTCGCCCTCGACGATGCTGCCGATCTTGTTCTTTCCGCGGTATTTGAAGATGGGCATGGTATTCCCCCCTGTTAGTGCGCCTTGCCGGCGCTGACGTTGGCGGCCGGAGCATGGCCTGTCCGGAATTGATTGGAAAGGGACGTCGGGCCCCGGTTGATCAGCTCCTGGAGCTCCTCGGGATTGTGTGAAACGCTCATGGCCAGCTCCAGCGAGATATCGCGCTTGAAATAGAGGTTGGCCAGGGACTGGTTGAAGGTGATCATGCCGAACTTTTCCTGGCCCATCTGCATCGAGGAGTAGATCTGGTGGATCTTGTTGTCGCGGATCAGATGGCGGATGGCCGGAGTCGGGATCAGCACCTCCACCCCCAGGCAGCGGCCGCGGCCGTCGGCTTTGGGCAGCAGGGCCTGGGTGATGATGCCCTCCAGGTTCATGGAGAGCTGCGTGCGCACCTGGTCCTGCTGGTGGGGCGGAAAGACGTCGATGATGCGGTTGATGGTCTGCGCCGCCGAGTTGGTATGCAGGGTGGCGAACGTCAGGTGGCCGGTCTCGGCGATGGTGATGGCCGCCTGGATGGTCTCCAGGTCGCGCATCTCGCCGATGAGCACGACGTCGGGGTCCTCGCGCAGTACCGAGCGCAGGGCCATGGGAAAGCTCTTGGTGTCGGCGTGCAGCTCGCGCTGGTTGACCATGGCCTTGCGGTGCGAGTGCAGGTATTCGATGGGGTCCTCGATGGTGATGATGTGCACCGGCTGTTCCTTGTTGACCTTGTCGATCATTGAGGCCAGGGTGGTGGTCTTGCCCGAGCCGGTGGGGCCGGTGACCAGGATCAGGCCGCGGGCCTTGTTGGTCATGCTGGGAACGATCGCCGGCAGACCGAGCTTCTCGAACGACCAGATCTCGTACGGGATGCGGCGGAAGGCGCCGGCGACGGCGCCGCGCTGCATGAAGACGTTGGCGCGGAAGCGGGCCAGACCCTTGATGCCGAAGGAGAAGTCCAGCTCCCAGTTCTCCTCGAACTTGTACTTCTGGTTGTCGTTCAGAATGCTGTAGATCATCTGCTTGGTCTCGGCCGGCGACAGCGACGGATGCTCGATCCGCTTCAGCAGGCCGTGGACGCGGATCAGCGGCGACGAGTTGGTGGTGATATGGAGATCGGTCCCGCCCTCGTCGACCATGATCTTCAGCAGTTGCGGAAGTGGCAGTGCCATGGCGCTCTCCTTACATCTTGGAGGTCTCTCTCAGGACCTCCTCGATCGAGGTGATTCCCAGCTTGATCTTTTCGAGGCCGCTCTGGCGCAGGGTGAGCATCCCCCGTTCCTTGGCCTTCTGCCGCAGTTCGGAGGTTGAGGCGCCGATCATGATCATCTCGCGGATCTCCTCGTCGAGCTCCATGACCTCGAACAGGCCAACGCGGCCCTTGTAGCCGGTGTTGTTGCACTTGTCGCAGCCCTTGGGCTCGAAGATCTGCAGGGCCTTGGCCTCCTCGGGGGTGAAGCCGATCTCGATGAGCGTCTGGGCCGGTATCTTGCCGACGGATTTGCAGTTGGCGCACAGCCGGCGGATCAGGCGCTGGGCCTGGACCAGGCGCAGGGCGGTGGCCACCAGGAAGGGCTCGATGCCCATGTTGATCAGGCGGGCCAGCGTCGACGGCGCGTCGTTGGTGTGCAGGGTGGAAAGGACCAGGTGGCCGGTCAGGGCGGCCTTGATGGCGATGTCGGCGGTCTCGAAGTCGCGGACAGGGCGGCCGGGAAGGTCAGGCCGATCTGCTCCTTGATGTTGACCTGGTTGATGCCGAAGATGTTGAACTCCACGGGGTTTTCCGCGGTCAGGATGTTGACTTCCTCGTCGTTGAGCTTGGAGACGGCCGAGTACAGGGTGTTGGTCTTGCCCGAGCCGGTCGGTCCAGTGACCAGGATGATGCCCCAGGGCTCCTTGATGTTGCGCTCGAACTTCTGCAGCGAGATCGGCTCGAAGCCGAGCTGGGTCAGGTCGAGCTTGAGCTGGTCCTTGTCCAGGATGCGGATGACGATCTTCTCGCCGTGGATGGTGGGCAGCGAGGAGACGCGCATGTCGACGACTTTCTTGGTCGTGCTGGTGTCGATCTTGGTCTTGATGCGGCCGTCCTGGGGCAGGCGCTTCTCGGCGATGTCGATGCCGGCGATGAGCTTGAGCCGGGAGGTGACCTTGTTTTTCAGGTTCATCGGCGGCTTCATGTACTCGTGCAGCACGCCGTCGATGCGCAGCCGTACGCGGAATTCCTTCTCGTAGGGCTCGAAGTGGATGTCCGAGGCGCCCTTGATGATGGCGTCGTTGAAGATCAGGTTGACCAGCTTGATGGCCGGGGCGTCCTCGTCGAT
>JALOLC010000180.1 GCA_025456175.1 Acidobacteriota bacterium | reverse complement strand
GAGATGGGGTTGATGTAGAAGCCGGTGCCCCACTCGAAGCCGGCCACGCGCGCCAGCACCGGCATGAACTCGATGTGCCAGTGGTAGAATTCGCCGACGCTGTTCTGGCACGGGGCGTTGTGGATGATCAGGTTGTAGTCGGGGCGGCTCAGCAGCTGGCCCACCTTGCCCAGCGTTTCGTTCAGGATCCGGCTCAGGCTCTCCAGCTCGTTGTCGCTGGCGGTCTCGAAGGCCGGGTTGTGGCGCTTGGGATAGACGGCCAGCTCGAACGAGAAGCGCGGGGCGTAGGGGGCCAGAACGATGAAGTGCTCGTTCTCGGCCAGCAGGCGGCGGTCGCTTTCTCCCTCGTACTGGATGATGTCGCAGAAAATGCAGCGCTCCTTGAGCTCGAAGTGGGCGCGCGCCCCCTCGATCTCCTCCTGGACGCGCAGCGGCACCACCGGCAGGGCGATGAGCTGGCTGTGGGAGTGGGAGAGGGTGGCGCCGGCGGTGGGGCCGAAATTCTTGAAGACCATGATGTACTTGAAGCGCAGGTCCTTTTTCAAATCCAGCACGCGGCTGCGGGCCGCCAGCAGCGTGTGGCGGATGGTGGCCCCGTCGCCGTCGAACCAGGTGTGCTGGTGGAGCGGGGTCTCGATGAGCACCTCGTGGGCGCCGATGCCGCTGATCTTGTCGTAGAAGCCCTCGCCGCTCTTGCGCAGCTGCCCCTCCACGCGCAGGGCCGGGAACTTGTTGGGCACGGCGCGCGCCTCCCATCCCGGCCCGTTGGCCGGCGAATGGCCGGGCCGCAGGGCGAAGGTCTCGGGCGGAGTCATGGACTCGTTGCCCGGGCAGAAGGGGCAGTTGGCGGGGATGGACAGGTCCTTGTCCACCACGATCTGGTAGTATTTTGGGCGCTTCTTGCGCTCTTCGGCGATGATCACCCAGGTGCCGGTGATGGGATCCTTGCGCAGCTCGGGCATGGTCATTCCTCGAAGGCGTTCTCGATGTGGTCGCAGGCGAGGAGCTCGCCGTCGCGCAGCACCGAGACCACGTCGAAGCGCACGCGGAAGCCGCGGTAGGGCTTGCGCGCCGAGAAGATGCGGGCGGCGCGGATGATGCGCAGCTGCTTGGAGCGGGTGACGGAGGCCTCCGGGGCGCCATGGTCGCAGGTCTTGCGGGTCTTGACCTCGACGAAGCACAGGATGTCGCCCGTGGAGGCCACCAGGTCGACCTCGGCGCCGGCGGCGCGGTAATTGGGCTGGATGATCTTGTAGCCCTTGCCCTTGAGAAAGGCGGCGGCCGCCTGCTCCCCGGTCTGGCCGATGGCTTTTTTGTCCAAAGGCCCGCTATTTAAGGTGGATCCTCTTCTCCACCATCTTGATGTTCATGGTCTCCAGTTCGGCCAGGACGGGTTGGTAGATGTCGGGGAACACCGGGGCCAGCACGCCCTGGCGGGTGATCTTGCCCTCGGCGATCAGGCGCGTGCCGATGGCCATGGGCAGGCTGACGGTGCGCGCCATCGAGCTGTCGCCGTGGGGGATGCCGAAGTCGATCAGCGTGGAGGTGATCTGGTCGCGGCTCCCATCCCTGTTCTCGACGATGAAGCGGTGGCGCAGGACGAGCATGTCCTTCTCGCCCTCCTTGAAGAAAAGCTTCTCCTGCAGGCGGGCACTGAGGACGTCGAGGTAGTTGCCGGCCTCGGGGATCGCCTCGTCGCCGAACAGCCCCAGCCACTCGAGGCGTCCGATGACCGCCGAGTCGGCTGCGATGCCGAGCTTCTTGGCCACCGCCGTCTTGAGGTTCGCGTCGGCGGCGACGCCGGCCAGGCCGGCCGTCATCTGCCGGAAGGAGATCCCCTTCAGCCCGGGGCGCGGCGTCTCGTCGACCAGGCCCAGGTCGACGATCTTCTTCAGCGTCTCGCACCAGCCGAGGTTGCGGTAGGTGCCGCGGATGACCGTCAGGGCGTCCTGGAGACCGTACAGGTCCTTGTAGGGGACCGAGTCGCGGTTGGGGTAGACCTCGAACCTGCCGAGCCCCTCGATCTCCTCGACCCTGGGATTGGCGAAAAGGTTCTTGCCCTCGATCTCGACGATCTTGCCGTTCTCGAGTAGCGGGCCGAGTTGCGCGAGGCCAGCACCACGCCGCGCGGGCTCCAGGAGAACTTGTAGCCGAAGGGGTTGTCGTTGTGCTCGGGCGCCGGCAGGCCGCCGCAGTAGGAGTGGAAGTGGAGCACCTTGCCGCCTTCGGCCTCGACCTCGTGGATGATCTTCATGGCCGACATGTGGTCGATGCCCGGGTCGACGCCGATCTCGTTGAGGAAGATCAGGCCCTTCTTCAGGACGGCGGGAGCGAGCTGGCGCATGCCCTCGCTGACGTAGGAGGTGGTCACCATGTCCTTGCCGTGCTCCAGGCAGAGGCCGGCCACTTTGACGTGGTGGGTCCAGGGCAGCAGGCTGATGACGATGTCGTTCACCTTGACCAGCGCCGCGAGCGCCGCGTCGTTCTCCACGTCGACGGCGACGGCGCGGCCGCCGGCATGGCCCTCGACCAGCTTCTCGGCCTTGCTCACCGTGCGCGAGGCGACGGTCACCGCCAGGCCCCGCTGTTCGAGCAGGTAGTGGACTCCCGGCCGGCTGACCAGCCCGGCTCCCAGGACAAGTATCTTCTTCATGGCATTCCTCCTATTTCACAAAGTTGCGCATGTATTCATATTCCGGGGCGAAGGCCCCCCGGTGCAGCAGCAGCGCCTTCTGGATGGGGTAGGGCAGTCCCAGCGCGGCGGTCGGCCGGTCGAAGTCGGCGGCTACGAGAGCCGGGACAAAGCCGCGCAGCACCGCGGAGAACTCGTTGGACGACTCGCGCGGGAACTCGCAGGGCAGGTTGTCCACGGCCATGACCGTGGTACCCAGCGCCTGCACGCCGTCGACGCTGCGGTCCTCGCCGGCGAAGTAGGTGTAAAAGGGGTTGTCGGGCTTGGTGGCCTTGTGGGTGATCTCGATGGAGCCGTCGATGTCGCAGGAGATGTCGCCGATGACCTGCAGGCGCGGGGTCGATTCCAGGATGGTGCGGTTCCTCAGGTACTCCTTGGTCACCAGGCGCGGGTACTTGTCGGTCCAGTAGATGCAGTTGACCAGGATGGAGAGCAACGGCAGGTAGTCCTCGAACTTGCCCTCGTATTTCTCGGGGTGGGCGTAGTAGTCCTGCAGCTCGAACCGGCCCTGGCGCGGGCGGACCATGTCGTCCTCGCTGAATACCACCTTGACCAGGTTCAGGTTGTCGCTGGAAAAGTTGTCGATCATCTCCACCAGGGCCTCGGCCGAGAGGATCTTGTGCGGCAGCAGGTCGAAGATCTCCTGGGCGCCGCGCGAGACGTTGCCGTAGCCGGCAAAGCCGACCACCAGCGGGCAGAGCTCCTCCGGGAAGCCCTCTGCGTCGATCGCGGCGCCGACGGCCTCGACGGCGGCCTTGGCCTCCTCCAGCGAGGCGTACTGGTAGGCCTGGCGGATGGCGCTGAAGGGATTGGCGATGCCCCGGGTCTCCAGCTTCACGCCGTAGCCGTGCAACGTGTCGAGCATGCCGGCCAGCCCGGCATAGCGGCCGAAGAAGATCAGGCGCCGGTTCTTCTCGTCCAGCACGCGCTCGTAGTCGACCAGGCTGCAGCGCCGCTCGACCATGGCCTTGAGCATCGGCAGGTTGTGGTGCTGGCCCTTGATGGTGTGCGAGAAGAAGACGTAGGTCTTGCCCTCCTGGAACAGCGTCTCCGGGATCTCCTTGACCGCGAAGACCGTCCCGGCGCGCCCCAGGTCCTCGCCGACCTCGGCGCCGGCGCGGCGGTATTCCTCGTCAGCGAAGATGCGGATCGCGGAGGGCTGGATCAGGGTGCGGATGCCGTGCTTTTCCCGGAGCCAGCGCACGTCGTCGGGAACCAGCGGGACCCTTCTTTCCCATTCGTTCTTGTCTTCCCTGCGGATCCCGATGATTTTTTCCATGACGTTTCCCTCTGGCGCGGCATTGGTTGAGCCTTCACTCCCCGAACGTGAGCGCTGGTCTTCGTTTTCACAACCGCAACGGAGCGGTCCCTCACCGTTTCAACGAGTCTCTTTCTAACACTAACACTAACACTAACACTAACACTAACACTAACACTGGAGGTTTGACTTGCCTATAGCGCTCCCCTATAATCCAGGCATGACAAAACTCGCATCGCTCGTGCTGGCCTTGCTGCTGCTGGCCGCGGCTGCCGCTGCCCAGGATCGGGGCAAGGGGCGAAAGCTCGAGCTGAATCCGATCGAGAAGGCGACCTACGAAAGCCTGGCGGCGAAGTACCGCGACTGGCTGGACATGGTCAGCCACATCACCCTGGCCGACGAGCGCCAGGTGTTCCTGAAGCTGGCCAACGACCGCGACCGCGACGCCTTCATCACCCTCTTCTGGCGGCAGCGCGACCCCACGCCGGGCACCCCGGACAACGAGTTCAAGACGGAGATCGAGAAGCGCTTCGCCTACGTCAACGAGTACTTCAAGCGCGGCGCCGGCCGCCCCGGCTGGATGACCGACCAGGGAAAGATCTACATGATCCTGGGCAAGCCCAGCAGCCTGGAGCGTTTCGAGGAGAACCCCGGCCTTTACCCGGTCCAGGTCTGGTACTACGTCGGCGACCCCAGCCTGGGCCTGCCGACCTATTTCAACATCGTGTTCTACAAGCGTTTCGGGGGCGGGGAATGGACGATCTACCACCCGGCCCAGGACGGTCCGGCGGCGCTGCTGATCCAGAAGACTCCGCTCGACAGGGACGACTACGCCAAGCTCTACGACAAGATCCACCAGATCGCGCCCACGCTGGCCGGCCCGGCCATCTCGATGATCCCCAACGAGATGGCCGACAACTACCGGCCCTCGCTGCGCAACAACTTCATCATGGCCAGCATCATCGAGTCGCCGACCAAGAGGCTGAGCGTTTCCTACGCCACCCATTTCCTCAAGTACAAGTCGTACGTGGACATCAGCTCATCGGCCAATTTCGTCGAGAACTTCAACCTGGTCTCCTTGACCCGCGAGGAGCGCTACGGCTGGGACCTGGTCAACATCTCGCTGCGGCCCAAGAGACTCTCGCTGGGCTTCAACGAGGAGAAGGGCCAGTATTTCTTCAACCTGAACCTGAACGTCAGCCTGCGCCAGGGCGAGCGCATCCTCTACCAGTACGCCAAGAACTTCGAGTTCTACTACGATCCCGACAAGGCGGCGGGACTGCAGGGGGGCGGCGTGGTGATCCACGACTCCTTCCCGGTGCTTCCCGGCGAGTACCAGCTGGTGGTGTTCGCCGAGAACGCGGCGGGCAGGGAGTTTACCTACTTCGACCAGAGCCTGCGCGTCCCCGTCCCCGGGCAGCGCCCGCACCTGGCCGCGCCCGTGCTCGGCCACGGCCAGGAGCCGGCGCGCGACCCGTACTTTCATGCCTACAAGTTCATCGACCGCAAGCTGAGCGTGGACCCCGAGAAGACCTTCGGCCTCGGCGACGTCCCCCACGTGCTGGTCGGCGCCTACGACCTGACCCGCGAGCTCTGGGAAGGCGGGGCGGTCGAGCTCGAGCTGAAGGGCCTGAACGAGCGCAGCCCGTTCAGCCGCACCGTGAAGCAGCCGCTCAACGAGAAGCCCTTCGCCCGCGACCTGCACTGGATCGTGGCCCTGGACAAGACCGGCCTGCGCGCCGATTATTACGAGCTGACCCTGCGCCTGCGCGGCGCCGGCGGCACCGTTCTCGACAGCCGCACTGCCAATTTCATCATCTCGCCGCTGGCGAACCTCGCCCATCCCCTTGAGGCCTACAGGCAGGTCATGATGGACAACCCGTTTCTCTTCCGCTACATCCTCGGCCAGCAGCATGAGGCACTGGGCGACCTGGAGAAGGCCGAGGAGCAATTCGCCCTCAGCGTCCGCGACAAGCCCGATTTCGCCCAGGGGCTGGTGGCCCGGCTCGCCCTGGGCAACCGGCTGAAGAAGTACGCCGAGGTGCTCGAG
>JALOLC010000014.1 GCA_025456175.1 Acidobacteriota bacterium | reverse complement strand
GGCCGGCATGGGGACTGCACGGTGAAGAACATTGAAAAGGACGTCGTCATCGAGCATGCCTTCGGGAAGCTGGTCCTGGATGGGGCAGGAAAGGTCGAAGTCAAAGCCCGGCACAGTGATGTCAATGTCAGGAACATCAGGGACGGCGTGGCCGTTTCCGACAAATACGGCACCATGACCCTTGAATACGTAGGCGGGGACATGCGGTTCTCGGGCCTCTCCAGTACGATCGACCTGAACCATGCGTCGGCCGGAAGCATCGTGGTCGAGAATGCGTATGCCGATACGCGCATCCGGGATTTTTCCGGGACCGGATCAACATCCGATCGCAACATGCCGAGCTGAAGCTGGTATTTGCTGCGTTGGCGGATCCCACGTTCAACATCCGGACCAAACAAGGCCGCATTTTCATCGAGTCCCCGCTGGAGTTGGAGAGCTACGCCGAGAAGGAAGAGCGATTCGCCAACCGCTCCGGACAAAAGCCTGAGATTTTTATCAACAACACGTATGGTGATATTCGCGTAAAGACAACCAAGTGATTGTTGCTTTTTCTCCGCTTTTGGTTTATTTTTGTATAGCGATGGAAAAAATCCTCACCTTGCCCAATGCCCTCAGCTTCTTGCGCCTGATGATGATCCCGCTGATTGTCCTGCTGATGGTCAATATCAACGACGACCTTTTCCCGTACCTTCTCCTGATCTACATTATCGCCGTGTTCCTCGATTTCCTGGACGGATTCATCGCCCGCCGCTTCTCCCAGGAGAGCGAGCTGGGCAAGATCATCGATCCGCTCGCCGACAAATTCCTGGTGCTCGCCATCCTGGTCACGCTGACGATCCAGTTCGACTTCCCGCTGTGGCTTGCCGCCTTCATCATCCTGCGCGATATCCTGATCCTGTGGGCCAGCATCCTGCTGTACAAGGGAAAGTGCGTCATCAAACCGTCGCTGGTCGTCGGGAAATTCACTTTCGGGCTGCTGAGCCTGCTGATCTTTGTTTTCATCTGTGATCTTCATGAGAAGATCGACCTGGTTCGGCTCAAGCAGTTCCTGATCGCCTTGAGCTTCTCGTTTCTGCTTTGGTCCTGGGTCGCCTATTTCCTGGTCTATCTGAGGGAAAAGAATGGAAGCAAAACCTACGATCCTGGTTGTTGACGACGACAAGGAGATTCGCCAGCTGCTTCAGGAGTTCCTGGAGAAGAACGGGTTTCATGCGGTGCTGGCCGAGGACGGGCAGCAGGCATTGACGCTGGCCGCCGAGCAGCTGCCGGACCTCGTCCTCACCGACCTGCTCCTGCCGAAGGAGCACGGCATCGATGTGATGCAGGCCATCAAGGACAGGTTTATTCTGCCCATCATCGCCATGTCGGGCATTTACAAGAAGGATGAGATCGCGCACATGATCGATGGCATTTATATCGAAGGCTTCTTTGAGAAACCGCTCGACCTGAATGGGCTGCTGGCCTGCATCCGCGCCATCCTGGATGAATGAACCGTTCCATTCCTTCCGTAATTTTATAAAAGAGAAATTCCCGGGCGGCCGAGTGCTGAAGATCCCCATTGCCGCCGGGCTCAGCTGCCCCAACCGTGACGGGAGCCTCTCCGACAAAGGCTGTATCTTTTGCGATCGCTATGCTTCCGGCCCAGTCCGGACGGCAGCCTGGACGATCGAGCAGCAGATCGAGGCCTATATGCGCCGTCATCCGGGAAGAAGGTATCTCGCCTATTTCCAGTCCCACTGCAACACGACCGGTCCTGTGGACGAACTGAAGCGGAAATACGAGATCATTTTCAAGTATGAGGACGTGATTGGCCTGTTCATCGGGACCCGGCCCGATGCGATCGCCCCGCCGGTCTATTCGCTGCTGGAAGCGCTGAGCCGGCGCACCTACCTGGCCGTGGAGCTGGGTTTGCAGTCCATCCACTCGCGAAGCCTGTCGCTGCTCAATCGCAACCACACCTTCCGGCAGTTTGAGGAAGCCTTCCTTGAGCTGAGGGCCCGGGAGCTGGACGTCATTGTCCACCTGATCATTGGCATCCCCGGGGAAACGATCGCTGACATGCGCGAGACCATCGCGGCGATGAATGCCCTGCGGCCCTCAGGGATCAAGTTGCACCTGTTTCATGTCCTGCGCAACACCGAGCTGCATGCGCGTCATGTCCGCTCGCCCATCCCGCTGCTGAGCCGTGATGAATATACGGATATCGTGATCGACCTTTTGGAGAGGCTCGACCCGGGCATCGTCATTCACCGCCTTACCGCCGAGAGGGAGAGAGAGATCTTCGTTGCCCCGCTTTGGGCGCTGGACAAGACCGCGGTATTGAGATCCATCGAGGAAAAGATGAAGGCCCGGGAGACGCGTCAAGGAAGGTGCTTTTGCGCCAGTTGACCGCTTTCATCGTTGACAAAATAAAACAAATGCTGTAATAATCAACATGAAAAAGAAATGGGGGTGAAATGGGGAAAAGGCTGATCGAATCCCCGGTCCCATTTGTCTTGCGCAAGGTCTTGATTGAGAAGATCACGGGGGAATTGGTCGTTC
Organism: Acidobacteriota bacterium; assembly: GCA_025456175.1. Taxonomy (GTDB): domain Bacteria; phylum Acidobacteriota; class Aminicenantia; order UBA2199; family UBA2199; genus UBA2199. The sequence continues at coordinate 28,011 of JALOLC010000014.1, read as the reverse complement.
GGGGCGAGAGCTTCGAAAAGAACTTGTATTTCAGCAAGGGAGACCTCTGTTTTGCCAAAACCAACGTGCTGCACGAACGCCTTGGCGAAGTGCTCTTCAAGATCGGCAAGATTGACCAGACACAATTCTGGGATATCCACAAGCTGATTTCCGGCCAGAAAATGCGGATTGGCAAGATCCTGGTGCAGAACAACTTCATCAGCCAGAAGGATTTGTTCTTCGGACTGATCCACCAGGTCCGATTGATCGCTCTCTCCATGTTCGGACTGAGCAGCGGCGAATGGGAGTTCTCGGCCTCGCTCCCCGATTTGCCGGAGGACTCGCGCTTCAAGATCGAGCTGCCCGGCATCTTCGTTGAAGGTGTGCAGAAGTTCAAAAGCCTGCCCCTGTTCCGGAACAACTTCGTGAAGCGCTCGCTGCAGACCAAGCCCCTTTCCGACGAGATTGGCAGCTTCCTGAAGAGCGAGGATATTGAAGTTTATAAAATGCTCAGCGCTCGTTCCCGGCAGCCGGTCGAGCAAGTGGCATCCGAGCTCGGGCTCCCTGACGAACTGCTCTGGCAGAAGCTGGCCTTGTTCTTCCTGCTGGACGTCCTGGAGTTCATTGAGCCGGCGGCCGGCAAGGGGCCGGTCCAGGAAGCGGCCAAGGAGAACAGCCGGGAGATCGAGGAACTGTTTGCCCTGTATGAGAGGCTGAAGGCCAAGGAAATGGATTATTATGAGCTGTTCGATCTGAAGAACAGCGCCACGTTCAATGAGATCAAGGAAACCTACTATCAATATGCGAAGAAATTCCACCCCGACCGCATGGGCGAGGCCGCTAACCCCGACTTGCGCGACAAGGCCAATTTTGTTTTTGCCCGCATCAACAAGGCCTTTGAAGTCCTGAGCAACGAGGAAAAAAGACGGGAATATGACATGACGGGGTACAAGGAGATCCAGAACGCCGATAAAAAGAGCGAGAATCTGATCGAGAAGGCCAATTTGTATTACCGCAAGGCCAAGACGCTCTATTCCCAACAGCGGTTCAGGGAGGCGGCCAGCCTCATGGAGGAAGTGATCCGCAACGACCCCGGGAAAGCGTCATATTATCTTCTGCTTGGACTGAGCCAGTCCAACATACTCAACTTGCGCCGGGTCGCCGAGAAGAATTTTCAAAAGGTCATCGAGCTTGAACCGTGGAATCCCGAGCCGTACGCCGCACTCGGATTGTTGTTTCAATCTGAAAAACTGGACAATCGCGCCGTGAGCTTTTTCCGCAAGGCCCTGGCCATCGATCCCGAGCATGAACTGGCGAAAAAACGCCTTTCCGAAATGACGGGTGGCGATAAAAAGCAGTCGAAATTCTCGATCTTTCAAAAGAAGAAGTAATTATCCAAACACTATATTTTGTGTATTAATAAAAATCGTTATTGACATTTAGCGTTATTCAGGTAATATAGCAAAGTTGTCAATGCGGGAAAAATGGGGAAGCGTTTGAACATTCTTTTCATAGCACCGGAAGCCGTGCCTTTTGCCAAAACCGGCGGATTGGCCGATGTGGCGGGGGTGATGCCGCAGGTCATGGCCAGGAGCGAGTCGGTTTCCCTGATGCTGCCCGGCTATCGTACCGATGGCATACGCTCGGCCGGCGCGAGCGAGTTGGACAAATTCCCGGTGCGCATCGGCGCGGAAGTGTATCTGGCAACGATCTCCAAGGCCGTTGTTTCAGACGGTTTTTCTGTTTTTTTTATTGCCAACGACTTTTTTTTCGCTCGTGATTTTTTGTATGGGGATGATTCCGGGGATTACCCGGACAATTTCACCCGCTTCCTTTTTTTTCAGAAGGCCGTCCTCGAATTCGTACGCCGGAGCAGCTTGCGCTTTGACATCGTCCATTGCAATGACTGGCAGACGGCCATGGTCCCCTTGTACATGAGAACTGGAGCGGATGCGGATTTCTTCAAGCAGGTCCGTACCGTTTTCTCGATTCACAATCTGGGCTATCAGGGCATTTTCAACGCCGACTCATTCAAAGACGCCGATCTTCCCCCTGAATACTTTTCCCCCGATTCTCTCGAATTTTTCGGCAAGCTGAATTGCATGAAGGCCGGCATCATCTATTCCGACCGCCTGGTCACCGTCAGTCCGACCTATGCCAGGGAAATCCTCCTCCCGGAAAAGGGGTTTGGCCTGGACGGGCTGCTCAGGAAGCATGCCCACAAGCTGACCGGCATCTTGAATGGCGTTGATTACAGCCGCTGGGACCCGGCCGTCGACCCCCTCATCGGGCATTCGTATTCAGCCGGGGCAATGGCAGGGAAAAAGAAAAACAAGGTGGAACTGTTTGCCAGGCTGGGGATCGCCCAGAATGCCCGGGTTCCCCTGATGGTCATGATATCGAGAATCTCCGAACAGAAAGGCATGGGGCTGCTGCTGCAGCTGCTGCCGCTGCTGCTGCAGGAGGACCTGCATTTTGTCTTCCTGGGTGTTGGTGACCGCGCCTGGACCCAGAAGATGCAGGAGCTGGCCAGCCGCCACACGCAGAGCATGACCTTTTTGAACCGCTTCGATGAGAAAATGGCCCATCGGCTGGAAGCATCCGCCGATATCTTGTTCATGCCTTCGATCTACGAACCCTGCGGGTTGAACCAGATCTATGCCCTGAAGTATGGAACCGTGCCTCTGGTGCGGGCCACGGGGGGGCTTGAGGATTCGGTGCAGGAGTTCGCTATGGAGACGCGGCGCGGGACGGGCTTCAAGTTCAGTGGCGACAGCGTCGACGATGCCCTGCGTGCCGTCCAGGTCGCCCTGCGCTGCTATGCCGACGGCGATCTCTGGCAGCAGATCCAAAGAAACGGCATGGAAATGGATTTTTCCTGGGAGCGCGTCGTCCCGGAATACCTGGATCTCTATTCCAACATTTTAGCGGAGGGACCCCCACATGAGTGAAATCATATCGGTCAATGACGGGAATTTCGAGAGTCATATCCAGACCGGCCAGACGGTCATCGTCGATTTCTGGGCACCGACCTGCATGCCCTGCCGGCTGATGGAGCCGGGACTGGAAAAGATCGCCGCCAGTCACCAGATGTCTTCGCGTTATTTCGTGCGCACCCTTCCCACACTGCTGTTCATCAAGGACGGGCAGGTGCGCACGCAGATCGTCGGCGCCGTCAATCCCAACCAGATCGAGAAGACGTTGAGCGAAGTCGGCTGATGGAAAAAAACTGGGATGTGATCATTGTCGGCGGCGGCCCGGCCGGATTGGCCGCCGCCATCTATTGCGGTCGTGCCCTGAGAAAGACCCTGGTCCTGGAAAAAAAAGTCTTTGGCGGACAGATCATCTTTGCCGACATCATTGAAAATTATCCCGGCTTCTCCGAGCCGATCGTTCCGGCCGATTTGATGGAACAGATGTCCAAGCAGTGCGAGCGCTTCGGTGTAACCCTGGAGAACGACGAGGCGCTGAGGCTGCACCGCGAGGGCGACCTGTGGCGGGTCGATGTATACCAGGATACGATAACGGCGAGGGCGATCATTTACGCGGCGGGTTCGGCCCACCGTTTTCTTGGCGTCAGTAACGAGCAGGAACTGCTGGGGCGCGGGGTATCGGTCTGCGCCACCTGCGACGCCCCTTTCTTCCAGGACCGCCGCGTGGCGGTCTTAGGCGGAGGAGATACGGCCCTCTCCGAGGCCCTGTACCTGGCGAAGTTCGCTTCGGAAGTGTCCCTGATCCACCGCCGCGACCAGTTCCGTGCCGAAAAAATCCTTCAGCAGAGGGTTTTTAAAAATGAAAAGATCACGATTGTCTGGGATTCCGAAGTCCTTGGCTTCAAGGGCAGCCAGAAGCTTGAGGCTCTTGAAATAAGAAATAAAAAATCGGGTCACACGGAATTCAAAGCTTTTGATGGCGCTTTTTTGGCGATCGGGACCATTCCGAACACGGGATTGATCAAAAACATGATCAACCTTGATGAGAACGGCTATGTCGAGACCGATATCTCCCTTCGCACCAGCGTCCAGGGCTTGTTCGTGGCCGGGGAGGTCATCAAGGGGAATCGCCGTCAAGTCGCCATTTCCGTGGGCATGGGGGTGCAGTCCGCGCTCAGCTGCGAGGAATATCTCGCTTCGTTGGAATAGTTTTCGGGGATGGCGCGGCAGGCGATGAAAAATCCCGAACCGTTCGAGGGCGTTGAATGGTCAAGGCGGTTTTAAGCGAAGCGGAAGACAATCACCGCGTAGTCTGCCGTCTTTGCGCCCATGAATGCCGGATTGATGAAGGAAAAACCGGAGTTTGCCGGGTTAGAAAAAACCTGAATGGCGAGCTGGTTTCCCTGAATGCCGACAAAATCGTCGCCATGAACCTCGATCCCATAGAAAAAAAGCCGTTGTATCATTTTTTACCGGGTTCTCGCTCTTTTTCCATCGCTGCCATGGGCTGCAATTTTTCCTGCCGCTTTTGCCAGAACCATTCCATCTCCATGGTCAAGGATGAAAAGGAGATTCAGGGGAATATGCTATCCCCGGAACAGCTTCTGGCGCTGGCCCGGAAAAACCGTGCCCACTCGATTTCTTATACATACACCGAGCCGACCGTCTTTTTTGAGCTGGTGCTGGAAACGGCCAAGCTGGCTCACTCGGCGGGAATCAGGAACGTGCTGGTCAGCAACGGCTATATGACCCCGAAGGCCCTTTCGTTGCTGGCGCCATTCCTGGATGGGGCCAATATCGACCTCAAATCGTTCCGCGATGCATTTTACAGGAAATTCTGCTCCGCCCGCCTGCAGCCGGTCCTGGAAACGATCTCGGCCATGAAATCCATGGGGATTTGGCTCGAAGTCACCACCCTGCTGATCCCTGGCCTGAACGATGATCGTCGCGAGATCTTGGATCTGATCTCTTTCCTCCGACAGGTGGACGAAAACATCCCGTGGCATGTTTCCCGTTTCTTTCCCCAGCATCAGCTATTGGAAATCGAGCCCACCACGGCAGCTTCCATCCATGATGTTCTCCGGCTTGGAGCCAGCCAAGGGCTGAAATTCACCTATGGCGGGAACCTGGCCGACTCTTCCTGGAGCAATACCCGCTGCCCATCCTGCCAGGAAACCCTGATTGCGCGCAGTGGATATCACAGCGAAATTCTCGGCATATTGCGCGGTTGCTGCCGGTTTTGCGGTGATCGCGTAGCCGGTATCTGGGAATAGATTCTTCACTTTCGCGCTCGTTGCTGAACCCGGATATGGTATTCTGTGATTGACAAAGCGAATCGCTTGTTCTATTTTTATGTGGGAGATGATTGCCATGAGTGAAGACAAGCCCAAAGATGGAAGTCCAGTAGCTCCGCCCCAGGCACCGGCCCCAGCCGCCTGCGCAGCCCGGCAGAATCCCGCATCCGAAGCCGGTCCCCCAACCACGATTCCGGAAACGGCCAACGCTCCGGCGGCAGAAATGGCTGCGGCCGCCGAAATGAATCCGCTTGAAAACCGGACATGGCGTGCGTCCAAAACACCCATGCGGGTGAATCTGTTTTGGATCGCGCTCCCTGCCGTCCTGTTGTTGGCCATCCTGGCGTTCTTTTTCAATCGTCCCGGGCCGAAGGCGGGTAAGGCATCCGTAGCGACCGTGCCCATGTCAGGAGAAACGGAGCCGGAACTGAGCAATTATTCGGCCTTCGTGGCAAAGAACAAGGCTCTGATTGAAAAGCGCAGCGAGCAGGTCCTCAGCGATGAGCCGTTCGCCGGCCAGGCCCCGCTGGCGGCCGCAGTGAATGGCCCCCTGGTTTCCGCGGATATCGATCCGCAGCTGGCGGTATTGGCCGACGCGCTCAGGATCCGCGTGCGGGTCATGCAGGGCAGCCAATCGTTCTTTCGGGACAATGGAACAACCCGTGTGACACGGGGGGAATTCCGCGGCTTCAAGGTCCAGGCCGTTGAGAAGCTCAAGGACGGCAACGTCCTTTCCGAGGAGGTCACGGTTACCACTCCAAAGAATGGCACCTTCAAGACCTTCAACCGCGTTTTGGTTGTCCTCCAGAAAACCGACTCGGCGAAACTTTTCGCCGAGGTCGGCGCGGCCGGCATGGAATTCACCAGTCTCCCGGTCCCGGCTGGCGAAAGGAGTTTTCGCGGGCAGCTGCGCCTGCTGCGCGCATGGGGGCCGCCCATTTCCGGCGACCGGCTTGTCTCCGGGGAGAGCGTCGGCCGTGTCGCCTTGGGGATGCCCGTCGACCAGCTGCAGAACCGAATTGCCGCCACCGACTCCATCCTGAAGAGAAAGGTGTGGATCAATGACGTCTACCACGACGTGTACAAGGTTTCCGACCAGGGCGGCAACCCGCTCTTCTTTGTTTATGAAAAGGAGGGGAAGGTGCAGGGGATATGGGTCGTCAGCGAGAGCTTCAAGACGGCCCAGGGCGTCGGCATCGGCAGCTCTCTCGAGCAGATGCGCATCCATTACTCCGCCGTCACGCTGTCGCGCTCGGAGAAAAAGGTCCCCTTCGTCAAGGTGGAGGGCGTCGACGGCAACCTGATCATCCAGGGCGCGGGGGACAGAAAGGTGGTCGCCATTCTCATTGGCGATTCGCCCGAGTTTAATTGAGACGGCGGTTTTTTATTTGAACAAATTCAGCAGGCCGGTGGAAAAGAAGGGGATATAGGTAATCAACAAGACGGCCGCCAGCTGGATCATCAGGAAGGGAAACACCTCTCTGTAGATCTTGCTGATCGGCTCGTTGAAGGTGTAGGAAGCAAGGTACAGATTCAATCCCACCGGCGGGGTCAGATAGCCCAGCTCCATGTTGGCCAGGAAGATGATCCCCAGGTGAACGGGATGGATGCCGAACAGGTTGCCCAGGGGGATGATCAGGGGAACGACGACCAGGATCGCCGAAAAAATGTCCATGAAGCAGCCGGTGATCAGGAGCGCGACATTCAGCAGCAGAAGGAAGATGTATTTGGAATGGATGGTGGCCTGTACCCAGGCGGTCAACTGCATGGGGATCTCGGCGTCCACGATGAAATAGGACAAACCCTTGGCCAGCGCCAGTATGGCCAGCACTCCGCCGATGACCGGCATGCACTTGAGCATGACGCTGGAGAGCTCCTTGGGCTTGATGTCACGGTGGATGAACACCTCGACCACCAGGGAATAGATCACGGCGATGGCGCCGCTCTCCACCAGGGTGGTGATGCCGCCGAAATATCCCCAGACGATGATGACGGGCAGGAGGATCTCCCAGATCGATTTCCGGAATGCCGCGGCCGCCTCCGTCAAGACGAAACGGTCGCGCGGGACATTCCTTTTCTTGGCGAAGAATATGCTGAACAGGACCATGGCCAGCACCATGATGACGCCCGGAGCGACGCCGCCCACGAACATGTCCTTGATGCTGACCTGGGCCGTGACCCCGTAGATGATGATCGGCAGGCTGGGCGGGAAAAGCAGCCCGATGCTCCCGACTGCGGTCAGCAGCCCGTAGCTGAATTTTTTTTCGTATTGCCCATTGATCAGGACATAGGAAAGGAGTCCGCCGACGGCCAGGATCGTTACCCCGGAAGCCCCGGTGAAGGTGGTAAAAAACGTGCAGACCAGGATAGCCATGATGGCCAATCCGCCCGGGATCCAGGAGAAGAAGGCCTTGAAGAGCCTGACGATCCTCTCCCCGGCCTTGCTCTCCGAGAGCAGGAAACCGGTGAAGGTGAACAGGGGAATGGCGGGCAGCGCATGGCTGGTCAGCAGCGAATAGGCCTCGTTGGCGACGACTTCGAGGGGCTGGGCCGAATGGGCGAACAGCATGTAGGCGACGCCGCCCAGGACGATGAAGATCGGGACGCCGGTGACGGCGCCGAAAAGGAGCAGGATGATGATCGGTGTCGAGAGATGGACGCCAATGAAAAGGTAGGCCGGCATCAGGGCGCTGACGAACTTCTCCGCCGTTGGCAGGACGACCGCGGCAATGTTGGCCAGCGATCCCCAGGCCAGCAGGGTGCCGATGAGGAGACCCGACGCGGCGGCGATTTTGGCCCAGGCCCTGCCGGGGGCATGCTTGACGAAGCGGTAGGCCATGATGCCGTAGCCCAAAGGCATCACCATGACGATCCAGCGCATGGGGATCACCCAGAGCTTATCGCCGGGATCGAAGGCGTTGAGGGCGAACGACAGCGAACACCAGGCAAAGGCGGTCGTGAATGTTGTGCTCAGGAACGAGTTGAGTACCTGGACCCGGGCCAGGAGCGCCGGTTTGAATTTCAGGTTCAGGGTCAGCGAAAGGTGACGCTGTTCACGGCAGGTGATGGCGGCGCCGATGAAGGCCAGGATCAGTACCAGATGATGGGTATACTCGGTCGAGTTGCGGATGCCGGTTTGGAAAAACTTGCGGGCGATCACTTCCATGAAAGGGAATAGCCCCAGCAGGAAGATCGCGAAAAACGCCAGCAGGGATTCCAGCGATCGTGCGGTATTGCGGATGCGCGGGAGCTTCATTTGTTCTGCCTGTACTCCTGCAGAAGCTGCTCCAGCTTGCCGTAGATCTCCCTGCTGAAGAGCTTGCCGACCAACTCATCCATTCCCTTGTCCGACGCCTCTTTCCACTTCGCCATGGCGTCGGCTGGCGCTTCGTGGATGATCAAGCCGTTCTTTTTCATGGATTCCAGCGCCTTTTTTTCCAACGTATAGGTCTCACCGGACAATTTCCTTGAGACTCTGGTCACCACGTCCATCATGGGCTGCTTGAATTGCGGCGGGATCCGCTCCCAGATGCGGTCCACGATCACCAATCCGCCCACGAGCGGCGCGATCTTCAGCGACAGCATGTGCGGGGCCAGGGCGAAGTACTGGCCCGAACCCGCCAGCAGCGGCGGCAGGTAAAAGGAATCCACCATGCCGCTCTGCAGGGCCATCATCAGGTCCTTCAGGTCGGTGGGCACGATATGATAGCCCGATTTTTTCCAGGCCTGCTCCATCTCGGGTTCATTGGTGCTGATTGCGAGCTTCTGCTTTTTCAGGTCCTGCGGGTAAATGACGGGATCCTTGGTGAAGAAGTTCACCCAGCCGCTCATGGTCCAGATAATGACCATGAAGCCCTTCTCCTTGATCTGCTTGGCAAAAATCGGGTTGAGCCGCTCCAAGACGTATTCCATTTCCTTGTCGGAATGGAACAGGAAGGGGGTGCTGAGAACAAAGGAGTCGGGATTGATCTTGGTGAGGCCGATATTGGTCAGGACCGCGCCCCCCAACGTGCCCACCTTCATTTTGCGTATCGTGTCCTCTTCGATGCCGGCAATGCCGCCCGGATAGATCTTCAGCTTGACCTGGCCGTTGGTAATCGCCTCCCATTCGCGGGCGATCTCCTTCAGCGCGTCGTCCCAGGGGGAACGATCGGGGGCGATGCTCCCGATCTTGATCACTTGCGCCGGCAGCGCCAGTGCCGCCAGCAGCAGGAGGGCGATGGCCTGAATCCGCTTCATTTTTATTTCTCCTCGCTGTCCGCTCGGTCTTCCTCGGTTTCCACGAAAAAATCATCGGCGTGCTCCAGCAGCCAATGCGCCTTGCGCTGGTTGAGCACGTTCACCAGGCGGTTTTCCGGCGTGGCCTCCGGATCAATGGCCAGGGCCTTGTTCAGGAGTTCCTTGAACTCGGCCAGGTTCTGTTCTTTGACCGTCACGGCGGTGGCCAGCGATAAAAACGGAGTGGCCGATTTGCCCTTGGAAATGGCGATGGCTTTTTCGTAATGATCGCGGGCCTTGACCAGGCTGCCGCCCATGTATCCGGGAAGCGACCCGTAATAGAGGATGTAGAATTCGTGCAGGGCACCGGCGGCGAGACCGGGATCCAGCTGGTAGGCCTTCTCGATCAGGGCCGCCGCGGCGGGCATGGTCATCCCCAGGTCCATATCGAAGGGATCGATGGCATAGCCACCCAGCCAGCCGGCGCCAGCCCAATAGAGAAGCGTGGCGTCCTTGCGGCCGGCGCGCTCCAGGGCCTTGGCGTATCTCTTTTTTTGCAGGTTTTCGCGGAAGCCGGGATACTTGTCCTCCAGGCACATCAGGATAATGTCGCGGCCGCGCAGGTACAGGTTTTTGGCCCGCATGTAGGTGAAGTCCTGCTTCTTGTACTCGGCATCCGAGAGCATGCTCGCCGGTGTCTGCAGGAAGGCGTTGGCGTACATGATGTACAGGCTGCCCGTCTGCAGGCGCAGCCCGCGATGACGGGGATTGGCCGCCAGCAGCGATTCGTACATCTTGATGGCGAAGGGCAGGGCATCGCCGACCAATTCGGGATCGTTGTCGCCGGTGAAAACCGTGCTGGAGCCGCTGCCGGTCAAGGCATTGGCCACCTGGTTCAGCGCCAGTTTCTTGATCGAGCAGGCAGGAGCAGCAAGCAAGGCCAGCACGGAAATGGCCACGGCGGGGAAAATCGCTTTTTTCATAAGTCCATATTCTCCTGCGAATTTGGTTGATATTATACACCTTTTGGCCCGCGGCCGGAAATATTTTTTTGATGATCCGCCTGGGCGGTGCCGTGCTGGAGAGCCAGGACGGGTTTGACGACCCGGGCGAAAGCGGCTACAATCAGCCGGGAAGGCAGAATGAGCGAAAGTGAAAACCTGAAGCGCGAGATTTGCGAACTGAAGCGGGCAAACAACGCCGTTATTCTGGCACACAACTACCAGGTCGAGGACGTGCAGCTCGCCGCCGACTTCCTCGGCGATTCGCTGGAGCTTAGCCGCCGCGCTGCCAGCCTGGAGCAGGAGGTCATCGTCTTTGCCGGGGTGAAGTTCATGGCTGAGACCGCCAAAATCCTGTCCCCAGCCAAGACGGTCCTGCTGCCGCGCCTGGATGCCGGCTGCCCCATGGCCGACATGATCACGGTGGACGAGCTCCGCGCGTTGAAGGCCGCCCACCCGGCCGCCATGGTGGTCACCTACGTGAACTCTTCGGCCGATATCAAGGCGGAGAGCGACGTCTGCTGCACCTCGGCCAATGCCGTCCAGGTCGTCCGCAGCGTTCCTGCCGCGGAAATCATTTTCATACCCGACCGCAACCTGGGTAGCTACGTGCAGTCCCAGGTCCCCGAGAAAAAGCTGCACCTGTTCGATGGCTACTGCTATGTCCACGATCGCTTCAAGACGGAGGAAATCGAGGCCACCCGCGCCCGCTTCCCCGGAGCCGTGGTCATCGTCCATCCCGAGGTGCGGCCCGAGGTCATTGCCCTGGCCGATGAGGTCCTGTCCACCAGCGGCATGCTGCGCACCGTGAAGGCCTCGCCGGCGCGCGAGTTCATCGTAGCCACCGAGCACGGGTTGCTGCAGCGCATGATGCGTGAGAATCCGGGCAAGGCGTTCATCCCGGCCGGGACGGTCAAGGTCTGCAGCAACATGAAGCGCACCTCGCTGCGGGATGTGCGCGATTCCCTGCGCGATCGCCAGTACGCGATCACGGTGGACCCGCGGGTGGCCGAAGCCGCTGGCCGGGCGCTGCGCGAAATGCTACAATACGGCTAAGGAGCCAAACATGGAACTGAAAGAGAAGGTCGCCGCGGTGATCGAGCAGGTGCGCCCGGCCCTGCAGGGCGACGGCGGCGATATCGAGTTGGTCGAAGTGCGGCCCGAAGAAAAGGCAGTCCTGGTCCGGCTCAAAGGGCATTGCTTCGGCTGCCCGATGAGCACATACACCATCAAGGGCTATGTGGAGCAGGTGATGAAGCAGGAGGTTCCCGAGATCTCTGAGGTCCGCCTGGTCAAGTAGCCGCGAGTCCCACTTCCCGATGCGCCCTTCGCTCACTGTTTTTCCGTTGCGCGCGTTCAAGCCGCGCCGCCTCCTGTGCCGCATCGGCCTTCTCCCGCTTCTGGTCCTCGCATCCTGGCCCGCGGGCAATCATGTCCTGCGCATCGCTTGTTTTGATTTTCCCCGGACCTTCAACCCGGTGTATGCCACCAGCGAGACCGCCCAGGCGGTGGCCAACAAGATCTACCACGCTCTCTTCCATTTCGATCGCCAGGGCCATGTTTGTCCCGAGCTGGTCGAGTCGTTCGCCTGGGAGGAGGGACGTGTGGCGATTTCTCTCGCGCTGAAAGCCGGCATGCGCTTCTCCGACGGCTCGGTGCTTGATAGCCGCGACGTGGCGGCCACGATCGCCCTGTTGAAAAAACCGGAAATCGCCTACCCCTATCTCTCCGACCTCGACTACATCGAGAGCGTGGAGGTCTTGGGACCGCAAACGCTGCGTCTCCGCCTGAAAGGCAAGTTCGCTCCCTGGAGAAACTATTTGACGTTCAAGGTGCTCAGCGCCGGCGAGATCGAGGGCATGGAAGCGCCGGCCTTCCGCCGGCTCTCGCCATTGGGGAGCGGACCCTACCGCCTGGCGGCCGTGGAGGAGCCATGGAAGCTGGAGCTTGAACGGAATCCCTTCTGGCCGACCCGGCTGCGCTACGCACGCATCCGCTATTCGGTGCTGGGCGAGCCCCGCCAGGCCCCGCTCAAGCTGCTGAATTCAGAGATCGACGCCGTGGAGATCCACGGAGACGATGCCCAGGCCCACGGCCGGCTGAAAAAATGGCAGGAGCGGTTCAGCCTGCTGCGCTACAAGAAATTCGGCTTCACCTACCTGGTGTTCAACCTCAGGGACCCGGCCATCGGCCTGAACCTGCGGAGGATCTTCTTCAACCTCCTGCAAGAGACGCGCTTCTTGCCCGTTTTCCTGGAAGGCCGCGGCGAGCAGGTATTCTCTCCGTTCCTGCTTCTCGATCCCGGGAAACGCCCCCGGCCGCTGCCGGTTGAACCGCTGCCGGCCCGGCGTCCGCTGCGGTTGGTGACCAACAGCGAATCCACCCTGCGCAAGCAGCTGGTCCTTTTCCTGTGCCAGGAGATGAAGGCCAGCGGCATTGAACTGGAGCCCGTGTTCCTCGAGTACCAGATGTTCCTGCAGTGCCTGAAGAAGGGGGAGTTCGACCTGGCCCTTTCCGCATTTCTCCTCGACATGGACTGGAACATGAAGGATGTCCTGGGCAGCTCCGGCTACTTCAATTACGCGGGTTATGCCAACGCCCGCATGGACGCTGCTCTCGACGAAGGGCTCCGTGAGATGGACGAGGAGAAGCGGCGGGTGATTTATCGCCGCGCCCACGACCTGTGGCTGGAGGAGTTGCCCCTGATCCCGCTCTTCAACCTCCACTACTACATGGGGGTTGCGCGCGGGATCAAGGTCCCGGCCAAGCGCTTCGAGCTCGTGGGCTCGTGCGGCGACTTCTTCTACAACATTCAGGACTGGTAGCGCCGCCCTCTTTTCCTCGCCAGCTTGCCGATGGATTGGATCAGGACCAGCAGGAGGCAGGCGTAGGGGAAAAGAAAGCCGCCGCGGGTGAAAAGCGTCCGGCCCGACAGATACTGGAATTCGGCCAGGAAATGGTCCTCGCGGTGCAAGGGCGATTGCCTGACGATGCGGCCGCCGGGGTCGACGACCGCCGAGATGCCGTTGGAGGTCGAGCGCAGCAGCCAGCGCCGGTTCTCGACGCTGCGGAAAACAGCCATGGCCAAATGCTGGTAGGGAGCCGATGAGCGGCCGAACCAGGAATCGTTGGAGAGGGTCACGATCGCCTCGCTGCCCCGGGCGACCAGGGTCCGGACCAGCTCCGGGTAGATGACCTCGTAGCAGATGGGGGTGGCCAGCAGGCGCCCCGACAGGGTGAGGTTATGGAGCCGTTCACCCGGGGTGAAGTCGCCGATTTCGTCGGTGATCTTCCTGACGAAGAAAAGCAGGCGGCGGAACAGCACGTATTCGCCGAATGGAGTCAGGTGCACCTTGTCGTACTTCTGGACCGCGCCATTCTGGAACAGCATGGCGGAATTGAACACCCTGTCCGCTCCGCCATAGTCGGTGAACCCGGCCAGCAGCGGGACGTGCCCGCGGCTGAAGGCGTCGAAAAGCTCCCGGAAATGCGGGGTCTGCAGCGGATAGATCGGCACGGTGAACTCGGGCCAGACCACGAATTCGGCCCCTTGCCTCCGCAGTTCCCGGGAGGCGGCAAAAAGCTTTTCCAGCTCCGACCGCACGCTCTCGTAATCGAAGGATCGGTCATGGCTGCTGTTGGGCTGGATGATTCCGCAGCGGTGGCGGGGAGCGGCCGCGGTTTTCCTCTCGTGGCTCTTCAGCAGCCACAAACCGCTGAGTTGGACCGCAACGAAAAGCGCCGCCAGCGCCAGCGCGAGCGTCCTGTCCCTTTTCTTCAGCAGGCGGTACAGCAGCACATTGACGGCGATGACCAGGAACGTGACGAGATGGATCCCGCCGATCTCGGCAAGCTGGATGAAATGGATGTTCCTGAACTGGGAATAACCGGCCAGGCACCAGGGGAAGCCGCCGAAGATCTTTTCAACGACCAGGTCCTTGGCGACCCAGATTGCCGGGATCCAGAAGACGGCGGCGAAATGGGATTTGCCCTCAGCCGCCCTGGCGATCAACGCCCCGGCCAGGCCCGAGAAGAGCGAAAGAAAGGCCGACAGGCAGACCAGGCCGAGGAGGCCCAGGATCCAGGTCGTGTTGCCGTAGCGCACCATGACCCCGGGGATCCAGTACAATATGATCAAGTAGGAAATGAAGGAAAAGCAGAAGAATGCCCGGGAAGCGGTCCACGGTTTCCTGTTTTCGACCGCCAGGAGCAGGAGCGGCAAAAAGGCGAACGCCAGCACCCACAGCCCGGCCTTGGGGAAAGACAGGCTGTAGGCGACGGCGGCTGTCGGTACCAGCAGAAAGCGAAGGCGGGTCAGCGCGCCTGCTTGATTTGAAATTTCGCCTTCTCCTGTTTCTCCAACTTGGCCATCTCCTTCTGGGCGGCGGCCAGAGAGGAGAAGCTCCCTACCTGGACGGTATGCAGCTTTCTTTGGTTGTCGGTGATGATCGCGGTCGGGTAGCCGAGAGCGGTGAACCTGCGGCTGCACTTCTGGGCGTTGGCGAAATCGGCGAAGGCGCCCACCTGGATGGCATAACCCGGAGCGGCGTTGGGCTTATTCACCTCGGCCGGCAGCGGCTCCGCAGTCTTCGCGGCCGGAACATTCGGAGCGGATTCCTTCTCGTGCAGTTTCATTTCTTCCGGAATGGACTGCGGTGCGCCGGTCTTGTCCGGCGCAGCAACCTTGCCGGCGGTGGTGCGGATGGGCTTTTCATCGATGACGCTCAGTTCCTCGGCCCCGGACGCTTCCTCCCGGCCCTGCTGGTTGGCGATGGCCGTTCGCGGGTCGGCCCGCCGTTGTCCCGCCTGGTAGCCCATGTAAAAGAGGAAGATGCCGATGGCGATGACGGCGACCAAAAAAACGACGATATGCAGGAAGGTGATCTTGAACTCGAAATATGTTTTTTCCATCTACTTCTTTTCAAACAGTCCTTTCATCAGGTCGATGGGCATGGGGAAGACGATGGTGGTCGTGTTTTCGGCGCCGATCTCGACCAACGTCTGCAGGTAACGCAACTGAATGGTCGAGGGGTTCTGGGAAAGGGTGTTGGCCGCTTCCAGCAGCTTGGCCGACGCCTGCTGCTCGCCCTCGGCGTGGATCACCTTGGCCCGGCGCTCGCGCTCGGCCTCGGCCTGCTTGGCCATGGCCCGCTGCATTTCCTGCGGCAGGTCGACGTGCTTGATCTCGACCATGGAGACCTTGATGCCCCAGGGGTCGGTGTGTTCGTCGATGATCGTCTGCAGGCGCGAGTTCAGCTTGTCCCGCTCGGACAGCAGTTCGTCCAGCTCGGCCTGGCCCAGCACCGAGCGCAGCGTGGTCTGCGAAAGCTGCGAGGTGGCGTAAAGGTAGTCCTGGACTTCGATGACCGCTTTCTTCGGGTCGAGGACGCGAAAGTAGACCACGGCATTGACCTTGACCGAAACGTTGTCGCGGGTGATGATGTCCTGGGGGGGCACGTCGAGGACGATGGTGCGCAACCCGATGCGGATCAGCTTGTCGATGGGCGACAGGACAAAGATCAGCCCGGGTCCCTTGGGTTTGTCCAGGACGCGCCCCAGGCGGAAGATCACCCCCCTTTCGTACTCTTTCAGGACCTTGATCCAGCTGAGGACGAAAAATATGGCGATGACGGCCACGAGAAGCAGCGGGCTGGCGAGAAGTTTTTCCATGCTACCCTCCTATTTTAGTCACTTTCAGAACTAGGTTTTCCACGGCCTCGACGCGCACCCGGCTCCCGGCCGGGATGAAGTTTTCGGAAACGGCGTTCCACCACTCTCCGTGGACAAAAACCTTTCCCTGGCGGGGTTCGATGTCGGTCTTGGCCACGCCGAGCTCGCCGATGATCCCCTCGGCGCCTGTGTCTTTCTTCCTCTTCATGGCCTGAAAGACCTTCCAGGTCAGGAACAGCAGGATGCAGGCGAAGCAGAAAGCGAAGGTGATGATCATGGGCATGGCCGGCCTCATTTCCGGGATGGGGGAATTGATCAGCATGATCGATCCCAGGACGAACGAAACGATCCCGCCGACGCCCAGGATGCCGAAGCCCTGGACCTTGATCTCGGCGATGAAGAACCCGACCGACAGCAGGATGAGGAACAGCCCCACGTAATTGATCGGCAGGACTTGAAAGGCCAGGAAAGCCAGCAGCAGCGAGATGCCGCCCAGGATGCCGGGGATCACCCCGCCCGGGTGGGTGAACTCGATGTACAGCCCGATCAGCCCGAAGATCAATAGGAAATAGGCCAGGTTGGGGTTGGTGATCGTGCGCAGGAATTTCTGCCTCTCGCTCATTTTCATGGGGACGACCTTCTCCCCCCGAAGATCCAGCGTGATCTCCTTGCCGTCGGCCAGGGTGACGGTTTTTCCTTGCAGGCGCCCGAGCAAGTCCTTGGTGTCAACGGCGATCAGGTCGACCAGCCCGCCTTTCAGGCATTCCTCCGCCGTGTAGGACCGGCTTTCGCTCACGGCCTTTGCGGCCATCTCCTCGTCGCGGCGATGGTTCCTGGCCAGGGTCTTGACATAGGAGACGGCGTCGTTGGTGACCTTCTCCTTCATGGTCTTCTCGATGTCAGCGCCGGTGACCGAAACCGGATGGGCGGCGCCGGTGTTGGTTCCCGGGGCCATGGCCGCGAGATCGGCGGCCAGCAGGATGAAGAAGCCGGCCGAAGCGGCGCGCGCCCCCTTGGGGGAAACAAAGACGGCGACGGGGACGCCCGCGTTCAGCATGGCCTTGATGATGGAGCGCATCGAGGTGTCGAAGCCGCCGGGCGTGTCCATCTCGATGACGACCAGGCGGGCGTCGCCGGCCTTTTGCATTTTTTTAAAGGAATCGACCACGTATTCTTCCAGCAAGGTATCGACGGGACCGTCGACGCGCAGGACGTAGATCTCGCCCTGCAGCCAGAAAGGGAGCAGGAAAAGCATGAGCCCCAGGACTTTTTTCATCGAATTAATTATATTTTATAGGGAATCAAAAAGCAACTCTTATTTATCTCCCCTGAGCCCTTTATCCCCCCGGCTGCGCCACCCCCCTTTGGGTAAGGGGGGTTAAAAAAGGAAGAAAACCCTTTGAGTAAACCTCAATACCATTCTTTTAACCGCTTGTCTCCCTTTATTCAAGGGGGGATACAGGGGGGATCAGGACATGGGATAGTTAATTCAAATATGAACCGAAAACCCCGCGATCCCGCCCAGGGCTTCCCAGACGTTTTCGCTCAACGTGGGGTGGATGAAGACGAGGTCTTTGAATTCGTCCGCCTTCAGTCCCCGCGTCACGGCGTAGGTGAGCAAGGGCAGGAGCTCGCCGGCTTCGGCGCCAATGATGTGCGCGCCGAGGACGGTGTTGTCCTCGGCGGCGATTACCTTGACCAGCCCCGTCTTCTCGTCGATGGCGTTGGCCCGCGAGCCGGCGGCATAGGGGAAGCGGCCGATCTTGACCTTGCGCTTCTCGCGGATGGCCTGGTCTTCGCTGAGGCCCACCGTGGCCAGCTCGGGAAAGGTGAAGACGGCCGCGGGCAGGGGATGATGCGCCACCGGCCTGCCGCTGATAATATGCTCGACAATGGCCATGGCCTGGTGAGAGGCCTTGTGGGCCAGCATGGGTTGTCCGACCACGTCGCCGCAGGCAAAGATGCCGGGGATGGCGGTTTCCAGGTTCGCCGCGACGGGTATGAATCCCTTGGCATCGAGGCGGAGCGGGAGTCCGGCGGCGAACAATCCCGCCGTGTTGGGGGTGCGGCCGACGGCCAGCAGGACCTTGTCGAACTCCTCGCGCCACTCCTTGTCCTCTTTCTTGAATTTCAGCCCGACCTTTTGACCAATGACCGGGTCTCCGGCGGCAGTGGCGGTATGGATGGTGATGTTCTGCTTGATCAGCTCGTTTTTCAGGATCTTGGCGATCTCGGAATCGCTGCCCGGAACCACGGCCTCCATGATCTCGACCACCGTCACCTTGCTGCCCAGGTAGCTGTAGATCAGCGCCCATTCGAGACCGACGGCGCCGGCGCCGATGACCAGCATGGATGGGGGAATGACCTCCAGGTTCAGCAGCTGGTCAGACCAGATCACCTTTTGCCCGTCCCACTTGAGGAACGGCAGCTCGGCTGGCGCGGAGCCGGTGGCGACCACGATGTGGCGCGAGGATACCTCCCTCTGCCCGTCGATCCGGATGGTGCCCGCGCCGGTCACCTGGGCCTTGCCCTGGATGAGCTGCACGTTGTTCTGCTTGAAAAGGAGCTCAATGCCGCGGGTCTGCTTGGCGACGATGCGCTCCTTGCGGCGGTTGATCTCGTCGGCGGAGATCCGGAATTTCTCCACCTGCACGCCGATCTTGGCGAAGTCGTTGATCTGCTTGATGGCCTTGACCGAATGCAGAATGGCCTTGGTCGGGATGCAGCCGCGCTGCAGGCAGGTGCCTCCCAACCGGTCCATCTCCACCACCGCGGTCTTCAGCCCCTTTTTGGCCGCAGCGATCGCCCCTTCGTAACCGGCCGGTCCGCCGCCGATGAACAGAAGATCGTGATCCATGGATTCTCCTTGCGAATTCGCGCCCGATTACTTTTTCAGCTCCTGCAGCGCCCGGCCCAGCGTCGCGATGAAAAAGTCGTTTTCTTCCTCGAGTCCGACGCTGACGCGCATGGCGTCGGGAATGCCGAAGCCGCCCATGGGCCGGATGATCACTCCCTGCTGCAGCAGCCGCAGGTTCAATGCCGCGATATCGACCGCGGGGAAGAAGAGAAGGAAATTGGTCTGTGAAGGGATGACGCGCAGGCGCAACGCCTCCAGCTGCGAGAACAACTTGGCCTTGTTCGCGCGATTCAGGCGTACCGACCGGTCCCGAAACTCGTCGCTTTGCAGCGATTCCAGGGCGGCGCGCTGACCGACGCGGGTGACGTTGAAAGGCGGCTTGACGCGGTTGAGGACGGCGATGATCTCCGGCTTGGCCAGGGCATAGCCGACGCGCAGCCCCGCCAGCCCGTAGACCTTGGAGAAGGTGCGCAGCACGATGACGTTCTTGCCGCGGCCGATCTCGTCCAGGCCCGTAAGATAATCGCCGGGGTCATCGACGTATTCCTGGTAGGCGTTGTCCAGTACCACGATGCGGTTGTCCGGGACGCGGGCGATGAAGGCGCGCACGGCCGCCGCCGGCAGTAGGGTGCCGGTGGGGTTGTTGGGGTTGGTGATGAAGATGATCTTGGCGGCGGCGTCGATGGCCCCGGCGATCGCCTCCAGGTCGAAGCGCAGGTCGCGGTCCATCGGCGTTTCGACGAAGGCCGCGGCCCCGGCCAGCTCGATGGTGGCGCTCTTGTACAGCGAGAACGTCTTTTCCGAGGTCAGGACCCTTTCACCCGGTTTCAGGAAGGCGCGGATCAGCATTTGAATGATCTCCACCGATCCGGCGCCCACGATAACATGGTCCGGCTCCACGCCGTTGTACTCGGCGATGCGCCGGCGCAGGAAATAGTTGTCCGAGTCGGGATAATACTGGATTTGGGAAAGCTCGTCGCAGATCGCCTGGCGGACATTCGCGGGGATCGGCAGCATGTTCTCGTTGGAGGCCAGTTTGATGACCCGGGTGAGGCCGAATTCGCGCTGGATGTCCTCGACCGGCTTCCCCGGCTTATAAGGAGTCGTCTGCAGGACGTGGGGATTGACCAATGATTCCATCGGCTCCTCCTATTTGAATAGCGAAGGTTGCTCCTTTTCCTCGAACAATTCGGTCAATTCTTCCAGGGACGGCAGCTCCGACAGGTTGTTCAGGCCGAAATAGACCAGAAACTCCGGGGTGGTGGCATAGAGGGCGGGGAGCCCGGGCACCTGCTTGCGGCCGGTGATCTTGATCAGCTTCTTTTGCAGCAGGTTCTTCACCGGACCCGTGGAGTTGACGCCGCGCATGAGCGAGATCTCGGTCAGCGTGGCGGGCTGGCGGTAGGCGATGATGGACAGCGTCTCCAGCGAAGCGATGGTCAGCTTGGTGGCCTGCTTGATGGTGAAAAACTGCTTCAGCTCGTCGTGCAAATCCGGCTTGGTCACCAGCTGCAACCCGCCGCCGCTGCGCTTGAGCATCAGCCCGCGCTCGGGGCGGTCCAGGAGCTGGTCCTTCTCCATCACGGCCAGGACCTTCTCGAATTCCTCGATGTCGTCGAGACCCAGGAACTCCATGATCCGCCCCGGCTCCACCGGCTCCTTGGAAACAAAGAGCAGCGCCTCGATCAGCGCGATCTGGCGGGAAAGGGCTTCGGGGTTCATGGTCTCTTAGTTTTCCAGCTTGCCCGGCTCGTTGCGGTAAAGGGAGATGGTCCCGAACAGCTGCTCCTGGACGGCGATGAGCAGGTGGCGCTTGACCATCTCCAGCAGGGTGAAGAAACTGACGACGAGCTCCTCGATGGAATCGAGCTTGGAGATGTACTCGCTGAAATCGAGGTAGCCGCTGTGGGCGAGGAGCGCAAGGAGCTCCTCCTGCTTCGTGGCGATGGAGTAGTTCTTGGAGGGGATCTCCAGGAACTGCTCGTACTCCTTTTTCTTGACGATGTCGAAGAAGATCTCGGCCAGCTGGAAGGCGGAGACTTCCTTGAGCTCGTATTCGCGGTTGGCGAAACTCTCGTTCATCTCCAGGCGCCGCCAGAGCAGGAGCTCCGTGTATTCCATTTCACGCAGCATCCTGGATATTTTCTGGATCTTTTCGTACTCGATCAGCGTGTGGATCAGCTGCTTCTCGGGTGAATCGTCATCCATGTTTTCCGGCTTCGGCAGCAGGGAGCGCGACTTGATGTAGATCAGGGTGGCGGCGGTCATCAGGAACTCGCTCTCGCGCGACGGGTTCAGTCCGCGCTTGCCCTCCAGGTAGGCCAGGTATTCGTTGGTAATCTGCGACAGGCGCACTTCGATGATGTTCATCTTGTTCTTGCGGATCAGGTGCAGCAGCAAGTCCAGCGGGCCCTCGAAGTATTCGGTCTGGACCTGGTAGCCGCTGAACTCGGTTTCCATCAGACGTTCATCAGCTGCCGCGCCCTGGCCACGGTCTGCGCGGCGCGGTCGGCGGCGCGGCGGTTGCCCGGGGCGAGGATGTCGGCAACGTCTGCTTTTTCATAGCGGCTGCGCCGCTGGCGGAAAGGCTCCAGAAACCCGTTCACGTTGTGGATGAGGATCTTCTTGCAGTCGATGCAGCCGATGCCCGCCTTGCGGCACTCGGCATCGACCATGGCGATCTCTTCCCCACTGGAATAAGCCCTGTGCAGGGCGAACGCCGGGCAGTCTTCGGGTACGCCGGGGTCGGTACGGCGCTTGCGGCGCACGTCGGTGACCATGGGCCGGATCTTTTCCTCCACTGCCGCAGCCGAGTCGTTGAGGTAGATGGCGTTGCCGTAGCTCTTGCTCATCTTGCGCCCGTCCACTCCCGGCAGCTTGGGGATGGGCGTCAGGAAGGGCTGCGGCTCGGGAAAGCAGTCGCCGTAAAGGCCGTTGAAGCGGCGCACGATCTCGCGGGCCAGCTCCAGGTGGAAGACCTGGTCTTCGCCCACCGGCACGGTGTCGGCCCTCATGATGATGATGTCGACCGTCTGCAGCAGGGGGTAGCCGAGGAAGCCGTAGGTGTTGATGTCGCGGTCGCCCAGCTGCGCCTGCTGCTCCTTGAAGGTCGGAACGCGCTCCAGCCAGCCCAGCGGCGTCATCATGCCCAGGAGCAGGTTCAGCTCGGCGATCTCCTTGACCGCCGACTGCAGGTAGACGGTGCTCTTCTCCGGGTCGATGCCCACCGCCAGCAGGTCCAGCAACGACTGGCGGATGTTGTCCTGGATGCTTCTTACATCCTGGTATTCGGTGGTCAGGGCATGCCAGTCGACGATCGAGTAATAGCAGTCGCCCATGTCCTGGAGCTTCACCCAGCTCTTGAGCGCCCCTTCCCAGTGGCCCAGATGGGCGGCCCCGGTACCGGTGGGCCGGATGCCGCTCATGATCACCCTGGGGCTCATCCGGCGACTCCGGACTTGAGCAGGAGGAAGATCAGCTTGGGGAAGAGCCGGAACAGCCCGCTGAACAGCAAGTCGGCGATCTTGTCGAAGACCCGGGTGTACATGATGAAGATCAGGATGAAGAAGCCGTAGGGCTTGATCCGTTCAAACCAGGCCAGCGCGTCGCCGCGCAGCAGCCCTTCCAGAATGCCGCTGCCGTCCAGCGGCGGGACGGGGATCAGGTTGAAGACGGCCAGAAAGATGTTGATCATCATCAGGTAGACGGCGATCTTGATCAGGAGCAGCACGGTGGGGCTGCTGGCGGCCATGAGCGGCTGGAAGAGGGCCAGCAGCAAGAGTATAACGGTCAAACTGACCAGGATATTGGAGACGGGTCCGGCGGCGGCGACCAGCATGCCGTCGCGGCGGCGGTTGCGGAAGTTGTAGGGGTTGACCATGACCGGCTTGGCCCAGCCGAACACCGGTGCGCCGACGACCGCCAGCAGGATGGGGAAGATGATCGTCCCGAAAATATCGATGTGGGCGACGGGATTCAGCGAGACCCGACCCTGGAGGCGGGCGGTGGGATCGCCGCATTTGTCGGCCGCCCAGGCGTGCGCCGACTCATGGATCGAAATGGCGAACAACACCGCGGCGAACTGGATCACGATGCGAAAAATTTCGTTCATTACCCGGCAAAATAGCACAAAGACGGGCTTCGGTCAATAAGAATCGGCCCTCACGTTGCCCATCGGGGGGCAGGCGCGGCGCTCAGGATTGACTCCAATCAAAGTGAATGATTATCATAGAAGCGCGAGGTGGGCATATGGACCTTTTCAAACTTAAGGAAAAGCGGACGACGGTGGGCCGCGAAGTCATGGCCGGCGCGGTCACCTTCATGGCCATGGCCTACATCATTTTCGTGAACCCGAAAATTCTGGCCGCGGCCATGGGCGAGGAGCTGGTGCCGGCCCTGGCGGTGGCCACCTGCTTCGGGGCCGGGATCATGAGCATCCTCATGGGCGTTTTCAGCAACTATCCCTTCGCCCTGGCTCCGGGCATGGGGCTGAACGCGTTCCTGGCCTTCGGCATAGTCATGGGCATGAAGGTTTCCTGGCAGACGGCGATGGGGATCATTTTCCTCGAGGGCGTGGTCATCACGGTCCTGGTCCTGACCCATGTCCGCGAAGGGGTGATGAACGCCATCCCCCTCGACCTGAAGCGCGGCATTGGCGTGGGCATCGGCCTGCTGATCGCCTTGATCGGGCTGCAGAACGCCAAGCTCGTCGTCCCCGCCGCCGGGACCATGATCGCCTTCGGCAAGATCGGCCCGGAGAGCCTGGTCGCTGTCCTCGGGCTGCTCGCCACCGCATTCCTGATGGTGAAGAAGGTCAGGGGGGCCTTCCTGATCGGCATCCTCCTCTCCACGGCGATGGCCGTGATCGCCGGGCTGGTCCGCCTGCCGTCCTCTCTCGTGGCCGGGGTGAAGCCGGAATACTTCAGCACCTTCTTCGCGCTGGACATCTCCGGAGCGCTGCACCTGGCCTTGCTGGGGACCATCTTCGCCTTCCTGATCACCGATTTTTTCGACACCATGGGGACGATCGTGGCGGTCGGGGAACAAGCCGGATTCATGGACGACGCCGGCAGGCTGCCGCGCTTGAAAAACATCCTGCTGGTCGATTCGCTGGCCGCCCTGTGCGGCGGGCTGTTCGGTTGCAGCTCGGTGACCACCTATGTGGAGAGCGCGGCCGGCGTCGGCGCCGGCGGCCGCAGCGGACTGACCGCCGTGGTGACCGGCCTGCTGTTCCTGCTCGCTGTTTTTTTCACGCCGCTGGTGGCGATCGTTCCCGCGTTTGCCACTGCCCCGGCCCTGGTCCTGGTCGGCTTCCTGCTCATTTCCGGCGTGCGCGCCATTCGCTGGGAGGACGCCACGACCGCCCTGCCGGTCTTTTTGGTCATTGCCCTGATCCCCTTCACGTTCAGCATTTCCAAGGGGATCGGCTGCGGCTTCATCTCCTATGTCCTGCTGAAGCTGCTGGCCGGCAGGATCAGGGACGTCCACCCGCTGATGGCGGTGGTCGCCATTCTCTTTGCCGTGGATTTTGTCTTGTTTTGAGTCGAACTTCGCGGGCTATTTCAGGTCGATGCCTGGCGGCGGGGCCTGATAGATCCTCTCGTATTCTTCATTGAAGCGGCTCTTGCCGCACAGCATCATGGCGGCCAGCGGCATCCTTTCCCTGACCCTCGCCGCCACGGCATGAGCCAGCAGGCGGATGTCCCACTGGGCGTGCTCATCGTCGCGCAGGCGGACGAAGTGATACATCTCCCGCAGGTTCATCTTCATCAGGATGCGGCGGCGGTGGGCATTGGTCAGCACATACGCGGCGGCCGCGCCCTGAAGCTCGCGGAGCCGGGAATAGACGCCGTTGGTCGCATCGATGATCCTGAGAAACTCTTCGCCCAAACCGGAGTTCGCAATGCTGGCGGGCAGCGTGCAGCCCAGCTCGGGCTCGTATTCCCCGCTGAGCAGGGTCGCCATACGGTGGCGCTTGAGCTGGGCGAAGCAGGAGGCGCTGATCGACGCCTGGATGGTGATGTCGGCCATCTCGAATTCGCGGGGCATGGCGCTGAAGAACTGGACCTGCCGGAAGAATTCGCGGTACATTCTTTTCTTTTGCGCCGGGCTCGTCTTTTGGATGAGGGAAAGGGCCTGGGCCAGGTTCAGGCGGCGAACGGTGCTGAGACGCGAGGCCAGGATGAGGTCGTCACCGTTCGCGGAAAAGGAAACGGTCACCGGCCCGGCGCCGGAGACGGCGCCGGGGCGGCCGGCCCGCGCGCGCGGCACCGCCGCCGGGAGGGAAGAGAAATATTCGTCGCTGGCCGAAAAGGCCTCGCGGTCAAAGGCGGTCGGTTCCGGGAAAAGGATGAGCGAGGGCGCGACGGGCATGACCAGGGAATGGAGCTTCGCCGCGAGCCGGCGCACTTCCTCCCTGGGGCTGAGGCGCCAGCAGCGGAACATGTGCTCCAGGGTGCGGGCATTGACGGTCATGCCGACCTGGCCGCTGGTGGCCAGCGACAGGATGTAGCGGGCATCTTCCTTGGCCCATCCTTCCACGAGCCGCTGGCCGGCGGCGCCTTGGAGCAGCGCGGCGTGCTGACGCTTCAAGCGCCGGCCCAGGCGCTCGCAGGCCTTGACATAGAAGCGGTTTTGGCGCTGCACGGCCTCAACGAAGGCCTTCTTGAGCGCCGGCGTGCGGATCTCCCTGGGCAGGACCAGATCCCCCTCCAGGGTGACGTAGCGCTGCGATTTCTCGGTGTAAGAGGCCAGGCGGAAGCGTTCGATTTCCTCCAGGGCCAGCCGCGATACGCCCATGATGTCGAAATTGAAAACGGCGTGCTCGGCCACCGAGTGGTGCCCCATCTCGAAAATGATCCTCTGGTTTGATCTCCTGGACTTCTCGACGTCCAGGCAGGCTTGCTTCCTCAGCTGGTCGACCGCGAGCGGGCTGCGGCTGATGCGCGCATAGGCGGCGCTGAGCGTTTCCGGGGTGAGATGGCGGCCGCCGTCGGGATCGAGCCGGCGCACGATGTCCGCGTCGATGTTGAATCCCGCCAGCTTGACCCGCAATTTCTCCTCCTGCGTTGGGGCGCTAGGAAAACGTCGGTCAGATCAGCTTCATTTCCGCCAGGCGCACCATCGCTTCCTGCGCGCTTTCGTCGACGGACTGGTGGTTCCAGACGTCGAAGGCGGGGAGGCGGTCCTGCTGGATGATCTGTCCGTACAGTTCCTCCGCCTGCCGCGCCTGGCTGGGATTGAATTCCCGCAGGCCGGCCTTGGCCACACGCTTCTTCAGCGCCCCGGCGTCGGCGCGGATGCGGAAGATCATTGCGTAGGAAGGCATCCAGAAGCGAACCAACCCCTCCAGCAGCGAATGCCTTTCCGTTGCCTGGCCGTTTCCCGGCTTTTCGGCCTGGGAGAGCCGCCACTCCAGCCAGTGGTCCAGCAGCGCGCCGTCGCAGAGGAGAAAGTCGGGGCGGCCCTGGGAGTGGATGTTCTCCTCGTTGATCTGGCTGGTGATGTTATAGAACGAGCTGACGAAGCCGGCCCGCTGGTCGAAGTCGAAGGGGCTGCCCGGTTTCAGGTCGGCAACCTCTTCGACCCGGTACTTCAGCGACAACAGCTTCTTCACTTCGGCCAACACCGAGGTCTTGCCGCTGCCGGGGATCCCGGAGAAGGCGATTTTGTGCATGGGCGAATTGTAGGTCAGCGGCGCCGCAAAGTCAAATTTACTTTTGTCTGGATTTTTGCTATGATGATGGCGATGAATTTCTTTTTCGGACATGAACAACAATAGAAAACCGCAGCCATGACCAACCAGGAGATCGCCCGCGCCTTCGATAAAGTCGCTTTTTTCCTTGCCTTGAAGGATGAGAACGAATTCAAGATCAACGCCTATGCCAAGGCCGCCAAGAGCATCCGCGAGCTGCCGGTTCCGGTCGAGGACCTGCTGCTGGCCGGAGAGGATCTGACCAAGATCGACGGCATCGGCAAGGTTCTGGCCCAGAAGGTGGAGGACCTGGTCATCATCGGCTCGCTGAAGATACTGGACGAACTGCTGGCGGAATTTCCCGACAGCCTCTACGAGATGTCCCAGATCAAGGGGGTCGGCCCGCGGACCATCCTCAAGATCTTCGCCACGCACCGCATCCGTTCGCTGGACGAGCTGAAGCACTTCCTGGAACGCGGCGACAAGCTGGCCGTCCCGGCTCCCTACGAGTGCCGCATCCGCGAGTTCCTTAAAAAATGAAGGTCGTCCTGGCGTCGGCCTCGCCGCGGCGCAAAGAACTACTGCAGATGATCGGGCTGGTTCCGGACGTTTTTCCTCCAGAAATCGACGAGGCACAGAAGCCGGGCGAAGCGTTCGGCGCCTACCTGGAACGGGTGACCATCGCCAAGGGCATCGCCGTCTATCGCAAGAAGTTTTTCCATTCGCTGCTGGTCAGCGCCGATACCGTGGTGCGGCTGGACGGCCTGCTGATCGGCAAGCCGCTTGACCGCGCCGACGCGTTCGCCATGCTGACCCGGCTTTCCGGCCGCCAGCACGAGGTGTTGACCGGGCTGGCGCTGATGCATCAGGGTGAGACCACCTACGCCGTCGCGCGGACCAGCGTCCTGTTCAAGGAGCTGAGCGCGGGGGAGATCGATTTCTACCTGGAGCGCGAGAATTTCCTGGACAAAGCCGGAGCCTATGCCATCCAGGGGCGGGCCGCCGTGTTCGTGGAGCGCATCGAGGGCTGCTATTTCAATGTCATGGGTTTGCCGCTGAACCTGCTCTACCGCATGCTGAACGAGAGGGGGCTGGACGTCTATGGCTGATCCCGGGACCGCGAAGCCGGAGCGAACCGCCGGCCTGCTCCCGGGAGCGGTCAAAGCCCTGAGAATGGGCATGGGCGGCATCCCCATCCAGCGCCTCGAGGCAGGCGAGTCCGACCGCGTTTTGCAGAAAGCGCTCGATTGCGGGATCAATTTCTTCGACACGGCGCGCGGCTACAGCGACAGCGAGGGCAAGTTCGGCCGCGTCCTGCCCCGCCAGCGCGGCCAGGTGCTGATCGCCAGCAAATCGTTCAGCCGCG
>JALOLC010000179.1 GCA_025456175.1 Acidobacteriota bacterium | reverse complement strand
CGCAGTTCAGCCGGACGCTGGCCGGGCACGAATTCCAGGCGTTCAACCCGTTCAACCAGGCGGGAGTATCCTACCCGGGCAATTCCTACGACAACGTGATACTGCGGGTGCGGCCGACAGCGGGTACGGGCAAGGTGCTGTGCTTCGGGGCGACGGTCGACAATGCGACCAACGACCCGGCGGCGCACGTGACGGTGCAGGGGGCGACGGGATACGACAACGGTCCCGGCAGTCTGCAGATACTGCCCGAGGCGATCTGGGCAACGGCGACCGGCGGCGGCACCTGGGTGAGCGAGGTGCAGATCGTGGACGCGACGGGCGGCTCGGCAGTATCGGTATATTTTGATTATGGCGGCGGCAGCAGGAGAGGGCCGTTCTTGCTGTGGACCGGAACTACCGCCGGGACCAAGGTGAAATACGCCAATTTGCTGGAGACCATCGACAACCTGGACAGCGGCGTGTTCGCCTATTACGGCAGGGTGGGGGCGGTGGAGTTCCAGACGCAGGACGGCTCTCACAATATCCAGGTGACGGCGCGGACGTTGAACGGCAACTACTCGAAGACGTTCCCCGGGCTGAACCTGGTCGCTGCCGAGACGGCCGATACGACGCGGGAGATGCTGATCCAGAACTACACGAACAACGTCGGCTACCGCTCGACGAGCGGGTTCTTCAACCCGACCGCCGACGCGGTGACGGTGGAGTTTACCTTGCTCGACGGCAGCGGGGCGCAAATTGGCAGCCAGTTCAGCAAGACGCTGGCGGGGTATGACTTCCAGGCGTTCAACCCGTTCATCCAGGCTGGAGTGCCGTATCCCGGGAGCGCATCCGGCCTACATCGGGCGCGGGAGAAGTGATGTGCTTCGGGGCGTCGGTCGACAACACGTCCAACGACCCCGCTTCGCACCTGGCGGTGCAGGGGCAGTAATATGCAAGAAGATCGGATTCAGGCGTATATATTGTAGCTTCATTTTTACCGTTTACCGTACACCGTGTACTGTAAACCGAATGGATTCTTTTTTTGACACGCGGCCAACGCTTTGGTATAAGTGAGCTTCCAGCCGGCAACCGAGCGGCATGCGACCAACCAGGAGCAACCCATGGGCGGATTCTTCGGAGTGGCGGCCCAGCAGAACTGCGCGGCCGACGTCTTCTACGGCACCGACTACCATTCCCACCTGGGGACCAAGCGCGGCGGCCTGGCCGTCCTCGGCCGCAATGGCTTCGCCCGCGTCATCCACAACATCGAAAACGCCCAGTTCCGCTCGAAGTTCGACCCTGACCTCGAGCGCCTGGGCGGCCGAAGCGGCATCGGCGTCATCAGCGACACCGACGACCAGCCGCTGCTCATCCGCTCCCATTTGGGCGACTACGCCATCGCCACGGTCGGCGTCGTGGCCAACGCCGACGCGCTGGTCCGCGAGGCGTTCCGCAAGCGCTGCGTCCATCTCTCCGAGATGGGCAGCGGCGACATCAATCCCACCGAGGTCGTCGCCTCGCTGATCGACAGGGAGGACAGTTTCGCCGCGGGCATCCGCCGCGTCCTGGCCGAGGTCGATGGCTCCTGCTCGCTCCTGCTCCTGACCCGCGACGGCATCTACGCCGCCCGCGACCGGCTCGGCCGCACCCCGGTCATTGTCGGGCGCAAGCCGGGCGCCACGGCCGTCACCCTCGAGTCCTGCGCCTTTCCCAACCTCGAATACGAGACCGTGAAGGTCCTGGGCCCCGGGGAGATCGTCCGCATCACGGCCGAGGGCTGCCAGGTCGTCAAGGAGCCCGAGGCGCGCCTGCAGACATGCAGCTTCCTCTGGGTCTATTACGGCTACCCGGCCTCGAGCTACGAGGGGATCAACGTCGAGGAAGTGCGCAACCGCTGCGGCGTGGCCCTGGCCCGGCGCTTCCCCGCTGAGGTTGACTACGTGGCCGGCATCCCCGACTCGGGCATCGGCCACGGCCTGGGCTTTGCCTCCGAGTCCGGCCTGCCCTTCAAGCGCCCCTTCGTCAAGTACTCGCCGACCTGGGCACGCAGCTTCATGCCGCAGAACCAGGAGGTCCGCGACCTGGTGGCGCGCATGAAGCTGATCCCCATCCGCGAGCTGCTCGCCGGGCGGCGCATCCTGTTCTGCGAGGACTCGATCGTGCGCGGCACCCAGCTCGCCGACACCATCCGCCGCCTCTACGACGCCGGCGCCGCCGAGATCCACATGCGGCCGGCCTGCCCGCCGCTGCTCCACTCCTGCAAGTTCCTCAACTTCTCGCGCTCGCGCTCGGAGATGGACCTGGCCACGCGCAAGGCCATCCGCGCCCTGGCCGCTCCCGCCGAGGCGGACCCGGCCCGCTTCGCCCGCGCCGGGACGCCCGCGTACGAAGCGATGGAGGACTGGATCCGCGCCCACCTGGGCCTGACCTCGCTCAAGTACCAGCTCCTCGAAGACCTGATCGCGGCCATCGGCCTGCCGAAAGACAAGCTCTGCACCTATTGCTGGGACGGACAGGAATAGGATGAACTCTAGTGAAAAGTGAAAAGTTAAAAGTGAAAAGTAGCAACAACAAGACAATCAACAGTACTTTAAAATTAACCCACTGTAGTGAAAGGTGAAAAGTAAAAAGTGAAAAGCAAGAGCAACAAGAGGAACGATCGTACTTTAAATTCTCGTTTCACTTTTCACTTCATCTGCGTTTCACATTTCACTTCTTCTACTTTTCACTTTTCACTAAATCGGAGGTAATGCAATGAAACACATACTGACCGTCATCGTTCTGCTCACCGGCCTCTTCATCGGGCTCCACGGTGAAGAAGGCATGTTCCCCCTGAGCGAGATCCACAAGCTCGATCTCAAGGCCCGGGGCTTCGCCATCGAGCCCGAGCAGCTGTACAATCCCGACGGCGTGGCCTGATCCTGACCAACTACCACTGCGCCTTCGGCGCCATCCAGTCGCTCACCACCACCGAGAACGACTACCTGCGCGACGGCTTCTACGCCGCCGAGTCCGGCGCCGAGCTGCCGGCCAAGCGCTATACCGTGCGCCTCATCGAGTCCTACCGCGATGTCTCGCGCGAGGTCCTCGCGGTTCTCCACGGCCGCATGACCCACGCCGAGCGCAGCAAGGCCATCGAGGAAAAGATGAAGCGCCTGGTGGTCGCCGTCGAGAAGGAGCGTCCGGGCAAGCGCGCCGAGGTGGCCGAGATGTTCAGGGGCAAGACCTACGTGCTGTTCATCTACGACTACATCAAGGACGTGCGCCTGGTCTACGCCCCGCCGCGGGCCATCGGGGAGTTCGGCGGCGAGGCCGACAACTGGATGTGGCCGCGCCATACGGGCGACTTCGCCTTCCTGCGCGCCTACGTCGGGCCCGACGGCAGCCGCGCCGACTTCTCGCCGCAGAACGTCCCCTTCCGGCCCAGGAAGCACCTGGCGATCACCGCCACGGGGATCCAGGCCGGCGACTTCGTCTTCGCCCTTGGCTACCCCGGCAGCACCCACCGCCACAAGTCCTCGCATTACCTGGCCTTCGAGGAGGAGGTGCGCCTGCCGTACAACGCCGGCCTCTACCGCTGGATCATCGACGTCAAGGAGAGGATGAGCGCAGGCGACCGCGCCATCGCCATCAAGCTCTCGGCGTCGCTCAAGGGGCTGTGGAACGCGCTGACGCGCGGCCTGGGGCAGCTGAAGGGGCTGAAGAACCTGGGCCTGGCCGACCGGCGCCGCCGCGACGAGCAGAAGCTGCAGCGCTTCATCGACTCCGATCCGGCCCGGCGGAAGAAGTACGGGACGCTGTTCGCAGAGCTGGACCGCGCCTATGCCGGCATGCGGGCGCGGGCGGAGCGCGACCAGGTGCTGTCCAGCCTGCTGAGCACCCGCATCTCCACCATGATGGGCAACGCCTTCCGCATCTGCGAGGCCTCCTTCGAGCGCGTCAAAAAGGATACGCAGCGGGAGGAGGCGTACATGGAGCGCAATTTCGACCTCACCGAGAAGCGCATGACCATGGCCCTGCGCGACTACCACGAGCCCGCCGAGAAGGCCGTTCTCGGGGAGATGCTGCGCCGCGCCGCCGCATTGCCGCCCGCTCAGTCCATCGCCGCCGTGAAAGCCCTGATCGGCAGCGGCGACCCCGAGCAGGCCATCGCCGCCTTCCTGGCAAAGGCATTCGCTTCCACCCGGCTCAAGAGTCCGGAGACGGTGAGCGCCTGGCTGAGGAAGCCGGCCGCGGAGCTGCAGGCGCTTGACGACCCGCTCATCGCACTGGCCTTCGCCCTCTACCCCGATTACCGCGAGATGAAAGAGGCCGAAAAGCGTGAAAAAGGCCTCCTCGATCCGCTGCTGGCGCAGCTGGTCGACGCCAAGAAGGAGTTCCTGGGCAAGGATTTCATACCCGACGCCAACGGCACCCTGCGCCTGACCCATGGCCGGGTGCGCGGCTACTCCCCTGCCGACGCCGTGCACATGGAGCCCTTCACCACCCTGGCGGGCATGCTCGAGAAGAAGGCCGCCCACCCCGGCGTTCCCGACTACGACGTCCCCGCCAAGCTGATCGATCTGGCCGCCGGCCGCGAC
>JALOLC010000013.1:25358-30877 GCA_025456175.1 Acidobacteriota bacterium | reverse complement strand
CTGCTCGCCTCCAACATCCGCGTGTTCCAGCTCACCCACCCGGCGCGGGTCGGCGACACGCTGTTCGACAAGCGGTCCTACGTCGTCCCCCTGGCCCAGCCCTACCGCGCCTTCGTCAAGAACATCTTTGAAAGGCAGCACTACCCCGACATCCGCAAGAACATCAAGGCCGACCCCGAGCTCCCCTACGACATGGCGGCCTGGACCCTGCCCCTGGCCATGGGCATCCGGACGGCCGCGGTGGACGAGCCGTTGAAGGCCCTGATGGAGCCGGTCGGCGCCGAGCAGCTTGCCCGGCGCCCCTTCCCCGAGGATCTCCAGGAATACATCGTGCTCGACGCGCGCCACAACAACTCCTACCGCGCCGCCTTCGAGCTGCTGGCCAAGGGCCAGGCGGTCTACCGCAACGTCGATTGCCCCGATTTCACCGCCGGCTCCTTCGCGGTCAGAAAAAGCGAAGCGCTGGAGATGCTCAAGAGCATCCACGCCGAAGCCCCGCTGGCGCCGACGTCCAGGAAGGAGGTGCCTCTGCAGAAATTCCGCCGCCTGCGTCCCTTCAAGGCCGGGCTCTACCAGAACTGGGGGCACAACATGACCGAGGGCTGGCTGCGCCTGGTGTTCGATGAATACAAGGTCCCTTACGAGACGGTCCATCCCAAGGATGTGGCAGGGAAAAACTTCGATCCCGCCAAAAAAATATGAGAAATGGGCCACGCCGGCACCGCCGGAATATTCGGGCGGCATCGGCGAAAAGGGGGAAAAGCTTCTCGCCAGCATGGTCAAGGCGGGGAAGATCCTGGTCTTC
The DNA here is from genome assembly GCA_025456175.1 of Acidobacteriota bacterium. Lineage (GTDB taxonomy): Bacteria > Acidobacteriota > Aminicenantia > UBA2199 > UBA2199 > UBA2199. The sequence continues at coordinate 30,072 of JALOLC010000013.1, read as the reverse complement.
ATGGAAGAATCGTGCAACTACGCCGTCAACAAGCTGAAAATCCCCGTGACCAACATCATGGAGGAGAACAGCCAGGTGGTCTGCCCCGGCTCCTTCCTGAGGGCCGAGGTCAAGGAATCGCCGCTGACCCTGGGCATGGACAGGAGCGCCGCCGTCTTCTTCCGCTCCACGCCGACCTTCGAGACCCGGATGCCGCGGGGCGCCGACGAGAACCGCGCCACGCCCCTCGTGTTCGGCGAACGCGACCTGCTGCTGTCGGGCTGGCTGAACGGCGAGGAGCAGCTGCTGCGCAAGTCGCTCATGGTCGACTTCCGCAGGGGCAAGGGCCGGATCATCCTCATCGGCCCCGACGTCATCCACCGCACCCACGGTGAGGGGACCTACAAGCTGATGTTCAATTCATTGCTCGCGGCTGCGGAGGAATAGAAGATAACGGTCTTCGTGACGCGTGACGCGTGACGCGGAAGAGAGGCAATAGATCTTTACTTTGTAGCTACTACCACTACCACCACGACTTAGCACTGGTTTCAGATCTTCTCGCGGCGCAGGCGATGATGCCTGATAGCGCGGCGGTGGACCTCGTCGCGCACCTGCTGCAGCAGGTGGCGCAGCGGCGAACCCGACTCGGGGACAAGAGAGGTGCCGTCCTCGAGGAACAACCGCTCCTCTCCCTTGGCCAGGGCCGCCAGATCGCAGCCGAGCCCCAGGTCGGCCTTGACCTGGCGGGCCACCCCCAGCTGCGGCAGGCCGCCGTCGAGCAGCACCAGGTCGGGATGCGGGGAGCCGGCGCGGAAGCGCCGGAGCAACATTTCCTCCATGGCCCCGCTGTCCCCGGGGGCGGCGCCGCGGATGAGGTAGCTTCGATAGAGGCGCCTTTCCGGCCGCCCGTCCTGGAAGACCACCTGGGCGCCCACGCGGTGCTTTTCCCCCAGGTGGGAGATATCGAAACCCTCGATGCGCGAGGGAAAATTGGCTAAACGCAGCCTCTGCTGGATCCCGCCGCCCAATGAGCGGTAGTCGCTTTTCTGCACGAACAGGGCCAGGTTCTTCAGCGCCATGTCGAGGATCCTTTTCTTCTCGCCGCGGCGGGCGGTGCGGATGCGGACGCGCCGGCCGGCGCGCCGGGAAAAAAGGCTGGCCAGCCCGGCGGCCTCGTCCGGCAGCCGCGCGACGATGACCTCTCCCGGCAGCGGCCGGAGGCGGTAATAATCGACGAGAAATTCGCCCAGCGATTCCTCCGGCGAGTCGCGGAGGGTCTGCAGGTGGAAGAAGCCGCTCCGGCGCACCCGGCCGCCGCTGCAGGCGAAGTGGACGAAAAAGGCTTCCCGCCCCAGCAGGCACGAGGCGATCACATCGTTGTCGATGCGGCTGCGCAAGCTGACGCAGGAGCGCAGGGAAAAGCCGGCCAGGAGCTCCAGGTCCTCCTTGGCCTTCTGCGCCCCCTCGAAATCCTGTTGCCGCGCCAGGGCGCGCATGTTGCCGCGCAGCCGGGCCGCGGCCCCGTGCTTGCGGCCCTTGAGAAAATCGACGGCAACGGCGACCTGGCCGCGGTAGCGCGCCGGTTCGATCCTGCCGGCGCAGGGGGCGGAGCAGCGCCCGATATGGTGGTAGAGGCAGGGGATGCCCTTGCTGAAGATCGCGTCGCCGCAGGTGCGCAACTGGAACAGCCGGGTGACGGTGTCGATCAGGGCCCGGGCTTTCGCGGCGCTGACCAGGGGACCGGCGAGGAAGCTGCCTGCCGCGCTCCGCCGGGAAAAATGGATGGCGGGGAATTCGCTGGCCAGCGTGACCTCGATGAACGGGAAGCTCTTGTCGTCCTTGAGGCGGATGTTGAAGGGGGGCAGGTGGCTGTGCACCAGGCTGCTCTCCAGCAGCAGGGCGTCGGCCTCGGCCTCGGTGACGATGGTCTCCAGCGCCTCCGAACGCTCCAGCAGGCTGCGCACGAGCCGGTCGTCCTTCTTCTGGAAATACTGGGCGATGCGCTTGCGGAGGTTGCCCGCCTTGCCGATGTAGAGCGGCTTGCCCGAGGCGGACTTGAAGATGTAGACCCCGGGCCGCTCGGGAAGGTCGGCGCTACTTCTCGGCAGCGGCAGGGGACTTCTTCTCCTTTTCCGCCAGGCGGTTCAGCTTCTGGATCCAGCGCTGGGCCTTGGCGGCAAACTTGGACTTGGGCTGGCTGCCGATCAGGCGCTGGAAGAAGGATAGCGCCGACTCGCGGTCGCCCTTGCCCGCGTAGGCCCTGCCGGTATAGTAGAGGAGCCTGTCGTTGCCCTTGAAATCGGGGTACTCGTCCATGACCTGCTTGAAGCGGGCGATGGCCCCGTCGTAGGATTTCATGAGGAAGTTATAATAGCCGATCTGGAAGTAGTGCTTGCCCAGGATCTGGCGCAAATCGTCGATCTTCTTCCTGGCTTCGCCGGCTTCGGGCGTTTCGGGATACTGCTGGATTACCCCCTCGAAGGCCTTGATGGCGGTAAAGGTATGGGTCTGGTCACGCTCCGGCTTGCGGACCTGCTTGAAATAGCACATGCCGATCTGGAACTTGGCGTAGACGGCATCGGGAGAATAGGGATAGAGGCTCACGTATTCCTGGTACTCGGCGGCGGCCATCACCAGGGAGGAGGAATCCCGCTCCTTGAAGTACGAGTCGCCGATGCCCAGCTTGGCCTTGTTGGCGAAGATCGAGTCGGGGTAGAGCTGCCCGATCTCCTTGAAGAGCAGCCGGGCTTTTTCCGGGTCCTTGGTCAGGTATTTCATGGCATTCTCGTACATTTTCTTGTCCGAGCCCTTTTCGCTCGGATCGACGCTGACGGGCTTCTTCGCGCGGCAGCCAATGGAAACGACCAGCAGCGCCAACGCGGGGATCAGAAATGTTTTTTTCATGCTCGGCTCCAGTGCACGTGATTTGTTAACTGCCTGATCTGGGCAGGGATGTCGGCGGCATTGAACAGGGCGGTGCCGACCACGAACAGGTCGGCGCCCGCCTGCTGCAGCAGGGCGGCGTTGTCGGGATGGATGCCGCCGTCCACCTGCAGCAGGCAGCTGGCATTGCGGGCGGCAATCTCCTTCTTCAATTGCGCCGCCCGTTCCAGGGTGGCGGGGATGAACGACTGCCCGCCATAACCCGGGAAGACGCTCATGAGCAGGACATAGTCGGCAGCGGCCAGGTAGGGCCGCAAGCGCTCCAGCGGCGTGTCGGGGTTGAGGACCAGGCCGGCCTTGCGGCCGCTGGCGCGGATCGTGCCCAGCAGCCCGGCCGTCGCCTCGGCGCCCGCGGCTTCGGCATGGAACGAGATCCAGTCGACCCCGGCCTGGATGAAATGCGGCACAGCCTTCTCCGGGTTGCTGACCATCAGGTGGGCGTCGAGACGGAAGGGGAACTTCGCCCGGATGGCTCGGGCCAGCGAGGGCCCGAACGAGATCGGATCGACGAAATGGCCGTCCATGACGTCCAGGTGGATGAAGTCGATGCCGCTGTCGGCGAAGGCGCGCAGCTTGGCCTCCAGGTCGAAGAAATTCGTGGACAGGATGGAGGGAAAAATGGGGTTCATTTGCTGACCTGGATGCCGATCTGGGCCTTGGCGCTGATCTCGAAACCCGGCGCCGGGAACTGCTTGAGGATGATGCCCGGCTTCAGCCCGAAGTAGGGGACCTCCTCGATCTTGGAGATCTTCAGCCCCTGGCCTTCGAAGAAGACGAGGACCTTGACCGCTTCCTTGCCGATCAGGTCGGGCATGATGAACGAACGGCGTTCGCCCCCCTTGGAAACGAGCAGGTCCACGGCGGCGCCTTCGGGCACGCGGCTGCCGGCGGGCTGCGACTGGCTGATCACGCTCTCGGGCACGACGTCGGCGGCGGTGAGGAAGGCGGCATGGCCCTTCTTCAGCCTGCTTTTCTTCAGCAGCGCCTCGCCTTCCCTCAGGCCCAGCCCGACCAGCTGGGGAACGATCGTCTGCCCAACCTCCGAGGCGACGAAGATCTTGATGACCGCCTTCTCCTTGACGCTGGTGGCGGGGGCCGGGAACTGGCTGACCACCGTGTTGGGCGCATAGGCGCCGCCGAAATCGCCGACGACTTTTTTCAGGAACACTCCCTTTTTGGCGGCGGCGGCATACGCCTGCGGGAGGGTCATCCCGCTCAGGTCGGGAGCGCTGATCTCGTCGCCCTTGACCAGCAGGCTGACGGTGAAGAACACCGCCAGGAAGAACACCAGGAAATAGCCCAGCGTGATGCCGATGGCCTTCCCGGCCCATGCCACTTTCTTGTTCATCAGGGCCCCAATTTACCACATCGCACCCATGATTGCAAACCGCCGAGGCCGGCAAATCCGGCGCCCAGCTTCATTTCCGCAGGCGCAGCAGGCGCTCGGCCTTGGAAAAGACGCAGCCGCAGTAGTCCTGGTGCTGGATGCCCAGGGCCTGCGCCTGGCGGCGGGCGGCCTGGAAGCCATTCCGTTTCTTGAAGTCCTCGGCGAGGAAGGCGACGCCGTATTCCCCGGCCAGGGCCATCCCCTGCTCGTTGATCTGGGCGGTCACCTTGTAGGGGCTGATCGACAGCGTGGAGGCGACGGCGGTGAATCCGTTCTCCCGCGCATAGCGGAACGACCTGTCCAGGCGGAAGCGGAAGCAAATCGGGCAGCGCCGTCCGCGCTCGGGCTCGCGCTCGAGGCCGCGCACGGCCGCGAACCAAGCCAGCATGTCATGGGCAGGGGCGA
>JALOLC010000013.1:0-25353 GCA_025456175.1 Acidobacteriota bacterium | reverse complement strand
ACGGGCCAGTCCAGCATCCCGGCCAGCCGCTCCAACTCCAAGCGCCTGAACTCGTATTCGCGGAAAGGCTGGATGTTGGGGTTGAAGAAAAATCCCGTGACGTCGTACTCGCCGCGCAGCAGCTGGAGGACGTGGGGGGCGCAGGGGCCGCAGCAGACATGCAGCAGCAGTTTCGGCTTCACAGCCCGTGCAGCTTCTGCAGCTCGCGCATCAGGATGCAGGCGCTGACGCCGACGTTGAGCGAGTCCAGACGCTCCTTCTGCTCCAGGCGCACCAGCGGGAAGCGCTCGAGCAGCCCCGGATCGAGGCCTCGCCCCTCGCTGCCGAACAGCAGCAGGCAGGGAAGCGTCATGGCCTCGACGGGCACGGAGGAGTTGCCCGGGCGCGAGCCGGTCACATAGACGTGAGCGCCCTGAGCCAGGGCAGTGCGGACCATTTCAGCGGTCCCGGGAAAATGCTGGAACGGCACGTCGAGGAGGGCGGTCTGGGCGGCGCGCACGACCTTGGGGTTGTTGGGACGGGCGCAGGCGCCGGCCAGCGCCAGCGCGCCGACGCCGAAAGCCGAGGCGCAGCGGAGGATCGTCCCCACATTGCCCGGATCCTGCACATCGACCAGCCCGATGACGGAGCGCTGGGCGGCGAAATCGATCTCATGGCGCGGCAGGTCGAGGACGGCGACCAGCGGCGGCGGATCCTCAAGCCCCGACACCTTTTGCAGCACCGGCAGGCTGACCAGCCAGAGTTCGCCGACATTGGCCGGTTCGCCGGGAAGATCCTTTTCGCGGCCGGTTGCCACCAGCAGCTTGTCGACCCTGGCTCCACGGGCCAGGATGTCGCGGACCAGCTTCTCGCCCGCGAAGAAGAAGCGCGCCTGCCGGTCGGCCAGCAGCTCCTTCAGCCTGGGGTTGGCGCGGGAAGCAATCTCAAACCGCGTCATGGAAGCGAACCTCGATGCGGCTCAGCCGCCCCGTCCATTTTCGCTCCGGGTCCAGAAGCCGGTAGACGCGGGCGAAACGCTCCTGCCCCTGGTGGGCGAAGTCCATCTCCAGGTCGACCCCGGCGGCGGAAAAGCGGCAGCGGTCGCCCTCGGCGAGCAGCGCCTCGATACCCTCGCGGCACGGGGCCGGCCCGGGCCAGGAAAAACGGTAGCTGACCGATTGCAGCGACCTGTGAAAAGACCGGTCATCCTCGACATAGCGGGCTTCCCGGAAGCCGAAGCCGGCGAGCGCCCGGTTCAGCGCCGCCAGCACCTCCGCCGCGGTCAGGTCGCCGGCCACGTGCACCTCGATCGCCTCGGCCAGCCCCTCGGCGCCGACCGGCAGCGGCGGCAGCGAGGCCATCTTGATGCGCGGGTGGAACCCGGCGCTGTACTTGAACAGCAGCCCCGACTTGCGCAGGATGCGCTCCAAAAACTGCATCATCGCCAGGTGCGACAGGTAGCGCCGGTCGCCCTTTTTCTCGTAAACCAGGCGCAGGCGGCGGTAGGCGGCAGGGGGGGCAACGGGCGCCGCCGCCGTTCCGCTCCACGCCGCCGGGCGGGGCGGCCGGCTGGCGAAGGCGCAGCCGGCGCAGGCGGCGCAGTCCTGCTCGGCGCAGGGAGCGGTCGTCTCGCCGGCGCGGCCGCGCCGGTATTCCTCGGCCAGGTATGGCTTATGGAAGTTCAGCTGCACGAAATCCCAGGGCAACTCCGCCGCCAGCGGCAGCTCAGAGAGAAAATCGGCGCCGCCCAGAGCGGGGAGCGCCTTCTCCCAGGCCGCAAGGTGGAAATGCGCGTCCCAGGCGCTGAAAACCTCGCCGTTGCGGAAGACCTCGAGCAGCAGGTCGCCGACGCGGGCGTCGCCGCGCGCCAGGATGGTCTCGATCAGGCTCCGCCCCGGCGAGTGGAAGTCGAGGTCGAGGTTCTTGTGGCGCCTTAGCCGCGAGCGCAGGCAGGCCATTTTTTCCTCAATCTCGGCGACGGACGCCCGGGCGGCCCATTGCAGCGGCGTGTGCGGCTTGGGGACGAAGGAGGAGAACGATGCATGGATCGTGATCCGCGCCCGCTGCCGGCGGGCGGCAGCCAGTATCCCCTCCAGCAGCGCGGCGATGGCCTCGACATCTTCCGCGGTTTCGCCCGGCAGGCCGAGCATGAAGTACATCTTGACCTTCTGCCAGCCGTGCTTCCAGGCGCTGTCCAGCGCCTGGAAGATCTCGGCGTCGCTGACGTTCTTGTTGATGGCGCGGCGCAGGCGCTCGCTGCCGGCCTCGGGAACGATGGTGAGACCGGTGCGGCGGAACATGGCCAGGGTGGACAGCAGCTCGGCGCTCAGCGTCGCCGGGCGCAGCGAGGGAACGGAGAAGGAGATGTCGGGGGAGACGGCGCCGGGAATGCGGCGCAGCAGCTCGGGCAGATCGGGGTAGTCACCCGAGCTCAGCGAAGCCAGGGAAAACATCTCGTAGCCCGTGGCGGCCAGGGAGCTGCGGATGAATTCCAGGGTCGGCGCGGCGGCGCGGGTGCGGAACGGGGCGTAGTACGATTTGGCCTGGCAGAAGCGGCAGTTCTGCGGACAGCCGCGGGCGATCTCCACGTTCAGGCGGTTGAAGACCACGTCGCAGATCGGGACGATCTCGGCCGGCTCGGAACGGAGCTTGTCCAGGTCGGTGCAGACCCGCTTGCGGATGACTTTGCCGCCCAGATCGGGGACAAAAAAGGCTCCCCTGGGCTGCAGAGGGTAAAGAGCGGGCACATAGACCCCGGCGACGCGGTCGAACGCCCTCAATGCTTCGGCCCGGCCCGGCTTCTCCAGCCGCAGCCGCTCCAGCACGGCCACCAGGTCGGGAAAGAGGGCTTCGCCGTCGCCAAAGGCGAACAGGTCAATGAAGGCGCGCAGGGGCTCGGGATTGGCGGCGGCGATGCCGCCGGCGGCGATGAACGGGGCGTCCGCGCCGCGTTGCGCGGAGAGCAGCGGCAGCCCGGCCAGCTCCAGCGCCAGCAGCACGTTGGTGAAATTCAGCTCGCTCAGCAGCGAAAAACCGACCAGGTCGAACTCCTTCAGGGCGGTCCGCGTCTCCAGTGAGAAAAGCGGCACCCGCTCCTGCCTGAAGAGCGGGACGTTTTCCGGGTCGGGAAGGAAAGCCCGCTGGGCGTGGACTCCCGCCATGCCATTGAGCAGATGGTAGAGGATCTTCAGCCCGGCATGGCTCATGCCGATGGCGTAGGTGTCGGGAAAGACCAGGCAGATGTTGATGTCGTCACGGGAAAAGGCGCGCGGACAGGAGTTGATCTCGCCGCCGACAAAGGCCTGGGGATTTTTCAGCAGTCCGATCAGTTCGCTCGCGTTCATGCCAGGTAATTGCTGATCTTGACGCGGAAGATGATGGCCTCGCCGATGAAGAACGAAAGCAGCGAAGACCCGCCGTAGGAAACGAAGGGCAGGGAGACCCCCAGGACCGGAAAGAAGCCGATGGCCATCGCGACATTGACCAGGAACTGAAAAAAGATCAGCCCGTTGAACAGGTAGACGTAGTAAAATTCCTCGTCATTCTCGAAATTGAAGCGCAACTGGCGGTAAAAGACAAGGAAGAATACAAAGAACAGAGTGCCGATGGCGACGAACCCGAGTTCCTCGCCCACGACCGAGATGATGAAATCGGTGTGCCGGGCCGGCAGGAACTGGTAGCGCGACTGCGAGCCTTTCCGATAGCCCTTGCCGCTCAATCCCCCCGAGCCGATGGCGATCCGCGACTGGATGATGTGGTAGCCGGTGGAATCCTTGTACTGCGCCGGATTCAGGAAAGAGATGATGCGCTCCTTCTGGTACGGCTTCAGGAGCGAATGCCAGGCCGCGAACCCGCCCAGGGCGAACAGCAGGAAGGCGATGACCAGGAGGGCGGGGCGGACCTTCTTCAGCAGGATGACCAGCGGGATGAACGAGCAGAGGATGAACGAGACCCCCATGTCGGGCTGGAGAACGATCAGGGCGACGGGGGCGAGGATCACGGCCATGACCTTCATGAACGCCCAGCCGTCGATCTCCTTGTGGCGCGCCAACAGCCTGGCCAGGAAAAGGGCCAGCGGCACCTTGACGAACTCCGAGAACTGGAAACCGATGCCCCAGAGCCGGAACCAGCTCTTGGTCCGGGCGACGGTATGGCCGACGACCAGCTGCAGCGCCAGGATGACCAGCAGCAACACATAGACGGAAAAGGACTTGCGAAAGATGAAGTCGAGCTTCATGGAAAAGACGGCGAGGAAGCCGGCCAGGGAAACGGCCAGCCACGCCGCCTGCTTCAGGTAGTTCGTTTCCTGGGTGGAATGGCCGGCGCTGTAGATCAGGAGAATCCCGGCCAGCGCCAGCAGCAACAGCAGGGCGAAGGTGAACTTGTCGAAAAAGCGGACGATGTCCCTCATTTGCCGAAATAATTCCTGTAAATGCGGCCGGCCATGGGGGCGGCGATCGCCCCGGCGTCGCCGCCGTTCTCGATCAGGACCACCACGGCCAGGCGCGGGGCGTTCCGGGGAGCGAACGACACGAACCAGGAGTGGGGCATGAACCGCTTTTCCTGCGTCAAACGCTTGTACTGGGGATTCTCCTTGGCGATGATCTGCGAGGTGCCGGTCTTGCCGCAGATATCCAGTTCCTCCACCCGGGCCGCCCGGCCGGTCCCCTCGCCGTTGACCACCCGGAACAGCCCTTCGACGACCCGCTCGAAGTTCTCCCTGGCGATGGGCACGCGGGTGAACTCGGGGGCGAACTCGCGCACCGTCCGGCCCTGCCGCTCGATGCGCTGCAGCACATGCAGCCGCGGCATGCGCCCGCGCAGGGCCACGGTGGCGATCAGCTTCAGCAGCTGCGCCGGGGTGACGTTCAGGCTGCCGTGGCCGATGGCCACCGAGATCGTCTCGCCGGGAAACCAGCGCTGGTTGAATGTTCCCAGCTTCCAGGCGCTGCTGGGGACGAGCCCGCTGCTCTCGTTGGGCAGGTCGATGCCGCTCAATTCACCCAGGCCCAGCAGGCGCGCGTAGCGGGCGATGGTGTCGATGTCCAGCTTCCGGCCCAGGTTGTAAAAATAGATGTTGCAGGAGTTCTCCAGGGCCGAGAACAAGTCCATCGTGCCGTGGCCGCCCGGGTTCCAGCAGTGAAAGACGCGGTCGTAGAAGACCTGGCTCCCCGAGCAGTGCACCGTCGTTTCGGGGGTGATGACGCTCTCCTGCAGCCCGGCCAGGGCCATGACGATCTTGAAAACGGAACCCGGCGAGTAGATCCCCTGCAGGAACTTGTCCTGGAGAGGCTTGCGCGGGTCGTTGCTGATCGCCAGCCACTCCTGGCGCTCCATCTCCTTCGCGAAGACTTCGGGATCGAAGGCCGGCCGGCTGACCTGGGCCAGGATGCCGCCCGTCTCCAGGTCGACGACGCCCACGGCGCCGCTCTGGCCCTCCATGAGCTCCTCGATATACTTCTGCAGCCTGAGATCGATGGTCAGGACCACCGTATCGCCGATCTGCGGCTTGATTTCGCCGCTGATCTCCTGGACCTGCTCCACGCTGTTCTTGATGACGGTCAGGCTGCCCTTCGCCCCCTTGAGGAAGGGCTCGTACTGCTTCTCGACGCCACTGCGGCCGACCGCGTCCCCCATGCGATAGCTGCCCGACGGCTGCTCTGCCAACTCCTCCTCGCTGACCTCGGAGAGATGGCCCAGCACATGGGAGGCCAGCTCGGCCTGCGGACAGGTCCGGCTGGGCTCCATGCCGATCTCGAATTCCGGGAACTCGTCCTGCCGGCTCTGGATGAAGATGACCGTGCCCTGGGGCAGGTTCTTCTTGAGGGGAATGCGGTAGAACTGAGCGTGCTGGCGGTACTTGTCGATGAGTGTTCGGACCTGGCCGACCGGCTTGCCCGAGAAAAAGCTGGCCCGCGCCAGCGTCTTCTCCATGTCGACCACGTTCTCGCGCACCAGGTAGAGGGTGAAATTGATCTTGTTCTCGGCGATCACCGCACCGGAGCGGTCGACAACCAAGCCCCGCGGCGCCGGCAGCTCCACCGTGCGCATGATATTGCGGATGGCCAGCTGCTTGTACTTGTCGTTGTTCACGATCTGGATGCTCCAGAAGGCGATGAAGAGCACCGAGAAGGCGACGGCCAGGAAAACGGTCGAGGCGACGGCCGCCTTCTTGACGAACTCGGGGGTCAGCTTGCGCTTGCTAAGATACATCCAGCAGCGACTTGGCTTTCTTGGTCCCCAGGAGGATCGTGCCGATGACGGCCGTCGACAGCGGCTGGAGCAGCAGCAGGCCGGTGGCGACCTTCATCTGGAAGACCAGGACAAGGAAGACGAAGGCCACCAGGTTGGACAGGAACAGGGAAACCAGGATGAGCAGGAAGACGAAGATGCTCTTTTTCAAGTCCAGGAAGCGGGAAATGGTGTTCAGCATGTAAGCGGCCAGGGTGCGCGAAAAGGAGAACACGCCCATGACGCCGCCGCTCAGGTAGTCGGACAAGAAGCCGATCAGGGCGGCGCCGATAATGGTCGGCATGAAGCTCGAGCGGATGGCGATGAAAAAGATGACCAGATACAGCAGGTCGACATTGAAGCGCAGCGCCTGGTAATGGCGCGAGATCGCGAGCTGGCCCACCACCAGCAGAACAAGCAGGATGGTGCGCCAGCGCCTATTCATGGAGCAGGACCACCAGTTTCTTGAGCGGCTTGTCGACGAAGAACGGCCGGACGACGATCTTCTGAGTCAGGTAATCCTTGGCGATGGCCGTCACCCGGCCGACCGGCAGGAAGCTGGGGTAGATCCGGTCGGTGCCGGAGGTGACCACGCGCTCGCCCACGCGCACCTCCTTGTTGGCCAGAAGGTACTGGAAACCGCATTCGGCGCGGTTCTCGCCCCGGAGCAGCCCCTCCAGCATGTTGCTCTCAATGGCCGCGCCCGTGCCGCCGATGGGGCTGGTGAGCAGGCGCACCTGGGCCGAGAAGGGGGTCAGCGGCCGGGTGATCCTCCCGACCAGGTCGCCGTCGCGGTTGAGCACCACGGCATTCTCCACCAGCCCGGCCCGCGTCCCCTTGTCGATCACCAGCGAGGAGTAGGGGAAGTTGACATCCATGGCGATGACGCTGGCCATGAGGAAGCGGCGGAACCTCCGGCGCGCCGCCGCCAGGGCCTGCCGGTCGCCCAGCTCGCGCTTCAGCGCGAAGTTCTCCATGCGCAGGATCACCTGCTGCTGCTTGAGCTCCTGGTATTTGCGGTAGATGCCGCGCAGAAAGAAATAGCGCTCGAACTCGGCGCCGAGGAAATCGGAGGCTTTCTGGAAAGTGAGCTGCAGCGGGGCGACCATGTTGGCGACCACGGCCTGCAGGAGCGATTTCCGGCTCTTGAGCATGATCTGCGAAGAGATCAGCAGCAGGTTGGCGAAGAGGATCAGGACCAGGACGGCCGACTTCTTCTCCGCACTGAGCCCGCCGCTCCCGGGATCAGACCGCATTGCCGATCTTTTCCAGCAGCGGCAGGTTCTCCAGGATCTTCCCCGCGCCCATGACCACCGAGGACAAGGGGTCGTCGGCGATGAAGATGGGCAGCGACGTCTCCTCGCGCAGCCGCTTGTCCAGGTTCTTGAGCAGCGCGCCGCCGCCGCAGAGGATGATGCCGCGGTCGACGATATCGGCCGCCAGCTCCGGCGGGGTGCGCTCCAGGGTGTTGCGGACGACGTCGATCACCGTCTGCACCACCCCTTCCAGGGCTTCGCGGATCTCGCTGTCGTTGATGTTGAGGGTCTTGGGAATGCCGTAGGTCAGGTCGCGGCCCTTGATCTCCATCTCCAGGGAATCGTCCAGGGGATAGGCCGACCCGATCTTGATCTTGACCTGCTCGGCCGTCCGTTCGCCGATCAGCAGGTTGTACTTCTTCTTGATGTAATGGATGATGGCCTCATCCATCTCGTTGCTGGCGATGCGCACCGACTTGGCGATCACCACCCCGGAGAGGGAGATGACCGCGACATCGGTCGTGCCGCCGCCGATATCGACGATCATGTTCCCCCCGGGCTCGGTGATCGGCAGGTCGGCGCCGATGGCGGCGGCCATGGCCTGCTCGATGAGAAAGACCTCGTTGGCCCGGGCGCGCAGGGCGGCATCGCGCACGGCCCGCCGCTCCACCTCGGTGATCTCGGAAGGGATGCCGATCACGATGCGCGGCTTCAGGAACTGGTTGCCGGTCCGCGTCTTCTTGATGAAGTACTGCAGCATCTTCTCGGTGATCTCGAAATCGGCGATCACGCCGTCCTTCATCGGCCGGATGGCGCGGATGTTCGCCGGGGTCTTGCCCAGCATGCCCTTGGCCTCCAGCCCGACCGCCTGGATGCGCCCGGTGCGGTCATCGACCACCACCATGGAGGGCTCGCGCAGGACGATCCCCCTGCCCTTGATGTACACCAGCGTATTGGCCGTGCCCAGGTCGATGGCCAGGTCGGAGGAGAAGTAGTTGTACATGTTCGTCCACAGCCCCATGTCGTGCTCCTTTATTTCATTGCGGCGGTATCTTGCTTCTATTCTTCAAAAATGGTCACCTGCTTTTTCAGGACCGCTTCCAGCCCCGAGGGGGCCACGGCCCGGAAGGCGATCTCCTTGATCCCGATGCTCCTGTAGGAAATGGTATGGATGAACCGGCCCTCGCCGTCCAGCTCGACGGCGGCGCCGTCGATGAACAGCAGGGCATGGGGATCGGTGACGCCCTTGATCAGCACCATCTCGCCGCTGACCGAAAGCGAACCGACCTCGATGCGCGGCGGTTCGGGGCGCTGGCCCTTCTTCAGCAGCGAGCTGCTGATGGCGATCACGCCCATGCGCGAGGGCGCCGATTCGATGAGCCGGTCCTCGTCGAAGGCGGCCACCTCCCAGTGCAGTTCGCTGTGTTCGCTGAACGGCATGATGTCCAGCGTGATGGCGTTGCCGGCGACCACCTTGCTCAGCAGCAGGTTGTCGCGCAAAACGGAAGGGTACAGCTTCAGGATATAGCGCCGCGCCCCCTGAACGTTCTTCCATTTGAACTGGATGATGGTGTCGTTGGGCTGGGTCAGGGCGATGGTTTCGCTCTCGGGCGAGACAAAGGGCGGGGCGGGAAAGAGCGCCGCCGGAGCGACCCGGGACCCGTCGCGGCTGTTCAGGTACTGCAACTCGCCCAGGTGGAACAGCCGGCCATTGAGGTCGAAGTCGAGCTGCCCCGAGTAATTCCAGGCCTCCAGCGCATCGGCCCCCAGGCGCAAGCGTCCGGCGGCGGAGAGCGTGACGATGTTGCCGCCCTTGAACAGGGACGCCTCGACCTTCAGCCCGGCCTGCTTCCTCTCCCAATAGAACTCCCCTTTTTCCAGAATCAGCTCCCGGGTCTGGGGCGTGAAGCGGACGGCGCTCCCGGGCAGCGCCGTGAAGAGAAAGCCCTCGAAGAGGAATTCCCAGGCGGTCTGGGCGTCGGAATGCAGGCGCGTCTCGGATAGGAAATCCAGCAGCTTGATGTCGACCGGACGGACCTCGTCGCGGTCCAGCCAGAGGTTGCCTCTGTCCGAGATGCCGGTGACTTGAAAGCCGGTTGCTCCCGGCCCCGGGCGGCCGTCGGTCGAGGGACGCGGGACGTCGGGACGGTTCAGCCACAGCAGGGCCAGGGCCGCGATCAGGACCATGCCGGCCAGGAAAGCCACCCGGGATTTGTTCATGAGCCCATGGTAGCAAAAAGCGCTCTGAAAATCAATGATAGCGCGATCTTTTCGCTATCCCTATTTGCTGATGCCGCCGATGAAGCCGATCCTTTTCAGGTACTTGACCACCAGCACCGCGATGACGAAGAGCGAATAGAAGAGAACACGGTATTCCCGGTTCTTCATGTACAGGGCGATGTTGAAGTTGAACTGGGTGACCCTCTTGATCTTCGGGAAAAAGATGTTGGCCTTCCGGGCCCACTCTTCGTAGCGCGCGCCAAAGCGCTTCTTCATCCGCTTCCTCTCGATCACGATGAGGAAGGTGAAAAAGAAGAGGTAATAAACGGCACTGACCAGGGCCGCCGCCGGCTGGTTGCTGGCGATGGCGATGCCGATGCCGATGAGCAGATTTCCGAAGTAGAGGGGATTGCGGGTCAGGGAATAGGGGCCCTCGGTGGCCAGCTCCCGGTCCTTGTCGATGTAGCCGGAGGACCAGGCGCGGAAGAACATTCCCAGCATCATGAAAAAGAAGCCAATGACGATGGAACGGGCGCTGGGCTGAGCCAGCACCAGGACGACGACCAGGGTGATGATCCCGATCAGGGCGCGGTACTTAATCAGGATTTCGGTCACGTTGCGCATCGATCCTTCTTGCCGCCTCGATGACATCTACGATCGCGATGTCACGCATGCAGGCCATTGTATCACAGCGGCGCCGGTAGCAAAAGCTGCAGCCGAGCCGGTGGTGCACGGCCACGCTGCCGGGAAGCAGCGGGCCGTTGCGCGCCGGCGAGCTGGGGCCGAACACTCCGACGGCCGGGGTGCCGACCATGTCGGCCAGGTGCAGGGCCAGGGTGTCCCCGGAGACGATCAGCCGCGCCCGGGCGATGAAAAAGATCAGGTCGCCGAACTCCATGAACGGGGCGACGACCGCGCCGCATTGCCGGGCGACAGCCTCGGCCACGGCCTTCTCCCGCTCATTGCCCCACAGCATCAGCAGCGGCCTCCCCGCCTCCAGGCCGCGGGCGATCTGCAGCCACTGGGCCTCGCTCAGCAGCTTGCTGGGCCAGCCGCCGCCGACATTGAGGACGATCCAACCGCCGCGCTCCCAGCCATGTTCCTCAAGGAATCCGGCCAGCCGCGGCGATGGCGCCCACTGACGCCGCGGGTACTCCACCGTGGCGGCGCTGATCCCGGCCCGGGACAGCAGGTGCAGATTCTTGTGGATCACGTGCCGTTCTTCGGGGAAATAGGGGGCGCGGCTGGAATAGAAGAGCGCGGCCACCGGCTCGCGCGCGTTGCGGCGTCCAAAGCCCAGTCGCCTTCCACCCAGCAAGAAAGCGAGCAGCGCCGACTTGATCAGGCCCTGGAAATCGAACACCAGGTCGAATTGCCCCCGCCAGCGACGGACAAAGCCGGCCAGGTATCTGGCTTTGGCCGTCCATCCCGGGCGGGATTTCAGGTCGAAAACAAGGATCTGGTCGATGCCTGGGAAATTCGCCAGCAGCGCCGCACCGGCCGGTTCGGCGATCCAGGTGATCCGCGCTTCGGGAAGGCCCCGGCGCAGAGCCTGGAAAGCAGGCAAGGTATGCACGATGTCGCCCAGCGAGGAGAGGCGAATGACGGCGATGCGCTCCAATTTATCCGTACAGCTCCTTGATCCTGTGGATCAGCAACGACGTGGAGCGGACCTTTTCGCCGCCGACGATGGCCATGCGGCCGCCGTAGCCGCGGACAATATCCCGCTCCGGGATGGAGTCCAGCGTGTAATCGGAGCCCTTGCAGTGGCAATGAGGGGTTAGGGCCAGCAGCACCCCCGCCACCGTCGGCTCGGCGAACAGGGTCACGTAATCGACGCAGGCCATGGCCGCGATGATGCGCACCCGACCTTCCTCGTCGATCAACGCGCGTCCCTCCCCCTTCAGCGCCCGCAGCGATTGATCGGAATTCAGGGCGACGACCAAGACGTCCCCCATGGCCCTGGCCTGCTGCAGATAGCGGACATGGCCAACATGGATAAGGTCGAAGCCGCCGTTGGCCAGGACGATGGTTTTTCCTTTCCGCTTTTCCCCGGCGATCGCCTCGGTCAGCCGCTGCAGCGGGAGGTACTTAGCGCAGGACATCCTGCAGTTCCCGGCGGCGGACGGGGTACGCGCCCTCGTGCATGACGACGATTCCGCCGGCGATGTTGGCCAGGCGTGCCGCCTCCAGCAAGGAGGCGCGACTGGCCAATCCCAGCGCCAGCACGGCCAGGACGGTGTCGCCGGCGCCGGTGACGTCGACGATCTGAGAGGTCCCGAAAATATCGAGCACCGCCGGCTTTTCGCCGCGCTGGAAGACCAGCATGCCCCGGTGTCCCCTTTTGAGGACGACGCCCTCGGCGCCCAGCCGCTGCAACAGCTCGTCGCCGGCGGCCAGGAAATCGCCTTCGCTGAAAAATTTCTTGTGAGGAAACAGGTTTTTGATCTCGGGCTCGTTGGGAGTCGCCAGGGTGACCCCGGGGAATTCCAGCAGGCGGGAGCGCGAATCGACGGCGCAGGCCACGGCCGGGAATTTCCTTCTCATGGCCTGGAAGATCCCGGGCACGACGGCCTGGGCCAGGTAGTCGGAGAGGACCAGGAAATCGCTTTCCGCCAGCAGATTGGCCAGCCCCCGGGCGAGCTTCAGCCGCGCCCGTTCGTTGACCGCCCCCGGCGACAGGGTGTCAATGCGCAGGATCTGCTGTTTCTTGGTATTGTCGCCGCCCGACAGGATGCGGCTTTTCAAGGGCGTGGCGAAGCCGTCGGCGGCCACCAAGGCGCCGGTGTCGATGCCCTGCTCGCGCAGCAGGCCGCGGAGGATTTCGCCGGAGGGGTCGCGGCCCACGAAGCTCACGGGCAGCGGCACGGCTCCCAGGGTCTGCAAGTTCATCACCACGTTGCCGGCGCCGCCCAGGCGGTATTCGTTGCGCTCGAACTCGGTGACCAGCACCGGGGCCTCGCGCGAAACCCTCCCGGCCGAGGTATACACGTATTGGTCCAGGATCAGGTCGCCCCAAACGACGACCCTCTTGTTCTTGAACCGGGAAACGATGGCTGACAGGGAGGTCTGCATTGAAAAATAGTAGCAAATCGGCCGTAGGGAGTCAAGTAAAATGCCGGGACGCGGAATCGAACCACGGACGCGCAGATTTTCAGTCTACCGCTCTACCTGCTGAGCTATCCCGGCATTGAGGTGCATGATAGCGCAAAAAATGCAAATAGTCAAGGGGCAGTGCCGCCCCTCCCGGAGCGAAAGCGATTGACTTTTTAAAACCGCTGTGATAGAAAAGCGGCAGAGATGGGCAAAATTTTAGGCATTGACCTGGGCACCACCAAATCGGCCATCGCCTACCTGGAGGGGACGACGCCGGAGATCATCCTCACGCCGGAAGGGCACCGGCTGCTGCCGTCGATTGTCGCCTTCACCTCCACCGGCGAGCGGCTGGTCGGCCAGCCGGCCAAGAGCCAGATGATCACCAACCCGCTCAACACCATCTCGTCGGTCAAGACGCTGATGGGGAAGAAGTACTCCGAGGTGGAGCCCTACCTGCAGGAGTTCCCTTTCCATATCATCCGCCACGGCGACGACCTGCTGCGCATCGAGGTCAACAACCAGATTTATTCCCCTGAGGAAATCTCGGCCATGATCCTGATCAAGCTCAAGGACGCGGCCGACCGCTACCTGAGCGATCCCATCGACAGCGTGATCGTCACCGTCCCCGCCTATTTCAACGACTCGCAGCGCCAGGCCACCAAGGATGCCGGCAGCATCGCCGGCCTCAATGTCAAGCGCATCATCAACGAGCCCACGGCGGCTTCGCTGGCCTACTCCATCGACCTGAAAAAGAAGGCCAAGATCATCGTCTACGACTTCGGCGGCGGCACCATCGACATCTCGGTGCTGGACGTGCAGAACGGCATCATCAAGGTGCTGGCCACGGCCGGCAACACCCACCTGGGCGGCAACAATTTCGACATCGCCCTGACCCAGAAGCTGACCAAGGAGTTCGCCGACGAGCACCGCCTCGACCTGTCGCGGGACAAGGCGGCGCTGCAGCGCATCCGCGAGGCCGCCGAGAACGCCAAGATCGAGCTGTCGGCGGTGGAAGAGTGCGAAATCAACCTGCCCTTCATCGCCGAGTCCGAGGACGGCCCCGTGCACCTGATCAAGTACCTGCGCCGGAGCGAATTCGAGAACCTGATCAAGAAGGACGTCGAGTCCACCCTGGAGATCTGCGCCCGGGCCCTGCAGAACGCCAGCCTGCGCATCAGCGACATCGACGAGTTCCTGCTGGTCGGCGGTTCGACGCGCATCCCCCTGGTCCAGCACAAGGTGAAGGAATACTTCAAGCGCGAGCCCAACCGCAAGGTCAACCCCGACGAGATCGTGGCCATGGGGGCCGCGGCGCAGGGATCGATCATCAAGGGCGACAGCAAGGACATCCTGCTGCTCGACGTCACGCCGCTCTCGCTGGGAGTCAAGACCTACGGCGGCGCCTTTACCCGCATCATCAACGCCAACACCACCATCCCCACCAGCCGCAGCCTGATCTTCTCCACGGTGGAGGACAACCAGTCCGAGGTCGACATTGAGGTCTCCCAGGGCGAGCGCGAGATCGCCGAGGAGAACAAGTCGCTCGGCAAGTTCACGCTGCTGGACATCAAGCGCGCCCCGCGCGGAGTGCCGCGCATCGAGGTCACGTTCAGCATCAACATCAACGGCATCATGAACGTCTCGGCCATGGACCTTTCCACCAAGAGCAAGAAAGAGATCCTGATCTCCCAGTCGGGCCTGCTGAGCAAGGAGGAGGTCGACAGGCTGCGCGATGAAGCCAAGAAGCTTTCCGAGCTCGACCTGAAAAAGAGGGAGACGATCAACAAGAAGAACAAGGTCATCAACCAGATCTACGCCCTCAACCAGCTGGGCCGGAGCAGCGGCCTGCCCGGTGAGATGAAGGCCGAGATCGCCGCCCTGGTGCGCGAGGCGGAAAGGGAGGTCGAGAAGGAAAGCATCCCCGCCATGGAGGCCGCGGAAAAGAAGCTGAGCGAGACCTGGAAAAAGGCCAGCGCCCTGGCCAGCGGCGGCGAGCCGCCCATGGCCCAGATCGAAGCCGCCGCAGCGGCTCCCATGCCGGCGGAAGCCAAGCCCGAGCAGGGGAAGAAGGAAGACACCAAGCCGCTGAAGATCAGCTTCTGAACTCCGGGGCTCCCGGCGTCCGTTTTATGCTATAATCCAAACTTCAGCGGCAGGACGCAGGAGAGCGCCATGAAGAAATTTTACCTGACCACCCCGATCTACTACGTGAACGACGTGCCCCATATCGGCCACGCCTACACCACCATCCTGGCCGACGTCATCAAGCGCTACAAGGGGCTGCGCGGCCACCGCGTCTTCTTCCTGACCGGGACCGACGAGCATGGCCAGAAGATCGAGCGCAGCGCCGCCAAGCAGGGGCTGACGCCAAAGCAGCTCTCCGACGCGATGGTGGAGCACTTCAAGGAGCTGTGGCGCACCCTGCACATCGAGTACGACGCCTTCATCCGCACCACCGACGAAGTCCACATCCGGGGCGTGCAGAAGGTCTTCTCCCGGGTCAGGGAAAAGGGCGACATCTATCTCGGCGAGTACGCCGGCCATTATTGCATCTCCTGCGAGAACTTCATCCCCGACAGCGTCGAGGAAACCTCCGACGGCAAGCGGGCCTGCCCCGACTGCGGCCGCCTGACCGACAACCGGGTCAGGGAAAAATGCTATTTTTTCCGCCTGTCGGCCTACGGGGACAGGCTGCTCAAATTCTACGCGGAGAACCCCGAATTCGTCACCCCGCGCTCGCGCATGAACGAGGTGGTCTCGTTCGTCAAGATGGGGCTGCGCGACCTCAGCGTCACCCGCTCGACGGTCAAGTGGGGCATCCCCGTCCCCGGCGACCCGCAGCAGACGATCTACGTCTGGTTCGACGCCCTGTCAAACTACATCACCGCCATCGACTACCTGGACGAGGGGGAGCGCTTCCGCGACTTCTGGCCGGCCGACCTGCACATCATGGCCAAGGACATCCTGAAGTACCATGCCGTCTACTGGCCGGCCTTTCTGATGGCCGCCGGTCTGCCTCTGCCGCGCAAGGAGCTGATCCACGGCTGGTGGCTCAAGGACGAGAAGAAAATGTCCAAGTCCAGCGGCAACGTCCTCGACCCGCACATACTGCTCAGGCACTTCAGCGCCGATGCCATCCGCTATTTCCTGATGCGCGAGGCCTCCATCGGCGCCGACGGCAACTTCTCCCACGAGGGATTCATCGGCCGCGTCAACACCGACCTGACCAACGACTGGGCCAACCTGGTGTCGCGCACGACGGGCATGATCGAGAAGTACTTCGCCAACTCATTTCAGGACAATGCGGCCTACACGGACCGGGAAAAAGAGATCGAAACGCAGTATAACGCACTGGAAAAGTCGGTCCTTGACCTCTTCGACCAGTACCAGTTCAACCGCGGGCTCGAGGCGGTTTTCGAATACGTCAACCAGCTGAACCGCTATATCGTGGAGGTCCAGCCGTGGAACCTGGCCAAGGAGGAGGAAAACCGGCCGCGGCTGGCCGGAGTGCTGAAAACGCTCTCCCGCGCCATCCTGAGCATCAACGCGCTCCTCTCTCCCATCCTGACCGAGACCGCCGCCATGGTGCGCGCCATCTTTCATTCCTCTGACCTGGGGCTCGGCTGGAAGGACCTGCCCGAGACCTTCGCCATCGGCCGGGGGACGCAGCTCTTTCCGCGCGTCGACAGCAAGGCGTTCTTTGCCGAAACAGAGGCCATTCCGGCCTCCGCCCCCATAGGAGCAACCATGCCCGAAACCAGCATGCCGCCCCAGGCTGACGCCGCGGCCCAGCCAACGGCAGTCCCCCAAGGGGACGCCACAACCAAGGTGCCGGCAGCCGACGGCTTGATCGACATCGACGACTTCAAGAAAGTACAGATGATTGTGGCCAGAGTTCTGGCCGCGGCGAAGGTGGAGAAGGCCGACAAGCTGCTGAAGCTCGAGATCGACACCGGCGACGGTACCCGCACCCTGGTGGCCGGCATCGCCCTGCACTACACGCCCGAGGACCTGGTCGGGCGCAAGATCATCATCGTCAAGAACCTGAAGCCGGCCAAGCTGCGCGGCATCCTCTCGCAGGGGATGATCCTGGCCGCCTCCGACGCCGCCAACCGCCCCTACATTCCCATCCTGCCCGAGGAGACCCCCGTCGGAGCCATCCTGAAATAATAGCCGGCTTCCTTCACTTGGGGGTCTGGATATCCACGGACAGTGCGCCGTTGAGCACATTCACCTCGTGGACGGTGCCGCCCCAACCCTGCCAGGCGGCCAGGTCGAAGCCGTTGGCGCCGGTCTCCCTGCCCTTCAGCTTCCAGATCGAGACGGCCTCGGCCCAGTGCAGGGGCTGTCCGGCCAGGCAGCGGTCGGGAATCGAGCGGCAAGCAAGGAAATAGGCGAAGTCGTCGGCGGCCTCGCGGCCGAACACAACAGCCCGGGCATTGCCGTCGATGCAGACCGCCGTGCCCTCATCGCAGGCGATCGCCCGCGCCTGGGCCACGGGAACGATGCCATCGGCGATGCCCCGCGCCAGGAAGGCGATGGTGCGGCCGCAGCGATTGCGCTCCGACCAATGGGTGTCGCCAAGGATACCCGCCAGCAAGTCGATGGGAATGAATCCCGATTTGATGGCATCCATATTGGCATGATAGGGATTGGCCAGAGCCTCCTCCGAAGTCACTCCCTCGTAGAGGGGAATATAGGACAGCCCCGTCAGGATGGCCATGCCGGCGCTGGTGCCGCCCAGCGGCACCTTTTTTTCGACCGCGACCTGCCCGAGGGCCTGGTGCAGCCGGGTCCCCTGCCACAGTTCATAATACTTAGTCTGGTCGCCGCCATCGATGAATATCAGCTCGGCCTGGCGGATGGCGTCCACCACTTCGACGGCGTCGGCCCTGATCCGCGTGTTCACCCTGAGCGTGGAGATGGAATCGACCTTTCCCAGCCGCTGCATGTCGGCAAAGAACTCTTCGTCCTCCCCATCAGTGTAGAAAGCGGTGGTGAGAAAAACGAAATCCCCGCCGCCGGCGCGCTGGATCAGCCAGCGATACGCCTCGTTGCAGCGCCGTCCGCCCCCGACCAGGGCCAGGCCGAACGAGGTCGCCGCCTGGACATCGTCGCGGTTGCCCACCGTGTGTATGGGCGAATCGGGCTCCTGCGGCTCCACTGGATCGGGTTCGCCGGGCGAGCAGGATAGCGCCGCCAGGATCATTGGAATCAGCAAACACAACCGTGTCGCCCTTGCAGGGTGCATGAATTCATCATATCAGAAGGTGCACTCGTCCGCCACCAGAAAAAGGCCCCGACGTTCCCTCCGCTTGCCGGAAGTGATAAAATGGGGCCATGAAAAAAAGCATCCTGCTCGCAGGTCTCGCCCTTTTCTCCAACGTGTGGGGCCAGGACGTGCGCCCGGTGCGCGACGATATCGGCTTCTGCTGGCAAAGGCCGCAGATGGAGAGGCTGATGGCCATGCTGGACGAAACCGAGCCGGAGCCGCCGGCCATGGGCGGTCTCGTGGCCGCCATATCGCCGCACGACGACTACCTGTACGCCGGCCGGGTGTACTATCCCCTGTTCAAGAACCTGCGGGCAAAGGAGGCGGTCATCTTCGGCGTCACCCACGGCTCGGTGCGCAGGGAGATCGGCGACCCGCAGGGCGTACTGATCCTCGATGACTTTGCCGGCTGGACTGGGCTGGGGGGGCCGGTCGCCATCTCGCCGCTGCGCGAGCGGATCAAGAAGGCGCTGGCCAAGGACGATTTCATCGTCAGCAACCAGGCCCATGCCCTGGAACACTCGATCGAAGCCCTGGTGCCGTGGCTGCAGTTTTCCAATCCCGATATCCGTGTCACGCCGATCATGGTCACGGCCATGCCGTTCGAGAGGATGGAGGTGCTGGCGCAGCGCCTGGCCGAGGTTCTGGCCGGGTACCTTCGGGAGAACAGGCTGCAACTCGGCCGGGACATCGTTTTTTTGGTCTCGGCCGATGCCAACCACTACGGCCGCGATTTCGCCAACATCCCCTTCGGCGAGGACGAGAAGGCCCATGCCCGGGGGATCGAGCAGGACCAACGCCTTGCCGGCGAACTGGCCGCAGGGACGCTGACCGATGAGAAGATCAGCAAGCTGACCCGTGAACTCTGGGGCGACACCCACCTGGACTACCGCAGCACAGCCTGGTGCGGTAAATACGACATACCGTTCGCGCTGCTGGCGATTCGCCGGACCGTGCTGAAGGCCACGGCACGCGGCCTGAAGGGCGAGCTCCTGCGCTACTCTGACACCTACAGCGGCGGCGTGCTGCCGCTGCAAAAGCCCGGCTGCGGCATCACGGCCCCCTTTTCCCTGAAGCATTGGGTCGGGTTCTTTTCCGCCGCCTTTCGGCTGGAATAGCCCATGGCACCCCCTGGCCACAACGCCTGGAGAACTTTTTCCCTCCGTTTTCGTTCTTACATATAAAGGAGCACAGCCATGAACCAAGCGCGCACCATTTTTGGGCTTTTGATCATGATCTTCTTCGCCATCCCGATCCTCTTCGGCATCATCTGGGCCGTGGGCTTCACCCAGGCCGTCGTCTCACCGAAAACCCTCTCGCAGCTTCCCGGCGAGATCATCGCCGAGCTCCCCACCCTGCTGGACGGGGTGATGCTGGCCGCGCAAGACGAGGATTCCGACATGGATTACAACACCCGGACCTGGCTGAACGCGGTGGCCGCCACCCGTACCACCCCGGCGCAGGTGCTGCGGGAGACCGGCCTGAACAACTGGCTGGAGAAGGAGCTCGGCGGATCGCTTGCCGCTCTCGGCGAGATCATGAACGGCAAGAGTTCCGCCCGCGCCGTCTGGCTCGATTTTAAGCCTCTGAAGGCGGCCTTCAACCATCCGGCCATGGAAGGCTGGCTGGTCCGGGTGCTGGAGAATCTCCCGGCCTGTTCGGCGGGCGAAGCGGAAGCCTGGAAACGGTTCCTGGACAACACGGACAGCTGCGATTCGCCGCCTCCCTGCCGCCCGGAGGAAATCCCGGGGAGCGCCCTGGCCCTGGTCATCCGCGAGCGTATGGCCCGCGACATTCCCGACCAGGTCAACATCCTGAAAGATGCCCACTTCCCGCGCCGGAATGTCAACCTGGCCCGGACGATCACCTCGTTCGCCTACCTCCTGTTCCTCATCCCGGCCGCGTTCATCCTCCTGGGCGCGCTGGTTGGGGCGCGCAGCAAATCCCATTTCTTCCGCTGGAGCGGCGCGGCGACCATGGTCGGCGGCGGGCTGGTCCTGGCGCTCTCCTCGCTGGTCAAGGGGGTCATCCCCTGGGCCATGCGCATCGGGCCGCTGGAGCACCCATCGCGCTTTCCCCAGTGGCAGGGCGTCCTTGCCGACCACATGGAAGGGCTGGCCCTGATCATCTCCCGCCATTTCATGACTCCGGTGATCACCCTGGCCGGAGGCGTGTGCATCGTGGGGCTGCTGCTTTTCGCTTTTTCCTACACATTCGCCAGGGAAAGCGTGTCCTGAGTTTTTTTTGCGGCCGGCGCCGGAGGCGTGTCTCCGCCTGGCCAGGAACAGGCTCGGGTTGAAAAATTCCCGCATTGCCCTATAATAGAGGCATGGCCAAATTGCGGCTCGTAGCCTCCCTGGCGCTGCTTGTGGCGCTGCCGCTGGCGGCGGCCCCGCAAGCGGGAACCACAATCCCCCAAGGGGACGCCGTCCGACAAACGGGAACGGCAGTCACCATATCCACCCTGCCCTACGGCATCAACGTGCACCTGGCGGCGAACGATGTCCTGGCCAAGGTCAAGGCGGCGGGCATCGCCTGGATGCGCATCGATGTGGACTGGAGCGCCATCGAGGCCAGCAGGGGAAACCCCCGATTCGACGATGTCGACCGCGTGGTCAACTATGCCGCCGCCAATGGGCTCTCGGTCTTCGCCTCCATCTTTGGCACCCCGGGCTGGGCCAATGGCAACAAGGGGAAGAACTACCCGGCCGACAATGCCGCCGACTGGAGGAATTTCGTCGCCGGCACAGTCCAGCACTACCGGGACCGAATCAAATACTGGGGCGTCTGGAACGAGCCCAACCTCCGCCTCTTTTTCGCCCCGGGCAAGGACGTCTTTGTCCAGCAGGTCCTGCTCCCCGCGGCGCTGGCCATCCGCGGCGCCGACCCGGCCGCGTTCATCGTCGGCCCCGAGCTGAGCCACAAGACCGAGAGCGGGTCGGAATGGTACTTCTGGATGAAGTACATCCTGGACAATGCCGGCGGCCATTTCGACATCATCTCCCACCACATCTACGAGGACCATGGCGTCTATTTCATGTACGAACTGCTGGAGGAAGGCGACTCGTTGATCCCTTCCGTAAAGAAGATCGTTGAGGAATCGGGACAGGGCGGCAAGCCGTTCTGGATCACCGAGACCGGCTGGCACACAAATCAGTATGCGGAGGCCGTGCAGGCCAGCCGCTACCTGGACATGCTGCATGTCCGCGCCCGAAAAAACTATCCCCACAAGGTCTTTTTCTACGAGATCATCGACGACACCCATCCCGACGTTGAGCCTTTCGGCATCCTGCGCAGCAATCGCGAAGCCAAGCTGGCCTACCACACGTACCGGGACTATATCGCCGGCCTTTTGCCCGACCCCGGCAACCCGGACGATGGCAAGATCAACAAAAAATGCTATGCCGAGCAGACCGTGGCCAACGGCGCGCCGCAGGCCCACGACCCGGCGCTGCGCGACCTGTTGCGCATCCGTGATTTTCTGCGCGCCTACTCCTTCAGCACCGGCAACGCGGTGGATGCCTATTACCAATGGAACGAGGAGTTCCTGAAGATCGCCCTGGCCGATTCCCGTGTTTTCAGCCTGGGCCGGAAACTCCTGGAGCAGGGGCGGGACCTCATGGCCGGCCGGCCTTGGGAGGCGCTGGCGCAGCCGATCCCCGAGCCGCTTTTCCGCAACGCGCTGGCGCTGCTCGCGCTGTTGAAGAAGGATTATCCACGGTCGCCCCTGGCGCCCCTGATCCTTCTGGCCGACAAGCACCTGGCAACGAGCGGCAGGACCTCCCTGCGCGACCTCCTGGAGCATGATCTGCGCGATGACCTCCGCGAGCATTCCCAGGCCCGCTGAATGAGCTTTTTTGCCGATTTCCACATCCATTCCCGCTATTCGCGCGGAACCTCGCCCGGACTGGAATTGTCCACTCTCTCCCATTGGGCCGGGATCAAGGGCATTCATGTCCTGGGCAGCGGCGATTTCACCCATCCTCTCTGGTTCCGGAGCCTTGAAAGCTCCCTGCGCGAAGCGGCCCCCGGCCTTTACGCACTGAAAGAGAGCCCATTGCCCAGCAAGAGGATGCCGCCCCGTGAACAGCAATGGCGGCAGCCTCTGTTCATCCTGAGCACGGAAATTTCCCTGATCTACAAGCAAGGCGGGCGCGTGCGCAAAGTGCATCTGCTCGTCCTGGCCCCGGAGCTGGAGACAGCGGCCAAGATCAACGTCGCCCTGGGGCGGCGCTTCAACCTGGCCGCCGACGGCCGCCCCATCCTGGGCGCCTCGGCCCGCGACATCACCTCCGATCTCCTGGCCCTCGACGACCGGGTGCTGGTCATCCCCGCCCATATCTGGACCCCCTGGTTCTCCCTGCTCGGCTCGCGCTCGGGATTCGACAGCCTCGAAGAGTGCTTCGCCGACTGCTCGCCGTTCATCCACGCAGTGGAGACCGGGCTTTCGGCCGATCCCCCGATGCTGGCCCGGGTCTCTTCCCTGCGGCGTTATACGGTATTGTCCAACTCCGACGCCCACTCGGCCCAGAACCTGGGCCGGGAAGCCAACGAGCTCGACTGCCCGCTGGCTTACGACGGCATTGCCCGGGCGATCCGCGAAAAGCGGATCGTGCGCACCATCGAGTTCTTCCCGGAAGAGGGTAAATACCATCATGACGGCCACCGCGCCTGCGGCGTCTCCCTCTCCCCCCCGGAGACAAGGAAAGTGCGGGGAAGATGCCCGGTGTGCTCCAAACCGCTGACCCTGGGAGTGCTGCATCGCGTCGAGGAGCTGGCCGACAGCGACGCCCCGGACGCTGCGCCATTCACATACCAGGTACCATTGCGGCAGCTCCTGGGGCAGGTCCTCCATTGCGGCGAGAGCACCAAGAAGGTCGATCGTCTTTACCTCACCCTGATCGAGCGCCTGGGGACCGAGTTTCATATCCTGCAGAGCGCCCCCGTTGCCGCCATCGCCGCCGTCCACGAAGGGTTGGCCGCCGCCGTCCAGGCCGTGCGCGAACGGCGCGTCCGCCGCCTGCCCGGCTATGACGGGGTCTATGGCAAGATCGTCCTCGCGGCCGAGGCTCACTGAGAGATTGACTTTTCAAAAAAAATGCATTATTGTTTTTTTTAAACAACTTTTGGGAGGAAAAATGAAACAAAAGGGAACTGTCGTTCGGCTTCTGTTGTCCATCGTGCTGGTGGCCATGACCGGGATGTCCGTATCGGCAAACGGCCTCAACCTCAACGGTTCGGGCTCGCGCGCCATGGGCATGGGCGGGGCCGTGATCGCCTGGACCAACGATGTCAGCCTCTTCTACTTCAACCCCGCCGGCGCCGCCAACGCCGAGGGCACCTGGATCTCGCTCTTCGAGACCAACCTGCTCCCCAGCGGCACCTACACCCTCGCCGCCTACGGCATCGACGCCAAGACGAAGAGCAAGATCTACCCCGCCGGCGCGCTGGGCTTCATCAAGCCGCTCTCGGACAAGCTGACCATCGGCCTCGGCGTCTACACCCCCTCGGGCACCGGCGCCACCTGGGACGGCGAGCAGCTGAAGGCGTTGTCGAAATTAACGGCGTACGAATGGGAGAGCTTTCTCGGCGTCGTCACCGTTTCCCCGCTCGTGGCCTACAAGGTCAGCGACAAGCTGGCCCTCGGCGCCACCATCAACCTCAACTACGGCATGATGAACATCAAGCGCCCCGGCGTGGGCCAGTACGAGGAGAGCCTGCACGGCATCGGCTTCGGCGCCACTTTCGGCATGCAGTTCAAGCCCAGCGACAAGCTGGCCTTCGGCCTCAGCTACAAGCTCCCGGTCAGCGTCACCCTCAAGGGCGACGCCACCATGTCCGGCGCCGCCAGCGTCGGGGCCGCCACCGAGAGCGACATCACGCGCAAGACCACGCTGCCGATGTGGCTGGGAGCCGGCGTCAGCTTCAAGCCCATGGACAAGCTGCGCCTGGCTTTCGACGTCAATTGGACCAACTGGAAGAAGCTGGACAAGATCCCGGTCGAGTTCTCTGACGCCAAGTGGACCCAGTACATGTCCGTCCCGGCCCTCAAACCCGCCTTTGACCAGAACCTCGACCTGAAGTGGACGGACTGCATCCAGGTCCGCGTCGGCGCCGAGTACATGTTCTGCGAGAGCTGGGCCGTGCGCCTGGGCTACATGAGGGACCCGTCGCCCGCGCCGCTGGAGACGATGAACATCCTGCTGCCGCAGATCCCCTACAACATGTTCACCGTCGGCGCCGGCTACACCGGGGCCAAGCTCAGCGTCAACGCCGCGCTGGAGATCCTCCGCGGCGCCGAGCAGACCGTGCCGCTGTCGGCCACGGCCAAGATGCCGGGCGTGCACAACATGAACATCATCGTGCCCAGCATCACCCTTGCCTATCGCTTTAACTGAGTTTCTTCCGTTTTAACGGGGCGGGGGCGCCGGCCGGCGCCCCCGCCATTTGCTTTCCCACACGATCCGCGAATTTCCCCGCACATGGGCGCCGTATTGAAATCTCCAGCAAATCATAGTAAAATAGGGCTTCACTCGACGTACTGCCAATTTAGGAGACCAACATGACAGAGGAAAAGAAAAAAGGCAAGGCGCGCCCGGCCGAGGATGCCAAGAAGAAGCCGGCGGCCGTTTCCGAAGATAAGCCCGCCCGCGAACCCCAGGGCGAGGCACCGGCCATCCGGCCGGGAGACGAGCTGAAGGTGTTCTACCGCGTCATCGAGGCCGGCAAGGAAAGGACCCAGACCTACGAGGGCACCGTGATCGCCATCAAGAACGCCGGAGCCTCCAAGACCATCACCGTGCGCAAGAACTCATTCGGCGTGGCCGTGGAAAGGATCTTCCCCTTGAATTCCAAGCTCAAAGCTCTTCTACCTGAGAAAGCTCAAGGGCAAGGCCTCCCGCTTGAAAGAACTGAGGTAATGGCCGATTTCGCCATCGAGGCCGATCTACTCAAGAAGGATCACCGTTTCGTTTGCGGCCTGGATGAAGTGGGGCGCGGCTGCCTGTTCGGCCCCGTGGTCGCCGGAGCCGTCATCCTAGACCCGGCGCGGCTGAATCCCGCCTACGATGATTCGAAAAAACTATCCCCAGGGCAGCGTCTGCGTCTGGCCGGCGACATCTATGGCAGGGCACTGGCCTTCTCCGTGGGCTGGTGCTGGAATGACGAGATCGACCGCAACAACATCCTGAAGGCGACCCAGAAGGCCATGCGCCGGGCCTTCGACCGCCTGCAGATCAGGCCCGATTGCGTGCTGGTCGACGCCCTGCTCCCCGATTTCCTGCCGGTCAGCGGCCAGGC
>JALOLC010000085.1 GCA_025456175.1 Acidobacteriota bacterium | reverse complement strand
TCCAGATTGCGCGGCTCGGCGATGCCCCGTTCACGGTAGAATATGGAGAGGATGGTGTAGGGGACGTTCTTGTCGCCGACCATGGCGCTGATCGTGCTCTGGGCCACGTGCAGCAGCTCGGTATTGGGCGTGAGCCATTCGTTGAGCTTCTTTTCCAAATCGGCCCCCTGGCCGGTGAACAGCTTGTATTTCATGGAGCACCCCCGTTGCCTTCGCCGGGGATTATAGCACAGCCGGGGCGATCAGGAAATGATCTTCAGCGCCCGCGGCACCGAAACGAACTCGAGGCTGCGGAAGGAGCGCGGCTGCCCTTCCTGGACCAGGACCTCGCCGTCGATCTGCACGGAGAACGGCTTGTCGGCGCGGATCGCGAAGCGGGGCGACTGCAGGATGACGACCTCCCTTTTTTCGGCGTAGGCCACGGGCGGCGTCAGCAGGGTGACGTAGGCGATGCGGGAGAAGGAGCACTTGCGGATCAGGAAGGCGTCGAGCCGGCCGTCGTCGGTGCGCGCCTGGGGCAGGGCCTTCCTCCCGGCCGCGTAGTAGCGGATGTTGTCGAAGACGGCCAGCATGAACTCGCCGCTGACGCGGCCGCCCTCGTGCTCCACCTCCAGCCCGATCGGCACCTCGGCCGAGCGACAGGCCCGCCAGGCGCCATGCAGGCCCGACAGGGTCTGGTACTTGCCCAGGCGCGGGTTGCGCCGCACCACCCGCTCCACGTACTGGTTGACCAGCACGGCCAGGCCGATGGAGGCCTGGCCCGGGTAATAGCGCAGCACCTTTTTCCCGTCGCGCACCGCGCCCAGGTCGATCTGCCGCGGGCGGTTGCGGCGGATGGCCAGGCAGGCCTTCTTCATGGTGTGCACGTCGAATTCGCGCACCACGTCGTTGCAGGAGCCCAGACCGATCATGCCCAGGGCGTTGTCGGCCTTGAGGCGCATCAGCTCGTTGATCACGATCAGCATCGTGGTGTCGCCGCCGGCGGCCACCAGGGTGGGGTAGTCGGCAGCGGTCACGGCCACCAGGTCGCGCAGGTCGTCCTCGTGGCGCGATTCGAACCAGTCGTGGGCGATCCCGTGCTCCTTCAGGGAGCGCTGCAGGGCGCGGCGCTTCTGCGTGGCCCGCCCCTTGCCGGAGCTGGGATTGAACAGCAGGGCGATTTTTTCCATTAATCGATTCCCAGCTCGCGCAGCAGGGCCGCGGCCCGGTCGACGCGGTCGGCCACGAAAAGGACGTAGTGCATGTGGACGTGGATGGAGCGGGTGATGTCGGGCCGGTACAGGAAGTCGCTGCCCAGCGATTCGTAGTTGCCGTCGAAGAGGATCCCGGCCAGCTCGCCGTCGGCATTGAGCACCGGGCTGCCCGAGTTGCCGCCGGTCGAGTCGTTGCTGGTCAGGAAGTTCACGGGCACATCGCCCAGCTCCGGGTCCACATAGGGGGCGCGGCCGGCGCCGGCGGCGGCGATGAAACGCTCCTCGAGAGCGAAGGGGGGTTCGCCGCTGTTCTTGGCCAGGACGCCCTCCAGGGTGGTGAAGGGGGAATAGCGCACGGCGTCGCGCGGCGCGTAGCCCTCGACCCGGCCATAGCTGAAGCGCAGCGTGGAGTTGGCGTCAGCATAGCGCGGCCGGTCGGGGTGCAGCTGGCGCATGGCCTCGATATAGAGGGGCTTCACGCCCAGCCAGCTGCCGGCGACGGCGTCGCGGCGGCGGTTGAAGGCGTCGATGGCCGGCTGCAGGCGCGCGGCCAGGGCAAGGAGGGCGTCGCCCGAGGCGGCCATGGCTTTGGCGTCGGCGGCGAACATCCTCATCTTGAAGTCCAGGCTGGCCAGCTGGCTGTCCCGGTAGAGGGCCGCGACAAAGGCGTCGCTGCGGCCGCCGGGCGCCTTGGCGATCTCCAGCCGCAGGTCCTTGAAGAAGCCCCCGCTGTCGGCGGCCAGCAGCCTGTCCAGGAAAAAGGCGAACACGGCCTTGTCGGTCTCCAGGTCGAGGTTGCGCTGGCTGACGGGCAGGCGCTCCTTCCTGGCCGCGATGTCGCGCTCCATGTACCCCGGTTGGCGATCCATGTCCTTCTTGGCCTTTTCCCGTCCCCAGCGGTTCAGGGTCAGCGCCCAGTCGAGCATGCGGCAGCCGCGGGTGAGCCAGTTCATGACCACAACCAGCGGGATCAACTCCCGCTCCTGCGCGGCCAGGCGCTCGCTGTCGGCCAGGACCTGGCCGAACTTTTTCCGCCGCCCGGGATCGGCGGCGACGAAGGCCGCCAGTTCCTTCTCGGCGGCCCGCTTGCGCTCGAGGACCGCGTTCTGCCGCAATCCGGCGAGCAGGCCGCGGTTGTTCTTGATCGAGTTGTAGAGTCCCTTCAGCACACCGGCGTTCTTGATCTTCACCGCCTCGCCGGCGGTCGAGATCCGCTCGAGCAGAGCGATGTACTGCTCCAGCAGGGCGATGCGCCCGGGATAGTTGGCCTCGAACTCGTTGGCCACCTCGGCTGCCGTGAGCCAGCGCTTGGTCGTGCCGGGGTAGCCCAGGATCAGGGCGAAGTCGCCGGCGCGCAGCGGTGTCCGGGCGATGGGGAAATGATGCAGCGGCCGGAAGGGGACGTTGTCGGGGGCGTAGCTGGCCGGACGGCCGTCGCGGCCCACGTAGGCGCGCAGGAAGGAGAAGTCGCCGGTGTGGCGCGGCCACATCCAGTTGTCGATTTCGCCGCCGTACTCGCCGACCGAGCGCGCCGGCACGTAGACCACGCGCATGTCGCGGATCTTGAAGTAGGTGACCCGGTAGAACTCGCCGCCGCCGTCAAAGCGGGCGACCAGGCATTCGTTGCCCGGGGTTCGTTCGCCCTCGGCGACCAGCTCCTTGGCGATCCTCTCGATCCGGCGCAGGCGCTTGGCGCCGTCCAGCCCCGCCTTCAGGGCGGGACGGAAGCGGGCGCTGACGTTCTCGAGGCCGGTCATCACCCGGACGCTGTAGCCGGGGGCGGGGATCTCCTGCTCGCGGCCGGCGGCCAGGAAGCCGTCGCGGATGTAGTTGCGCTCGGGCGAGGAGAGGCTCTGCACGGCGCCGAAGGCCACGTGGTGGTTGGTGACGATCAGGCCGTCGGCCGAGACGAACGAGCCGGTGGCGCCGAGATTGACCACGGCCATGGCCAGGCACTTCTCGCCCGGCTTCCAGATGCCGCCGGGGTCGAAGCGGCAGCCCAGGGCCTTCATGTCGGCGGCCAGGGAGGGGGTGATGCCGTTCAGGGAGAACATCCCCTCCACGGCGTGCAGCGAGATGGCCGCGCTCAACAGACAATAGAGAAAGACCTTGCCGCGCATGGGCGTCTCCTTTTCATGGCTTGGGATAGAACGGATTATACCCTGTCCGGGGCCAGGATTGCAATCGCCGGGCGCTTGGGCGCGCTTCCGTTCCGGCCGGGTTTTTGGGACGAATTCCATTCCCGCGGCTTGCAAATCGTTTTTCTTTATGATACATAGAAAAAGATGGGAGGCGCGCAATGAAAAAAATAATTTTATTGCTTTCGGTTATAGTAATTCTTTCTGCTTGTATCTGCAGGCCCATAGTCAGCGGCGGGGCCGAGGGCCGGAAGGTCCGAGTCACGATTCAGGACCAGAAATTCAAGGGCGAACTGCTTGCGGTCACTCCCGAATTGATCATCATTCGTTTTTACGACGAAAAAAAGAAAAAAGACGTCGTCTTGGGTTGCCCTGTGCCTGAAACGGAACTGTGCAAGGTGCCGAGAGGCTGCGGCCCGATCATCGGTTTATTGTCCAAGGACAAGAAATTCACCTTCAAGGGAAACACCCCCGACGAGATCAACAAGAATATCGTCGGGCTTTCCCACGATTCCCTCTATGCCTCCAAGATACCCGATTGGGTCAAGGAGCAGATGACGCTCTTCAACCAGCTGTAGATAAGGTTCTTGTCAACTAAACCCATAGCCCGGCCGTGAGGAGCTATTTTTATCTGGGTCTGAATTTCGCCCTCGTTCTCCTTTCCCTGCGCCTTCACGACCTGGCCCGCGTCTGGATGGCGCGTCGCTGCGGCGATGCGCTAGCCGCCGACCGGCAGCGCTCGGCCGAGAATCCCTTCGCCCGCGTCGACTGGATCGGCAGCGTCCTGCTGCCCGCGTTCCTGCTGTGGCGGCATGTGCCGGCATTGGGCTGGACCCGGCCGCTGGAACCCGATCCGGACAAGCTGCGCCGTCCCCGCCGCGACGGGCTGCGGATCGCCCTGGCCGGCCCGGCAGCCGGACTCCTGCTGGCCCTGGCCGGCATCGGCCTGGCCCGCGGCCTGAACAGCGCCGGCTGGATGGCCTCGCCGCTCCTGCTGCAGGTGCTCCCGGCGTTCTGCCTGAACAACGCCTGCCTGGCCGTTTTCAACCTGCTGCCCATCCCGCCGCTGGCCGGAGCGGCCGCGGCCGAGCTCTTCCTGGATGGGGACGCGCTTTCGGCGTATGAAGACGTCAAGCCCTATGGATTCATCCTGATTCTGGCCGGCGTTTTTTTCAATTTTTTCGATTTTGTCACCCAGCCGGTTTCCCGGCTGGTGCAGGCGCTGATCGGCCTGTAGCCCCGGTCAGGCCGGCGGCGTCTGGCTGGCCAGCAATTTCTGATAGTAGCCGCAATTCCCCTGGAGCTCGTCGTGGCTGCCCGCTCCGACCAGCCCCTTGTCGTTGAAGCAGAGGATGCGCTCGGACTGCTGGATGGTGCTCAGGCGGTGGGCGATGATGAACAGCGTCTTGCCGCGCAGCATGTCGGGCAGCGAGGCGAAGATCGAGGCCTCGGTCTGGGAGTCCAGGGAGGAGGTCGGCTCGTCGAGGACCACGATGTCGGGGTCCTTGACCAGGGCGCGGGCGATGGCCAGGCGCTGCTTCTGCCCCTCGGAGAAGTTGACCCCGCGCTCGCCGACCAGGGACTGGTAGCCCTGGGGCAGGGAGGCGATGAAGTCGTGGATGCCGGCGGCCCGGGCGGCGGACTCGACCTGGGCCGCGGTGGCCTGCGGGTCGCCGTAGCGCAGGTTGTCGTCGATGGAGCCGGAGAGCAGCGTCGGCGACTGCGGCACGTAGCCGATGCGCCGGCGCAGCGAGTTCAGCTCGTAGTCGCTTGCCGTCCGGCCGTCGACCAGGACCGCCCCCTGCTGCGGCCGGTAGAACTGCAGCAGCAGGCTGACCAGCGTGGTCTTGCCCACGCCGCTGGGGCCGACGATGGCGACGTGCTCGCCGGCGCGGACCGAGAACGAGACCCGGTCCAGAACCGTCTCCCGGCCGTTGTAGGAGAACGACACGTCCCTGAACTCCACGGCGCCTTCCAGGCGCTCGGCCTTGACCCCTTGGCCCGAGCTCTCCTCGGGGACCACGTCGAACAGGGCCGAGACCCTCTCCAGTGAGGCGACGGCTCCCTGCCATTGGAAGTTGGCCGTGGCCAGGAAGTGGGCCGGCCCGAAGACGAAGCCGACGTAGGACTGGAAGGCCAGCAGCGAGCCAATGGTCCATTGCCCGCGGATGATCAGGTAGGCGCCGCCGGCCATGACGATGAGGCCGGCCAGGTCGGGGCCGAAGCCGATGACCAGGTTGGCCAGCGAGCCCAGGGAGTTCTGCTCCATGCCCAGCTGCTGCGAGGCGCGGAACTTGCCCATCAGCGAGTTCAGCGTGCGCTTCTCGGTGGCGAAGGCCTTGATCAGCGAGGTCTGGGCCAGCGATTCCTGCACGGTCTGGAAGACCTCGGCCTGGCGCTCCATGCCGTGATGGCTCAGGATGCGGAGCTTGCGGCCGAAGAAGCGCACCGCCAGGAACATGAACGGCAGCACCAGCAGTACGGCCAGGGCCAGGCGCCAGTTGAGGTAGAGCAGGAAGGCGGCGCCGCCGACGAAGCGGATCACCGAGGTGACGATGTGGATGAGGGTCGAGGAGAAGAACCAGCGCAGGCCGCCCACGTCGCCCAGCAGGCGCGACATCAGGTAGCCGGTCTCTTTCTCGTCGAAGAAGGACTTGGGCAGGCGCAGGGTGCGGTCGAACAGGGCCTGCTGGATGTCGAGCATCACGTGCTGCTCGAAGCGGATGAAGAAATACTGCTGCAGGACGCCGATCACGATGCCCATGACCTTGATCGCCACCAGGAGCAGCATCACGCCCAGCAGCAGGGACAGCTGCCGGCCCAGGATGACCTTGTCGATCAGGAAGCGGTTGATCAGCGGGCCGGGGAAGGCCAGCAGCGAACCCAGCAGGATGAGCGCCGCCCCCAGCGCCCCCTTGCGCCAGTGGCGGCGGATGAAGGGGGTGATGTTCTTCAGGTTGGCTCGCCACTCCTTGCCGCGGGACTGGGCGGCGATCTTGTCCTCGGGCAGGCGGCGGGCCAGCGCGTCCTTCAGGTAAGCGAGCCAGGATTTCATTCGTCGCTATTATAGCCCATTCCGCCGCCGGGCGGTAGCCCCCGTGCCGGGGCGGCAGGGGGAAGCGGCGCGGGCGTCAGGCGAGCAGGTCGCGCCCGCTCCCGGTCTCCAGGAGGAACTTGCGCAGGCAGTCCTCGGGGTTGGCGCGGTTGACCTCGCCGGTCAGAGCGTGGGCCAGGCCCGGGCAGCCGCCGTTGCAGTAGGGGGTGAAGGAGCAGGACTCGCAGCCCGGCACCTCGTTCATGGGGATGCGCCGCCGCTCGCGCAGGGCGCGCAGCGTCGGGTGGTGGCGCCAGATGTCGAGCAGCGAATCGCGCTGGATGTTGCCCATGACCAGGGTGGGCAGCATGCAGCAGGGGACGATGGCGCCGTCGTGCAGGACGTCGCAGCGGTTGAAGATGCAGCCGCAGGAATTCAGCGTGCCCATCCAGGGGGCGGTCTTTTCGCCGCGGCGGATGGCGCTGGCCATCTCGCCGTAGGTCTTGCGCTTGGAATGGGGGCCGGCGGCGGCGTTCAGCCGCCCGGGGTAGCGCCGCAGCAGCCGGCCGATGGTGGCCATGGCCTTCAGCTTCTCCGGCGCCGACAGCGACATGTCGGCGTCGCTGCGGCAGCCCGAGCCGAGGGGCATGGACTCGTTGGTGCCGAAGGAATTCAGCCCGACGTCCTCGAGCAGCAGCTTGGCGATGTTTTCCAGGTCGTCGAGGTTGTGGCGGGTGATGGTCACGCGCACGTTCGCCGGGAACTTGGCCTCCTTCAGCAGCCGCAGGCCGCGCAGCGCCCTGTCGAACGAGCCGGGCCGGCTCTGGTTGTGGATGGCGGCGTTGGAGCCGTCGATGGAGACCTGGATGTAGTCGAGGCGCAGCCGGCGCTTGCCGGTTTCGAACTTTTGCAGCAGCTTCTCGTCGATCAGCGTGCCGTTGCTCAGGACGCTGTAGCGCAGGCGGTTGGCGATCATGCCGTCGAGGAGGTCGAAGAAGTCGGGGTGGATGAACGGTTCGCCGCCGCTGATGCAGGAGTCGCGGACGCCGATCTCCCCCAGCTGGTCGAAGAGCCGCAGCCAGGCCGCGGTCGGCAGGTCCTTCAGCCCCTCCATCTCGTTGGCGTAGAAGCAGTAGCGGCACTTCAGGTTGCACTTGCCGGTGATGGCGATGTTGACGCTCTTGGGCGGGGGGATGGTCGCGGCGCCGGGGGCGGCGGCTGTCGTCGTCATGCCTTGGTTTCCGGAGCCACCAGGAAGCCGATGGCGCGCATGCTGGCGATGAACGCCTCGACTTCGGCCTGCACCTTGGCCGTCGGCACGTCCTCGAACGCCTGCTCGATGGCGGCGACGATCGCCGGCACGTCGCTGGCGCCATCGCAGAGCCGCCAGATGAACAGGCCGGTGGAGTTGATCACGTGGGTCTGGTTGGTGTCGGCGTTGAACAGCAGGGCGCCGTCC